>JAAZXG010000004.1 GCA_014240255.1 Methanobacteriota archaeon
TTTTTGCAAGCTTAACATAGATCTCTGAAAAACACGGAAACCCCTAGAGTTACGCAAAATTCCAGAGATTTATAAATATTAGTATTATTGTTAATATAATGTGTTTTAGTATAATTGATTAAATAATGTAAATTACTAAATAATAGTAAAAACCATTATTTTAGTATTATTGTTAATATTATATGTTTTAGTATATTTGATTATATTAGCCTTCATACTTAATTCTATTTTTCATGCAGTCCAGCAACAGTTTCCGTATCTTTCCACCAATCTTTGTTTCCTTCTTTCTTAGAAATATGTTTTACCCAGTTTCCATTCTTAACGCTGTTTTCTTCTTTGACATATTCTTTACTCCCTATATAGATCCAGGCTTTCTCTGATTCTCCATTTTTTAATTCAATGTCACGCATTTCTCTATTGTAGGCTGAATTACCGTGGTTTTCAGGATTATATCCTTCTAAATTATCTATTATCTTAGTTATTTTCTCGTAGTCTTCATCATTAACATACATTAGCATGCCATGAACATTATTTCCTTCAGATTGTAAGATCATAGGATAATGCCCCATATCGAATAATTGGTAATTTTTGATTATGCCATTTTTTGTATCTGCAATACTATCTTTCCAAAGGTAATAATTTGGTTGATCTGGAATTAAAGTTCCGTAAACAAAGAATGGTAATCTTTCCATTAGTAGTCTAACTTATCCTTATTTATAAGGTTGACAAATCAAGAAAATATGGATTGGGTAGAAGGAATTGGATTACTTGCTGGAGTTATTGGCGTTTTGGGATGGTATCCTCAAGTTAAACGAATTTGGGTTGATAAGAAGGCTGATGGAATTAGTGTGCCATCTTTTACTGCTATTGCAATATCTTTATTTTTATGGTTAGCCTATGGAATTATCAAAAAGTCTATTGCTATAATTATTGCAAATATTTTAGCTTTAACTGTAATTATTGCAATTGCCGTTGGAGCCTATCGTATTCAATCAGCAAATTAGTCTTTTCATTTAACTTCAGACTTAGAAACAGTAACAACTCCTGAAGTAGGTTGAGTATTAGGTGGAGCGATATTAACATCTGGATTTTTAGACTTAGTCGTAACATTATTGCCCATTATTTGGACTATTTCTCCTCGATCGAACCAAAATATAAAACAGGAAGCACACCCATCAATTGTAACAGATTTCTCAAGTTTCCCTTTAGTTAAATCTTCTCCTACTTCTCCTATAAATCTAGTAAATTGAAATAATGCTCCAATTATAGGAATCCAATCAATAGCTATCTCTCCAGCCATTCCTTTTGGATTTTTTGCCATATCTTCGTGTCTAGACATGGTTCTTGATTTTTTATATTCTAAATGTATTTCTTTCATTTTTCTAGAACATTTAGGACAATCTAAGGGCCCGTCAGTTGCTGCGTTCAGGAAAGCGAGCAATTCATTTTTTTTCATTTTATTATTTACAGGAATTTTCTTCTTTTCCCATTTTTCAATCTCATTTTTAGATAACATAATGCCCTTACATTTTTTACAATGTGTACTTTTTCGAATAATATCAAGGCTTCGACCATATTTCAATGGTCCGCAGCCCTTTGGACAACTAAGTTTAAGCGAAGGTTCTTCCCCAACTCTAGTAATTTTCACCATTAGTTTCCAGGAGGTGGAGGCATTTCGTATTCTCCACTTCGACTCTTTTTAGTTTCTTCCTCTGAATCTTCTTTTTCAGTTGTTTCATCTTCGGATGTGTCTTTTCTGATATAATCTTCTTGTTCATCCCAACCTTTCTTTTCATAGGACGTGAATCCATCATCCTTGTTACTTGTCAAAGGATGATTACTAGATGTATCAAAAGTTTGCGCCTGATTATCTTGTAAAACGAAAGCTAAAATTATTCCTATTATCAGAACAACAACGCCACAACAGCATGCTCCTGCTGATCTGAAAAGTGTGCCAAGCATTCCAAAAATCCCCTCAATAAGAAGGTCTAAATCATAAGCCATTACAATTTCACCACCAGTATTCCATGTATAAGTCCCGTCAGGGCAAGATGTGTCTTTTCTCCAGGTTCTATTATCCTCACTAGACTCTTCCTTACACAACCAGCCAACTGCGATCCATCCATCACCAGCTGAGCTTCCATCATCGTCAATATAGTAACAATCAGGATAGAAGGCTTCAGTATTATCCTCATTATGTATTAATGTAAATGTTCCAACAAGATTACAGTCATCTTCGGTCAAATTCCAAGTATTATTTCCATGTCTTTCATTAAATCCACCAGAACTTCCACCTTCATATGTGCTCTTTATGTGTATTACAATACCGATTTCACTTTGGTATTCTTTGAGATCCATTTCACCATCAGCACCCTCATAGACTATTCCAGCTTCTAGAGTATCTTCAAAATCGGTTCCTAAACTCATAATTTGTACTAAACCAACTATGAGGAGAATAATTCCAACGATAATTGTTCCAATAGGGATTTTATTCATATTCGTTCATATTATTGGCGTATATAAGCTATTTTCAAAATATTTTTTTGGTCTATAGTATGTTATTATCTTTCATTATCTTTTCCAAATAGCCTTTGTTGATGTAAATTGTAGCCCAAAGAACTAAGATTCCTGAACCAAGAAAGGTTCCTCCAATCTTTCTCTTTTGCAAACATTCATCTCTGTCTATTATAGATCCCAAATCCATATACTGTTGGCAGTTATCAATAACATAAGTTTTATTGTTCAAATGCGAAGTGTAGTCATCAGCTGTTGCACTATTCCAAAAAGCTAAACCAAATACTAAGAATGATAAACCTAAAGTAATTCCTATGATGGTTTTCCAATATTCGGTAATATTCACAATTACTAGAAAAGGAGGCCCTTAATTATTTTTTCTATTATACTTATCGATAATTTTAAAATGTTATAAAAAATGAACATAGATTTCCTCGTTTATTTATTTTTTGATTAGAATATATATGCTAAAATTGGCAAGACAATAAGTTCCCAAGGCAAAAAGACAACGGCAAATTTTAGGTATCCTAACATAGTACAAACTATAAAACATAATATATAAAGTTAACGGTAAAAGGATTATATTATTTTTTTAGTTAATAGAGGATATATTATCAAATGTTCTACTATAGCTAAAAAACCTAAAAAGGTGGGACACAAAATTAACTTGTTTTGAGCATAAATTCATAACATAGTAGGTTCAAGGGGTATTGTGAGTAGTGGTCATTGCCTTGTTGTTGGAGCAGGTGTCAGTGGTTTATCTTCAGCTATTCGTCTTTTGGAAAATGGTTGGCAGGTGACAATATGGTCCTCTGATTTTTCACCAAATACTACTTCTGATATTGCTGCAGCATTATGGTATCCTTTTTTATCAGCTCCAGTTGAAAAAACAAATATCTGGGGTTCTGAAACATATGATGTACTCAAGGTGCTTTCACGTTTTCCACAGACGGGAGTTTCTATGACACAAACTTATGAATATTTTAGAGAGGAACAATCAGACCCTGTTTGGAAAGAATCTGTAGATGGTTTCAAAAGGTTAAATGAGGGTTTACCTGAAAAGTATGTCGAATGTTTTTCTTTCATTACACCCGTTATTGAAATGCCGATTTATCTTCAATGGCTTATGCGGCGTTATGAAGAACTTGGTGGAAATAAGAGGATAAAGAAGGTTGATAGTTTTTCAAATATAAGTGATGAGTATAGTTTGATTGTTAATTGTACTGGTCTTGAATCTAGAGCTTTGGTGAATGATGATGAGGTGTATCCAGTGAGGGGGCAAATAATACGCGTTAAAACAAATATTAAAGAAATGCATTTAGATCAACAAATTTCGACTTTAGCTTACATAGTACCTAGGAGCAGTGACATGATTCTTGGGGGTGTAGCTCAAAGTAATGATTGGAGTTTAGATAGCAGAATAGAAGATAGAGATTATATTCTTGAAAAATGTACTAAGCTAATACCAGAGTTAAAGAATGCTGAGATAATAGAAGACATGGTAGGATTACGTCCTGGAAGGAGCGAAGTTAGGCTTGAAAAAGAAATATTACTTGGAAGACCTATGATACATAATTATGGTCATGGAGGTTCAGGAGTTACACTTTCTTGGGGCTGTGCAGATGATGTAGTGGAGTTAGCAAATGAATCATAGTTTTGGAACTCATGATTATTTAGAAGATCCACGAAATTCCGAAATTTCAATATATATTAATGGTAAATATTATCCAAGACAGGATGCTTCAATATCTGTTTTTGATAGTGGTTTTTTACTTGGAGATGGTGTTTGGGAAGGCATTAGATTGCACAATGGTAAATTTGCCTTTTTAGATAAACATCTTGAAAGATTATTCTGGGGAGCTTCACAGATTGATATGGATATTGAGAAAAATTTGGATGAAATTAAAGATATACTGTATGATACTGTAAAATATAATAAAATGAAAGATGGAGTTCATGTTAGATTAATAATTTCTAGAGGGATAAAATCAACTCCTTATCAGGATCCTAAATTCACAATATCAGGACCTACAATTGTAGTAATTCCGGAATACAAACAACCAAATCCTGAAACTATAGAACATGGAATTAAGCTTGTTTCAGTAGATGTTATTCGGGGTTCTCCAGATATGCAAGACCATAGAGTTAACAGTTTGAGTAAATTTAACTGTATCCAAGCTTGTATTGATGCTAAAAGGAAAGGTGGTGATGAGGGTATAATGTTAGATCCACATGGATACGTTTCAACATGTAATTCTACTCATTTTTTTATCGTTAAAGATGGAGCTGTCTGGACTTCTACTGGTGAATATTGTTTGGGAGGAGTTACGAGGAAAAATATTATTGGTATTTGTAATGATAATTCCATTCCACTTTACGAGAAAAATTTCACATTATCTGAAGTTTATGATGCCGATGAGGCTTTTGTAACTGGAACATTTGCAGGTGTTTTGCCTGTTTATGAGATTGATGATCATGAATTAAATGTGTTAGGTTCGAATTCAGTAGTTAAGCTAATCCAATCATACTATAATGATTTGGTATCAAAGGTATGTCTCTAATGATTCGTGTTGCGATGTGGTCTGGACCTCGCAATATCTCGACTGCAATGATGAGATCATGGGAAAATAGGTCCGATACTTTTGTAATTGATGAACCCTTTTATGCTCACTATTTGAGCCGAAATAATATAGAACATCCTGGTCGCGATGAAGTTCTATCAAATGGTGAAATTGATTCCGCTAAAGTTTCACATGGATTAGTTAACGATATTAGTGATTCACATAAAATATATTATCAAAAACATATGACGCATCATCTTTTAGACAGTGTGAATCGTGATTGGATTGAAAAAGTAATTAATTGTTTTTTGATAAGAAATCCTAAAGATATGATTATCTCATATAGTAAAATTCATTCAGAGATAACAAGTGATCTTTTAGGATTAGAACAGCAAAAAGAAATATTTGATTATGTTAGACAATTGACGGGAAAGACACCACCTATAATTGATTCAAAAGATGTTCTAATAAATCCGGAGTATATTCTCAGTAAGTTTTGTGAGATTATTGGAGTAAATTTTTCTAATGAAATGTTGAATTGGCCTAAAGGTACACGAGATACAGATGGTGTTTGGGGGAAATATTGGTATGATGGCGTAATAAATTCCACAGGTTTTAATCAATATGTTTCTAAGAATCAAGAAGTTCCAGATAAATACAAAGCTATCTATGAGGATTCTTTGAAACTTTATGAAGACCTCCATTATTTAAGAATAAGATAATTATGAGTAAAATAACTTTTAAACCTCTTTATTTTTTAAGTTTGGTTATTCCTTTTTCAGCAATATTTGGGAATTATATGGGTGATTTCTATGTAGGGACCTCGCTCTTCTTTGGTTTGGTTATTTTCCCACTTCTTGATTTATTATGGGGTAAGGGATTAGATGAGAATTCAGAGGGTGCAAGCCCAATTTTCTTTGATTTTATTTTGTATTGCCATGTATTCTTACAATTCATCTCTTTAGGTACTTTTTTTTATTTTGTCATATCAGATCCAGGAATATATTTATTGATTTTAGCAACATTGTCTACTGGTTTGAGTACTGGCATTTCTGGAATAGTAGTGGCTCATGAGTTAATTCATCGTAAAGGTATTCCAAAATATAGTGGATATTTGCTTCTTTGGACTGCAACATATATGCATTTTGAAAGTGAACATGTACAGGGTCATCACAAATATGTAGGTACCGATTTAGATCCAGCTTCAGCTAGAGCCAATGAAGGGTTGCAATACTTCTTTTTACGGACAGTACCACAGCAATTTATTTCTTCATGGAAGATTGCATCAAAGCGTAGTAATTCTTTATTTTTTAATCAGGCTTCACTATTTCTTTTAATTGAGATTTCTACCCTAATAGGATTATATCTATTTCTTGGTGATCGGCTTCTATATGCTTTTCTTGGTCAATGTACGGTAGCAATATATTTATTGGAATATGTAAATTATATTAGACATTGGGGACTACGAAGAGAGGCTAAAGATAGAATAACTCCGCAGACAAGTTGGCAGTCAAATGCACGTCTTAGTCGTTACGTGTTGGTAGAATTAACTAGACATGCAGATCATCATCTGTTCGCAAATAGGCCATATCAATCACTTAGATCCTATGATGATGCACCAAATTTACCTACTGGTTATTTTGGTTGTTTTTATTTAGCCTTATTTCCACCTATTTGGAAGAGAGTAATGTCTAATTATTTACCTGCTAAATAGTTAATTATATCGGCCACTAATGATATGATATGGGAAAGTCAGTAACTGATGTAAATATTAGAAAATACCGTAAGGATTTCAATTCTAGTTTAACAGCTAAAGTATCAATGAATGCTGCAACTCGCACAGATGTTAGGAAGGTAGCAATGAACTGGGAAGCTTTTAGGGATATAGATCATACTTTCTCGGATAAAGTTTCAGGTGAAATGAAGGCCACGAGTCAAATGCGTAGTGGGCGATGCTGGGGTTTTGCAGGACTAAATTTATTGAGGATTTATTTAGGTCGTAAATATAAGTTAAAGAATTTTGAATTTTCACAAAACTATTTTATGTTTTTTGATAAACTTGAAAAATCTAATTATTTTTTAGAAAATATTATTGAGACTGCAGATAAAGAAGCTGGTGAAAGATTGGTAATGCATCTTCTTGATAGCCCTATACAGGACGGAGGACAGTGGGATATGTTCGTTAATCTTTTGATGAAGTATGGGACAGTTCCAAAGAAAGCTATGGCTGAGAGTTATCACAGTAGCCATTCAGCTCAAATGAATAAATTGATAACAAGAAAATTAAGAGAATTTGCAATGGAATTACGTAAAGCCCATGGAAAAGGAACTACAGCGGCAGCCTTACGGAAAATGAAGGATAAGCAGATGTCTACAATTTATCAAATGTTATGCATAACTTTGGGTACACCTCCTGAAAAATTTGATTGGTCTATCCGTAATAAGAAGGATAAATTTCAACGATTTACAGATTTAACACCTAATACATTTTACAAGGAACATGTCGGCATTAATTTAGATGATTTTGTCTGCTTGATTAATGACCCACGTAGTTTTGCAGAATATAATAAAACATATACTGTAGAATATTTGGGAAATGTATCTGGCGGTAATATTATTAGATATTTAAATTTACAAACAGAAGAGTTAAAGAAATATACAATTAAATCAATTAAAGCTGATGATCCCGTATGGTTTGGTTGTGATGTTGGTAAGTTCTTTACTAGAGAATATGGGGTAATGGATACAAATTTATTCGAATTTGATAAATTCTTTGATACGAGTTTTAATATGAATAAGGCTGAGAGATTAGATTATGGTGATAGTGTGATGACTCATGCTATGCTTTTCACAGGCGTAGATCTTAAAAATAAAATGCCTGTAAAATGGCGTGTTGAGAATAGTTGGGGTGCAGACCATGGTGAAAAAGGATTTGATATAATGACTGATCCATGGTTTGATCAATTTATGTATGAAGTTGTTGTGCATAAAAAACATTTACCAAAGAAAATAATATCTCAATATAATGCTGAGCCTATAGGACTTCCTCCGTGGGATCCAATGGGTTCTTTGGCAAGATAGCTTTAGTTTTTAAAATCCTTGTAAAACTACAGATATCTTTATAGACTAAGTTCTATCAAACTAGATATCTATGAGCTATGTCAAAGAAGCTTTTGATAAAGTAAAACTTAGAGATCCTGATCAACCTGAGTTTCATCAGGCGGTTTGGGAGGTCCTCGAAACTCTGGAACCAGTATTTCAGAAACATAAAAAATACAAAGATGCACGTATTTTAGAAAGGTTAACTGAACCTGAGCGTGTAATTTTGTTTAGGGTTCCTTGGGTAGATGACAAAGGTGAAGTACAAGTTAATAGAGGAATGCGTGTTGAGTTCAATAGCGCAATTGGTCCTTACAAAGGTGGACTACGTTTTCATCCTAGTGTAAATCTAGGTATTATCAAATTTTTAGGATTTGAGCAAATTCTAAAGAATGCTTTGACTACAAGACCTATTGGCGGTGGTAAAGGTGGTAGTGATTTCGATCCGAAAGGTAAATCGGATTTAGAAGTAATGAGATTTTGTCAATCTTTTATGACTGAATTATTTAGGCATATTGGAGCAAATATCGACGTCCCTGCAGGTGATATTGGTGTTGGTGGACGTGAAATAGGTTTCCTGTTTGGTCAATACAAACGTTTAACTCGTAAATGGGAAGGTGTTCTAACTGGAAAGGGTAAAGGTTGGGGAGGTTCTCTAATTAGACCTGAAGCTACAGGATACGGACAAGTTTACTTCTTAAGAGAGATGCTTGCATCTAAAGGTGATAGCATTGAAGATAAAAAATGTGCAATATCAGGCAGTGGTAATGTTGCTCAGTTTTGTGCTCAAAAAGTTTTGAACTATGGCGGTAAGGTTATCACTATGTCTGATTCGAGTGGCTATATTTTTGATAAGGATGGAATTGATGAAGATAAGTTGGCTTGGATAATGGATTTGAAAAATAATAGACGTGGGCGAATCAAAGAATATGTTTCAGAATATCCTGGTACAAAATATCATGAAGGAAAAAGGCCTTGGGGTGAAGTTTGTGATATTGCATTACCTAGTGCAACTCAAAATGAGATTGAAGAGAAAGGTGCTAAGAATTTAGTTAAAAATGGTTGTTTGGCAATAAGTGAAGGTGCCAATATGCCTACTTCTCCTGCAGCATATGAAATACTAAGTAAAGCTGGTATTTTATTTGGTCCAGCAAAGGCTGCCAATGCTGGTGGAGTAGCAGTATCGGCATTGGAAATGTCACAAAATGCAGCGTTTGATGAATGGACTAGTGAAAAAGTTGATGCAAAATTAGATCAAATTATGACTGGAATTCATAAGCAATGTGCTGATGCAGCTTCAGAATATGGTCAAAAAGGTAATTTAGTTGTTGGAGCAAATATAGCAGGTTTCCTGAAAGTAGCTGATGCTATGCTTGATCAAGGCGTAGTGTGAAACAGAAGGCTACATTCGCTCTTTTTGTAGTCACAATTGTATGGGGTTGGACATTTATCTGGCTTAAACAAGCGTTAGATATCGCAGAATTTTATTCTTCTGGTAACCAAATTAATATTGTATCTACACTTTTTGTATCATTGAGATTTGGTTTTGCTATATTTTTATTCTTTATTTTTGTCCCATCTCTAAAGAAAGAGATACAGGGTTATCAAGTATGGAATGATGGATTTATTCTTTCTATGTTTATGTTAGGAGGTTTTGTCTTTCAGATGGTTGGTTTAGCAGGTATATCTCCTGCAGTTTCCGCTTTCTTGACAAGTTTGTATGTTCTCTTTACAGCATTGATTTTGGCTTGGTATAGTGGGAAATTACAAAATAGAAGTTTAATTTTAGGTGTCGTATTAGCTACTTTTGGAGCTGGTTTTATTCAAGGTCCACCACAATTGCATTATGATATCTCAGAATGGCTAACCATATTATGTGCACTTATGATTGCAGGTCATATAATTTTTACAGACATCTCTACGAAGCGTGTATCTCCTATAGGTCTTGCATTTACTTCTATAACTATCTCTACTCTTTTATGTATTCTCTTATTTGACTTATTCCTGTTTTTAGATGTAGGTAAGGTTGATATTGTAGGTTTATTGTCAGACACTCAGTTTTTGTATCCTTTGTTATTGTCTTCTATTTTTGGCACTTTCGGAGCGTTGGTATTAGTTAATATATACCAAAAGTATATGGATCCAGTTAGAGCTTCTATACTTTATGGGCTTGAACCTATTTGGGCAACTTTTTTAGCTATTTCTTTGGATATGGCTGAATTTACTTTTTGGTTAATCCTTGGTGGGAGTCTTTTACTAATTGGGAATTTAGTTGCTGAGCTAGGTAATCAGAGAGTTTCTGAGTAGCGTTTTGAAACTTCAGCCCAATTGACAACATTAAAGAATGCAGTGATGTAGTCAGCTCTTAGATTCTGATAATTTAGATAATAGGCATGTTCCCAAACATCTATACCTAGAATTGGTATTTCTCCGTCAGTACCACCATATTTATTTCCCATTAGAGGATTGTCCTGATTTGCTGTAGAACATATTTCTAGTTTACCATTATTAGAACATAACCATGCCCAACCAGAACCAAATCGTGTCATTCCTGCATTTTGAAATTTAGCTTTAAAATCATCTAATGATCCAAAAGCTTCTAACAATGCAGTATTCAATTCTGAGCTCATTTCACCATTAACAGGACTCATGATTTCCCAGAACATAGAGTGGTTGAAGTGTCCACCACCATGGTTTCGCACTGCTCCACGTTGAGCTTCAGGAATTAAGTCTAGATCAATAATTAATTCTTTTACAGATTTCCCATCAATTCCTGCAGCTTCTATTGCACCATTTAGCATGTTCACGTATGCAGCATGATGTTTGTCATGATGTATTCGCATAGTTTCTTCATCTATGTAAGGTTCAAGAGCGCTGTAGTCGTAAGGTAAATCAGGTACTTCAAATGCCATATTTCATCCCAGAAGATGGATAATAATAAAGTTCTCTATTCGATATCTTCTTTCATAATTAGCCTTGTTGGATAGGCTAATCTTACACCCTGTTCTTCGAATTGTTTCAAAATTTCTTTGACAAAATATGATTTAGTACTTCTCATTTGAGGTGCATCAGGAACATAGTATCGAATCTCCATGATAACTTCTTGGTCTCCAAAATCTCTCAACACAATTTGAGGTGGTTTTGGTTCTTCTTGACAAATATCATCATGACCTTTAGCAATATTTTCTACGATTTCTTCTCCCTTAGATACATTTTTCCAGGTGGGTACTAATCCTAATCGGATTCTTACTCGAAGCCTTCGGTCGTCTTTATGATTAAAATTAGCAATGGTGTCTTTTGTTAGTAATTTATTTGGTATAGTTAGAAGAACTCCATCAGTAGAACGTACTCTGGTTGTTCTGAGCCCAATCTCACTTACATCTCCCCAGCCTGAATACAAACTTCCTATTTTCTTTGGTAACAATATCCGATCCCCTTCCCTAAATGGTCTATCTACCATAAGAAATATACCTGCAATAATATTCTCAATAGTATCTTGAGCTGCAAAAGCCATTGCTAGTCCTACGATACCTAGGGCTGCTACAATTCCGGTGACGTTGATTCCCACTTCATTGGCAGCTGTTAGGATAATTACTAACCAAAGACCTACACTAACTACCTTAAAGAGAAAATTCTCGATACCTTCATCAATATAATCATATTTTTCAAAGAACTGTCTAACATATTTTAAGACCAGTTTTACCAAGGGAAATCCGATAAGGATTGTCAATAAAGCTGCGACAGGCCCAAAGTTAGCTATGTCTGTAACACATTCAAGATTCGGTTCTAAACTATTTGGTAGATTTGTTAAGCAGCTCATAGTTTATTGTATTTAATCTACTATAAAACAGCTTCCTTTTAAGATGGTCTTTAAATTATACGGTTGTTAAAGGTTAACAGCTATGGATATTTCGAAGTATAGAAAAGATTTTCCAATTCTGAATTCAGATGATTCACCAGTCTATTTGGATAGTGCCTGCATGACATTAAGACCTCAGATTGTTATAGATGCTATAACTGATTATTATACTAATTATCCGGCATGTGGGGGTCGTTCGGTTCATAAGTTAAGTTGGCAAGTAACAGAAAATTTTGAAATGGCTCGTGATAGTCTTCGTAGATTTATGGGTGCTGAAAGCCCTTCTGAGATTGTATTTACTAAGAATGCAACCGAGAGTATGAACATTGTAGCCAACGGTTTAAATTTGACTAAAGGTGATGAAGTTCTAACCTCTGACAAAGAACATAACGCGAATGTTGTGCCTTGGCATCACTTAGCTAAGTACAAAGGAATAAAGTATGATGTATTACCAGCCAAGGATAATTATTTTTTTGATATCGAAGCATTGAAAGAGAGTCTAAGCAGTAAAACAAAATTATTCAGTTTTGTTCACACTTCAAACTTAGATGGTCATTCAAATCCAGCTAAAGAGATAGTCGAAATTTGTCATGATAAAGGAGTTAAGGTAATGATGGATACTGCTCAATCAGCCCCTCATAAGGAAATTAATGTTGTAGATTTAGATGTAGATTTTGCGGCAGTTAGTGCACATAAATTTTGTGGACCTAGTGGAATGGGAGCATTGTATGGCAAGTTTGATGAATTGAAAGACTTAATTCCAACATATGTTGGAGGTTCTACTGTTGTTAATTCAACCTATAAAGATTATAAATTATTACCACCTCCATCTTGTTTTGAAGCTGGATTACAGAATTATGCCGGAGCTATTGGTTCTGGTGCGGCAGCAGAATATATTATGAATATAGGAAGAGATAATATTCAAGAGCATGAGAATAAATTAAATAAATTAATGACTAAAGAATTGTGTGATGTAGAATCGTTAAATTTAGTAGGCCCATCTGATGCTAACCAGAGAGGAGGTATATTTTCATTTAATCTAGATGGATGGGACCCTACAGAAGTAGCCATGCATTTAGATGAAGAATATAACATCGCAATACGTAGTGGTATGCATTGTGTTCATTCTTGGTTTAATTCAAGAGGTATTGATGGAACTGCTAGAGCTAGTGTTTATCTTTACAATAATGAAGAAGATGTTCTGTCTTTTACCAATGCAATTAAAGAAAGTATAGATAATAGAAAATGAATGATTATCCCTTAGCTTCTTCTGAACAAGATCTAAATATAGGAAAAAAACGGTATTCTAAGCCTGAGTTTCCTCCCTATAGGTTTGTACCTGGACTTCATCCACATCCAACTAACAGCCCTGAAGGGCACAGTTTTGGTGCGGAAGAAGATGAGGTAACGAAGTGGAATTCGGATTTATGGATTGATAATCAAGATTATTTATATGGAATTGATCTTTACAATTATCATTTCTACTGGGAAGCTCATGAAGCTTGGGAAGGATTATGGATTGTTTCTGTAAGAAATAGTAGTGAGCATATGTTTCTACAAGGCTTGATAAAATTAGGAGCTGCTTTATTGAAAATTAGAATGGCTAGTTTAGAAATTCAAGATTTGATAGGTGCTCGTAATTTGGCTAAGTCAGGTATGTCTCTTCTATCTAAGGTTCGGCCTACAAAATTCATGGGATTGAATATTCCTAAGTATTTGGAATCCTATGGGGATTTTATTAAACCAATACATGATAATGATATACCTCTTATTGATAATAATACTCCTAGATTATTACTAGACGTTAATCAGCATTAACCATTGGCCGGCTAGATCCACATTCAGGGCACATTTGCATCTTATCTTTCTTGTAATCATGGTTACATGCAGGGCAAATCGGAGATAAGATAAGTGTAGTATTTTCATCAATCTCAACTCTTTCGTCTTCTACTCTTGAAAAGCTGATTTCATTTTGTTCTGCAGTTGGTATTTCAAATCTACCTGAGCCACCGATTTCTGCTAAAAGGTCAGGAGGTAAAGTTACAGTTCCAGTATCGTCTATTATAATTTCCCGACTGACATTTAGATCTGTAATATCAACAGTATTCCCGTGTTGAGCCACAAATCTACCATCTCTTAATTCTAAGGATCTATCTGCAAATGCAGCTACTTCTCTACTGTGTGTAACTATTAGGAATGAAACATCTCTTTCTTCATGTAATTCTTTGAATAAACCAAGAACTTCTCTACTAGTTATTGGATCTAAGGCCCCCGTGGGTTCGTCAGCTAGAATAAGTTTTGGATTAGTGATTAGTGCTCTTGCAATCGCGACTCGTTGTTGTTCTCCCCCAGACAATTCTTCAGGCATTCCATATGCTCTTTCTTTCATTTTTAAGAAATCTAATAAATCCATAGCTTTTTTCTGAGCACTCTTTATCATTTCACCCTGATGAATTAGTGGTTGTGCAACATTATCTAATGCATTAAGATCAGGTAATAGGTTCGATTCCTGGAAAATAAAAGAAACAGTTTTTTGACGCATTTCAACAAGTTCAGAGCCTTGCATACGCGTAATTGCTTCACCACCCATTATGACGCCTCCAGCAGAAGGTTTCATTAGTCCTCCTAGACATTTTAGGAGGGTAGATTTCCCAGAGCCTGAAGGCCCTACAACGGCAACAGCTTCGCCTTTGTTGACACTAACATGTAACCCTCTTAGTGCTACTACATTTCCTTCTAAAGCTTTGGATTCGTATACGTGATATAGTCCACTGGCATTCAGAATTTCATTTTTATCGGGAGATATACTTTTCTTTATTTGTGTGTTTTTAAAGTTCATATCTGCATTTAGCATTTCTTCCTCAGTATCTCCACTTTGTTTACCTTGGCCTACTGTATGTTCAAAAGGTTTTTCTTTACTCACTATTCCCCCTTTAAGATCATTGCTAAATTTGCATTAAGTACTTTTCTGGTTGTCAATACTAGAGCTATTATTACGGCGATAAGAACAGAAATATTTACAATTATTATTTCAGCCCATGGCCAAACCAATTCTCTATCTATCGGTGTTGCATTACCTAGGAATATTTGGAAAATATATCCAAATACAAAGAAAAATCCGTTGAATGTTTGAGCAACTCCAACTCCTAATAATACTCCAAGAGTCATACTAACAATAATTATAGATAAGATTTCAAAGAGGACTAATTTTCTAATTTGATTTGGGCTTGCTCCTATAGCTTGGAGAATTGCTAATTCTTTGCTTCTTTGGTCTAAGACAAGAGATAAGAATACAAAAGCTGAAGCTACAACTGCAACAGATGAAATCATAAATTGTAGACTTAGTAATCCTTGTGTACCAAATATTAGGCCTCCATTTGTTTCAACTTCTTCGTGGGATGATGCCCAATCTTCTGAACTAAATACTATTTCATTATTAGTCATTTCACTAGCAATTCTCGATAGTGCTTTTTTACAATCTTCTTTTCCTTGATCACACAATTCGAAAAACCAAATATTAGAGACATAAGAGTCAGCTATATCTTCTCCTACTAATTTCCTGTATGAATTTTCCCCCAAAATTATAGCATTATTTGTATCTGTTGCAGAAATTCCTGGAATCCATTCATGTTTCCCAAGATACGTAATTTGAGTTTCTCTAAATGTGCTATTTGCATAATCAATTTCAAGAGAGGGATTACTACTTTTTACTCCAAATCCAAATTTATTTTGTGTTATATTATCATTGTCAATTATTATATTAAAATTTAATGTATTATCAACAAATGGTGGAATTTCAAGGAATAAAGTGAAATTACTTCCACTAGTAATTGGTAATGTATTATTTCCAATAATGCTTTCAATTGTTAAGTTATATGTTGTGTTATCCAAGTTATTTATAACAATCCAAGAGCCAGCAGTCAAATTATTAGTCCAATTTTGTTTCAATGAACCATTAGTAATATTTAATTCGTATGTTTCATATTTATAATTTTGATTCATCCTAAATACATATTCGGGGTATTCTAAGGTAATTTTATATTCAAATCCGGAATTTTCAGATTCTGATTCAGGGCCTATCCCTCCATCATCCTCTTCAGGTAAATCGAGTAAACTGATGGCACCTTCACCAGCAGTGAAACCATCATTCGCTAATTTTTTCATTGTTTTATCAATATTTCTATCCGGTACTGCTTGTTGATCCCAAATAAGTGTATTTTCAGAATTATCAAATATGACATATGTCGTAATAATTCCAGAATTACCTTTTGTGGTAGGATATATTGTTCCGACTGAAACACTAGATTTTATCTCTTTTATTTCATTGTCATTTAATTTGTCTATTGCTTTTTCTACTGCGCTCTGAGCTTCTTCTTTAGAGATTGGATCTACAAATTGTATTTGCAGATCAGCTCCAACATCTGCTGATGCTGTTCTTTCATCTACATCAGTCCCAGTATATCCTTGTATAGCTGCTAAAGTTACAATAGATAATGTCAACAACATGATAACAGCTAATCTGTTTACAGTGTCTGAAGAGGTAGAATTGGTCAATCCCCTTTTAATATCAGATAGAAGGGCCGTTCTTCCGAATATTTTAACTAGAATTTCCGGTCCTTTTGCTCCGATTCTGCCCAATATTATGGCACCCCCAATCCACAGTAGGAATGGAGCGAATATTTTGAGAAGACCATCCGTTATGAAATTAGTAATCAAGCCGTCTTCTCCAATACCTCCTAGGCCTCCATTATCTTCTATCCAAATTTCGATTCCGGTTAAAAGGCCTATAATGAAGGCGATAAGAGGAAGCCAGAACCTAGGTTCAGCCTTCTTTACACTATTTTTGACACCTTCTTCGATTTCTTGTTCAAGGAATTCTTTAGCCTTAGTTCTTCCATAGTACCAAGCAATTCCTATTGTGACTGCTATTGTGAAGGTTAATGCAAGTGTGCCCAAGTTATTCCATCTATATTCATCCAAATCACTATTTCGTTCGAAATCCATAAATCCAACAGCAGATAGTAAATCTGGAACTATACCTATTGAAAGGATATAGCCACCAATAAATGCTAATGTACTAACTATTATCACTTCCGAAGTAAGCATTTTCCTCAAACCTTTTTGGGTACCTCCAATAACACGATGGATTGCTATTTCTCTTCTTCTTTGTTCGAGTGACAATTGTAATCCATATATCAATACAGAGAAAGATAAGACTACAATTGGTATTGCTAGAATATAATTAAAAATTCCAACAAGGCCTAAGAATATATTCAGAAATATGATGGTTCCCCGGATTAAGTCAGTATAAATTAGTTCGACTTCTCCGTCAGCATATCCTCCCCAAGAATCTACGAGAGTTCCATTTATTTCTGCACGTGACCCCAAGTATTGAGACTCCATGATGAAATAGTCTATAGATTCATTCTTAGAGTTCACGAAATTTTTCAGATTGGTAACGTTACTAACAAAACATTGGGCTTTTATTGTTTTATCCTTACAATCTTTTTCACTTTGTGAACCGCTTAAAACACCTATTTTACTTTCCGTATTCAGGTTTTCTCTTGTTACTGATGAAGTTCCATTGGCTGCATACAGTACAGTTATTCTTTTTTCGGTAACTTCTTCATATAAATCATCTAAGTAATCAGCAGCAGCATCTGCAGTCTGAGATGGTAATTTGTCCCTATCTAGGGCAAAACCAAGATATCCATGATCATAATCCATTAAAGTTGTTTTTTGAGCTTCACTTAGTAATTCAGCAGAGATAATTACAGGGTCAAATAAGATGGTAGGATTTCCAGCACCTTTTTCTTGGTAAATTGCAGCAATTGTAAGATTTGTAACAGTCATATTAAGTCTACAATATTTATGGCCATTATCCACAGGTCCATATTCAATATTTTTAGCGTCACACCCTGGCATTTCTTCAGAGAATAGTTTTACATCTGTAACATATGAAAATGTTAGTGAACTTATTGTATCATTTATCTCAACACCGGCTTGACTGGCCAATTTGGAGGGTAAAATTACAGCTCTCATTTCTGTAGCTTTTTTTCCAGATATAGGCCACTCACCATACATTATGTCTTTAGAATGTCTTTCTCCTAGTTCACCATCCCATATTCCGTCACCATAAAACCTAATTATTCGTTCATCATTGATTGGAGGTCCTGATTCTAATGCTTCAGGATAGTCTAGACTTACATTATTCCAATTTCCAGTACCTTCTATATTTTCAACGTTAAGTGGTTGTGGTGTAAAAAACCCTTCATCAAAGAAACCATCTACACGTATTCCCTGTCTTCCAAAAACAATTCCACAATCATCGAATTCTTCTTTTTGAGTTAATTCATCACATACCGATTCCCAAACTACAGAATCATTTGTTCTCCCTAAAACATCGTTTCCTGGATCTTGACGAAAATCTACTTTCCCATCGAATAATAAATCATCAACGCCATCTTTTAGTGCAGCTTTTGAAAGTCCACTTCCGTAGGCGAAAACGGTAGTTATTACCAAGGTAGCCAAGAAAACACCAGCGATTATTGCAATAGCTCTTTCTCTTCCTCTCCATGTTCTTTTAAGAACTATAGGAATAGAGGAAGGCAAATTCAGGAACCATTTCTTTATACTTAAAAATGAAGTTAAAAGTGTTGAAAGAAATAATAATCTTATCATTCAGTGACCCCCCATGCATCTTTGATGTTTGATGCTGCAGTAATTCCATCTTTCATTAATAACATTCTATCGGCTTTAGTAGCTAGCATTGGATCATGTGTCACCATTAGTATAGAAATGGGGTTTACTGGATCGCTGCAAAGTTCTTTGAAAAGATTTAAAACATCCTCCCCACTTTTCACGTCTAGATTGCCCGTTGGTTCATCTGCAAGCAAAAGTGGTCTCGAACCTGAAATTGCTCGTGCTACAGCAACTCTTTGCTGTTGTCCTCCAGATAATTGTCCTGCAGGAAAATCTATGCGGTCTTCCAATCCTACTTTGATTAATGCTTCTATAGCTTTTTCATCAGCTTCTTCTTTTTTCATTCCCTTTATTTCAAGTGCTAATGCAACATTGTCTTGAGCCGTTAATTGTTCTAGTAAGTGAAAATCTTGAAATATCCAGCCAATACCATTTCTCCTGACGTTAACAACTTTGTTTGGGTTCTTAGTGCCATAAATAAATTTATTCGCATTTCCAATTTCCCCATCTCCATCAAAATCTCGGTTTAATTTTTCTTCCAGTTTATCCTTTACATTAGATACTTTTCTAATAGTACCTATTGAACTAGTATCCTCCAGCTCTATTTCTCCAGAATCACCACGTAGTAATCCTCCTATAATATTTAATAAGGTTGATTTACCACAGCCTGAAGGCCCCATAAGTGCAACTAATTCACCTTTCTTAATAGATAAATTCACACCTTTTAGAACTTCTATTCTTGTGTTAAAAGTTTTAGATCCAAAACCTCTCTTCAAATTTTTAACTTCAAGCAATGTCATGATAATTCCGTGGTTTGTATTATATTATATAAGCTTTCTTAGCCAAGTGCCTAATTTTTAAATTATCAAGGTTTTATCCATTCAAGGCTAATCCATCTTTTTTTGTAGGCTAAAACTATAGTTTTATTGACGCCATGTCCGACTCTAACCATTCTTGTAATATCTAACCACGTTATTCCATCTTTTACAATGTGTATGAGCCATGGTGCGTGTTTTGATTCATAGTTGTAAACTCTATAATGAGTCCCAAATTTAAGTCCGGAATTAATTTGATATCCTTTATCTATTAATTCTTTTACATCGGGATCATTTATTATTATATTTCCTTCTTCTTTTAGTTTGGTTATTGGCCATTCGACAATCCTTGATACATAATAGACAACATCTTCTTCGATATCAATAATTGCAATTTGTATTCTTCTTTCTAATCCCCTATCTAGTTCATCAAAGATGTCATTAAAATCAATTTTATTTTTAAAATATTTAGCCAAAATTACAGCTGAAGACTGACCTTTTGTTGATGTGTTCCGATCATATAATCTGAGGCCATATTCATCTACTTTGACCATTAATCCTCTTTCTTTCAGATCTTTGTAAACAATGTGGGTAAGATTGTTTGTTTTGAAATTGTCAATTTCTTTTTTGGTTAAATCAATGTCATTTCGATAATCACAATAAAGTGCCTCTTCTTTTCTCAAAAGCAGTTGTCCTTTTTCTATAGGAGTTCCTGTTTTTCCTTTGTTGTATATTTGAGCAGCTAATCTTTCATCTGTGATTATGATTCCATTTTCACTACATTCATAAGTCAAGTTTCCACCCCCTTGACAATTTTAACCTTTCCAGCATCACTTAGCATTCTTGCATTATAGATTGGTATGTCTGTAATTTCGTTCTTCTTAAGAGTATAATTTTTTGCATCCATTCCAGTAAATGTGGGTAAATCTTCTAAAACTTCGACTTTTACATATTCTTCTTTATCTTTAACCTCTTTAGATTCTGTGATTTTAGGTTTCTCTATTATTGATTTTTCATTTTCCGACGTTTTAGTGACTGGTTGTTGAATTTTATTTTTATCTATATTTAGTTCTTCACTTTCTGATTCTATAATTTTTGTTTCTTCTTCGATATAATTTATATCTTTACTAAGTAAGGTTTTCTTTCTATGTTCTTCAATTACACTACATAAGGCGACAAGATATTCAATTTCACTATTGTGTGCATTTTCGGTGTTTGGGTTTTGGCCATTCACTTTTTCACGTGCTAAATCAGTAAGTTTTCTTTCTCTGTGTTTATGCAACTCTAGTTTCATATCCATAAATTTCCGGATATCTGCATTTGCTTTTTCAAATCGAGTAGGGTCTTTTTTTGTATTTTCTATTACTTGTCTTATTTGACTTTCTAACTGGTTCATTCTATTATAAAATGATGAGGGCAATTTGGTTAATCTACCTTCTCTTCTTTCCTTAAAAGTTTGAACTCTTAAGTCTCTCAGAGTCATTAAATTGTCAGTCATTATATTCGCATTAAAATGGTTGTTAAGAATGTTTCCCACAATAAAAAGCTTTTAACCGATGTCTTAACTGGATGCATTATGAAAAAGTGTCCAGTCTGTGCAGTAGAAGTTGAGGATAATGCACCTTTTTGTAATATTTGTGGCGTTAATCTATCTGGTGCAAAGGATGTAGGGCCTTCTTCAGTCGAAACTCCAGTATCTAAAGAATCTGGTACTCCTAAGTCTACTTCAGCACCTCCAATAATTAAGAGTGGCAAAACGAGTTTCTATTTACCTGCTTTACAGTTTTTAGCAGCAGTAGCTCTTCTCGGTCTTGTACTTTACTATACTACAGCAGACATTCCTGGGCCTGATGCTGAATCGAAGGCAGCGGGTATGAACGGCACTTCTGAAAATCTTAATGCTTATGTAAGTGATGGAAATCCTCTCAGATGTCCCGATTGGATTAATCGTAATGCAGCTAATGATCCTGATGGATGTCCTTTAGTATTAACTTCTAGTTGGGAGACCGATAATTTTAATATTAAAGCAAATCAATATCAGAGTGTTTTAGGTTTAATTATCTTCTTAGGTCTTTGCATATTTATTCAGGCTAGGCGGATAAATGATAGCAATATCATGGCTCCATTGATATTTTGTATTTTGATTATGGTTCTAATTTATGCCTATATTGGAGGAGGTTATTCACCAGTTAATGATGATAAAATATGTACTACAGGTAATACAGATTGTATTTCAGACTTATATCCTGCTGAGGCTTTAAGTTCAGTTTATAGTACATTAGGGGCTACAACTGCTTTAATAGTTATAATTGTTTCTTATATTGTCTTTCTTTATTCCGTTACTGGAAAGGATATTAGTGAAGCTCCATTAAGTACAATATATTCTTTTGTGGGTGCAGGTTCATTAGTATTCGCAGCTTTGCATCATAATTGGGTCCGAGGTCCTTGGTTTAATTGTAGTACCTTATTTGATGGAAGTAGTGATTTAGATATTTTTAATGCATGTTATGCTGTCGATGGAACCCCAACCAGATCGTTGGTAAATTTACAACCTGTTGAAATGATAATTTTACTTGCGGGTCTTCTTGCACTCTTATTTGGTATTGCAGCATATATTTTACAAACAATAAGATTGAAGGACATGGAGGAAGCTAAGTATTTCCTTATGATTCTTTTGGGTCTTGGTTTCCAATTTTTCGTTTTGGTTTGGAATTTAATAAGAAATCGAGCTAATCTTTATTTTGAACAAGGCGATATAATTCTAACAGTTTTATTTGTATCTATTGCCTTCCTCGGAATATACTTGTTTTATCGTAAAAGAAAGTCAGAACAGAGTATGGAAGGCTTGGCATATTTTGGTTTATTCGCAGTAGGTATTGGTACTTTGTTTGCCACAATGATTGCACCTGCTTTACTTTCACAAAAAGATATTTCAGCACCAGATGATTCAATTGGTTGGGTTATGTTAGTTATTCCACTTTTGGTAGCAGGTGGTGCTGTTTGGTATGGTATAAAGTTCGGAACAGAGAAGTTTAGAGATAGAATGATGGAAATGCAGTTATCAAGTCCACCAACTTCAGATCCATTTGATTCTTCATTTGAACCTGAAGAAGAGTCTAAATCTGATGAGCCTTCAGCACCAGTATCTTCTGGTGACATTAGTTTAGAAGATGCAATGGACCGACTTTTATCTGAGTTTCCAGAGGCGACGATTGATATCAAGCCAACCGAAGACGAAAATTACGGAACTGATCTTTCTCACTTAGATGATTTAGAAAAAGATTTAAAAGAAGAATTAGCTGCAACTCCAAAAATACGTAAAGCTATGAAAGTAGATTATAACGTAGATTACGAAGAATTATCAAAATATTATTCTACAACTGAAGATACTATTAATCAAACGGTAACACATTTGAAATCAGGTCGAAATATAATGCTTTATGGTGATCCAGGTACTGGTAAGACTGCTCTAGCAAATTTATTATTGAGCCAGATTTGTGGTGTCAATGAAGCTAAAGATGGCAGTATGGTTCCAAATTATTCAATTGTTACAGCCAATGCAGAATGGTCTAATTTTGAAGTAATAGGTGGTATTTCTCCTGATGACTCTGGCGGTTATTATTTCAAAGAGGGATATGTTGCTGATGCAGCTCAAAGTTGTGAAAAAACTATGCAAGATGTTGGTAAACCACATTACCTTGTGATTGATGAGTTTAATCGTGCAAATATTGATGAGGCTTTTGGTAAGCTTTTTACTGTTTTTGAGTACCGAGATAAACAAGCTTTATTGACGGCTAAAGAAACTGGAGGGGCACCTTTCATGATGCCTCCTGAGTTTAGAATAATTGGAACTATGAATACCCAAGATAAGAATACATTATTCAATGTTGGTCATGCATTGATGCGTCGGTTTGCCTTTGTAGAAATAGGATTGCCTGACAGAGACGATGAATACAAACGTATGCCTATTTTTGTATTCAATAAATTGAATAAATTAGGTATTGCACCAGAGCGTCCTGAAACTGAGGAAGACTGGTATGCAAAGGAAATGTTTGATTTTTACGATGAAGAGGGTATAATGTTCAAAGCCTTCAATAAATTCATGAATTTCTTGGAGGAAGAAGAACTTCCACAATCACGAGACGATGAATTGGCACGAGGAGTTAGAACATATAGAAAGATTGGCCCTGCTGTAATTATTGATTCAATGCTTACTGTCTTTAATTCTATAGGACAATATGACTTGGATAGAGCACTTGGAGATGTAATCAAGTCTAATGTAATGCCCGCATTAGAAGGTTTAGAACGAAATGAATTAAAGTGTTTAATGCTAAAATCTCAAGAAGTATTGGGTCCTACTCACAGTATTACAGTTACTTTAGAGAAAATGGTAGATTCACCAGGTCTAAGCGTATTCGGTTGATATGAGCTTACCAGATGCAACAATAGAGCTCAAGTTACCTGAAGGACATTCAGTTAATTTAATTGAGGGCGAATCGGTGATGCTCAATATTAATGCTTTTAGGGCTTTAGAGGAGATTCATATTCGAATGGGGACTGCTAAAGTCGATTCATTGCCACCAGTCAGATCCAATACAACACATTCAATGCAATTTATTGTTCCAGATTATATTGGAACTAATACTATTTCTTTACATAATAAATCAGGTAGCTCAATTTCAAATAAGTTGGAAGTAGTTGTTTCCCCTCGGATGTTAGATTATGAAAAATTTAAAGAACTAAGAGATGAGCACATACCCGATTTAGTTAAAAATTCCGGTGCTGATGACCCTCCAGAGGGTATGTATCCAGGCGCAACTTCTTCGATTGAAGAAGAAAAGATACTATTGAATATTGAGAAGTTACTCGAATTCTCAAGTAATTTATTGCAAATAACAAACGACATCAAAAAAGGAGCTTACACTTACAAAGTTGAAGTTCAGCGTAAAACAATGAAGTCTCAGATACGAGGGGCTGTAAGATGGCAAAAAACAGCACTAGCACGTGCTCAGAAAGGAACTGAATATGCGACAGCTCATGTTACCGATATACGTAAAAGAAAATGGAGTACACCTACAAATATTTTATTAGTAAAATTTCATATGGAAGTATTTATTGAGGCTATATTCTTTCGAGATGAGATGGACCGCCGTGAGCGTGAAAAGAAAGCTTGGGCAATCATTTATGGTAAAGAATACCAACCTCTTGATGACTCTACTAAAGAGCAATTAGATAAATTAGATTTAGCATGTAAATTTCACAAGGGTGTTTTGGGTGATGGAAAGTTAGCTGAGTTGATCCCAAAAGCTAAAGATACAAGAAAAGAAGAAAGATTAATAAATCGTGAGGCTATAATTGAAGCTAAAACTTGGAGTAGGAACCGAGCATATAGGGAGTTACCAACGCTTTGGAGAGAGTTTTTAGATGAATATCAATCATACTACGAAGAGACCGTATTGGTACAAACTCAAAAAATGACAGATATTTATGCTTTATGGATTCTTTGTGAAATGGCTTCTGGTTTGAAATTAAGTGCACATGCTAAATCCTTAAGAGAATTCCGCTCAAAAAATAAAGATATAGTGCTTAAATATGATGCACCCGAACAAGTAAGACAGGGGTGGAGCGATTCAATTATGGGTTCTTTATTTGCAGATTCAGAGGTAAAATCTAATCCTATTCAGGGTTCTGGACAACCTGAAATCTTTATGAATTATAGAGGTGTAAATTTTTATTTTGAGGCTAAATATAATTTGAGAGAAGTTCCTCGACAAGAGGATGTCTACAAAGTTTTGGCTTACATGAATAATTATGATGTTTCATGTGGTGGTATTGTATATCCTGGACCTCAATTAAAAATAACAGTGGATAGGAAAAATAAACAAGTAATGGCATGGATTCCATTTACTTGGACTGAAAAGGCATTTGAAGTTGCACCTAATTATTTTGCTTTTGTTTCAGATAGAATGGCAGCCATTCATTCTAAAATAGACGGCGATGAGGAAGAGCTCTCTAATTTTGTTGGGGAAGTCGAAAGGACAGCTTTTGATTTTTATGAGGCTATAGCCACACCTGGTGCAGTGGCACCTGAAATGCCCGAATTTTTGTATAATGAAGAGGTTGAATTAGACTTGGATGAATTAATAGAAACTGAAGAAGAGGAGATCGAAGAGGATGGTGAAATGTCAACTGAAGAAGTTTTAGAGGCTCTTGGAGAAGAAGGTAGTTC
Organism: Methanobacteriota archaeon; assembly: GCA_014240255.1. GTDB lineage: Archaea > Thermoplasmatota > Poseidoniia > MGIII > CG-Epi1 > CG-Epi1. The sequence goes on from JAAZXG010000004.1 coordinate 25,780, forward strand.
AGATAAGCGGGAACAACTGATTTCAGATATCGAAGAAGGTGAAGTTCCAGCTGGTCAAGGCGGTGATGGAGATTATGCAATTTCTAAACCAGTTTCTGAAAATGAAGCTTTGAATAGTGAGGATGTTGAAGACCTCTCTCCAGTTGTAGAAGAAGTTGAAGATTTTACTCCAGTTGTAGAAGAAGTTGAAGATTTTAGTTCTAGCGTGGAAGAAGTGGAAGAATTTTCTCAAGTGACAGATTCAATTCCAGATAAGAAAGTCTCAGTTTCGATAGAACAACTCAGGAAGAAAATGAGTGAAGAAGGTGAGGACTAATAAATTCTGATGATAATTAGTTAAATAGCACTATCAAATGAAGATATATGATTAAGGTAGGCATCAATGGTTATGGAACTATTGGGAAGCGGGTGGCCGAGGCAGTACAACTCCAAGATGACATGGAGATTGTTGGCGTTGTAAAGACAAAACCAACTTATGAAATTAAAGGGGCGCTTGATGCCGGTTTTCCAGTTTTTGCTTCTACAAAGTCGAAAATAGCTTTTTTTGAAGAAAAAGGGGTTACAATCTCAGGAATTACCGAAGATTTAGTGAACCTTGCAGATATTATTATTGATTGTACTCCGGGTAAATTAGGAGTGAATAACATGGAGATGTATAAACAGAGTGGAACCAAGGCTATATGGCAGGGTGGTGAAAAACATGCACCTATAGGAGTTAGTTTTAATGCTCTAACAAACTATTCATCTTCCATAAATCAAGACTATGTAAGAGTAGTCTCTTGTAATACAACAGGTCTTTCTAGGACTCTATATCCTATTTTGAGCAAATATAATATTGATAATGTACAAGCTGTAATGGTTAGACGTAGTGGTGATCCCAAAGACAGTGATAGAGGGCCAATAAATTCCATAGAGCCCGTTCTAACAGTTCCTAGCCATCATGGTCCTGATGTTCAAACAGTTATAGCTGATTTGAATATACAAACTATGGCAGTTAAAGTTCCAACAACAATCATGCACGTTCATTGTATTATAGCCGAATTAGATAGAGAACCAGATGTTGAAGAAATTATTTCACTTTGGGAAGCTACACCTAGAGTTAATTTATTGGAAGGTTTTTTGAGGAATAAGGATTTAAAAATCCGTAATCTCCCTGGTACTGCAGAGATAATGGAGTTGGCCAGAGATTCCTCTTATACAAGAGGAGATTTGAACCAAATAGCTGTTTGGAAAGATGGAATCCACGGGTTAGATAATAAATTGTATTACTACCAAGCAATACATCAGGAATCAGATGTTATTCCTGAAAATATTGATGCAATAAGGGCTATGTTTAATTTAGAAAGCGATAATCTAAAATCTATTGATAAGACTAACAAGGCTTTGGGTATCAATTAGTTATTTGTTTAACTTTACTGACAGCTAGGGAGTTATGTGTTGCATCTAGATTGTTATCTGAGGCAATTCTAACAAATTCTCCGTTTATTGCTTCAATTTCTGTTTCTTGTTTATTTTCCACATCTTGTAACATACTACATTTATTACTAGCAGTTTTATCTAAGATAGTAACAATTTCTTTCCAAGGGTCTAATGGTAGATTTATACCTACATGGTGAGCAATAGCCGTACTTTCGGCACAAATTTCCTCTACTGCACGAATTAATTTTTTCTTTCTGAGATCTCCATTTGTTACCTTGTTAATGGTGGCTATTGGATTTATGGCACTGTTGATAACAGCTTTTAACCAAATATAGTCTTGAATGTTTTCTACTGAACCGCACTTAATTCCATTAGCATTCAAGGAGTCTGATATATTCTTAATATTCAATCCATTATGTCCCTCTATTTGCCCGATGAAGGTAAAACCCTCTCCATTGCGATGCGAAATCCCAGCTTCAATCTTCGAACTTCCAGCACCCGTTACCAAGTATGAAATATTGTTTGGATTGATTTCCTTTTTTAATCTATTAAGCGTTTGTAGTCCATTTTGGCAACATAAGATTGGAGTATCTATTCTTATTAGTTCATTGACCAAGTTTTTGATGTTGTAGCTTTTTACAGCTAAAATTACTAAATCTGTTTTACTCAGTTCAGTAATTATTGTTATTTCTTTATCAATGATTTTACCAGATAGTTCTTTAATACTAATTTTACCTTTTTCTATTAGATTATAATGTTCTTGTTTTACCAGTAATGATACAGTATTATTATTAGCTAATGAATAGGCCAATGAAACACCAATGGCACCAGGACCGATTATAGTTATGTTCATTAGTTTCGAATGTATATGAGACTCCGATTATTAATAATTTGAATTACTACTTCTAGTTGGGGTTTTTTCAAATCAACTTTAATGTTTGGCCAATTGTCAAACACAGCTCCAGCAACGTTTCTTGCAAGGCCCGTAGAAGTATATTTGTGATCGCCTTTTCTTGTAACTTTAATCGCAAAACTGTTGGTTTCTTTTATTCTTTTAATTAGCATCTTAATCTTTGAGTAGATATCTTTTTCTTCGGAAGTAGACATAATCGCTGGAGGGTAGTTTCTATCTTTGGGAAGTGGGTTCTTGGTTTCGAGGAAGATTTTTTTACCGAATGTATTGTATTTCGCAATTATTTCTTCTTCATACAAAGAAATGATTATTTTGTCACCGATTTTTCTTAGACTTTGATTTGAATCAGTTTCTATAATAAAACCATACATTAGAGTGCGTCCAAAACTTTGTCAATGATTTCCTCAGAATGGCCAATATAATTCTCAGGTTGTAAGGTTTTTTGTATTACTTCATTGCTCAAATATTCTTTTACAGTAGAATTATTACTTATCGCTTCATTGAAAGTCAATTTATTACTTTCAGCATCCATCGAAATTTGACGTACAAGTTCGTGAGCTTCTTGCCTTCCTAAATCAGTTTTACCAAGTGCAATTACAAAAGCTTCAGCCATTGGAAGTCCTCCTGCACGAGACATGTTTTCAGACATTTTTTCTTTATTAACATAAAGATTTGAGAATACATTATCAGATTTAATAAGAATGTATTCTAATAAAATATAAAATTGAGGTAAAATTATTCTTTCACTGCTGGAGTTAGCTAAATCTCTTTCATGCCATTGCAGGTTATTTTCGTATGAAGTATAAAGCATAGATCTAACTATTCTCGAAAGTCCGCCTATATTTTCAGAGGTAATAGGATTTTTCTTTTGAGCCATTGTTGAAGAACCTACCTGTTTCTTTTTGTTAAATGCTTCAGCTACTTCCCCGATATCACTTCTTTGTAGATTACGTACTTCCAAAGTAAATTTTTCTAAACTTGTTGCTAGGTTTGATCCCCATGCAATTACTTCAGCTATTCGGTCTCTCCCCAGTATTTGGGTGGTAGCTAATGGTTCATTTAGGCCTAATTTTTTGCATATTTCGGTTTGAACTTCCAATGTATTAGGCGCCATAGCTGCACCGGAACCAACTGCTCCCAAAAATTTACCAGTCAAGATGCGGGGTTTAATTTCTTTTAGTCTTTCACGATGTCTAATCAATTCAGCCAAGAATACTGAAATCTTAAGGCCAAATGTAATAGGTGTGGCCCACTGTCCATGTGTACGACCTAGCATAACTGTTTTTTTATGAGATTTAGCAAGTATAGCCATTGAATTAATCAAATTATTTATTGCTTTTTCAAGCAAAACTATTGCAGCTTTATGTTGTAAACCCCTAGCAGTATCAACGATATCATAACTTGTAGCTCCGAAATGAATCCATTTACCAGAGTCCCCAGATTGTTCTTCAAGAGCCTTAACAACAGCCATCACGTCATGATTAATCTCAGATTCTATTTCTTCTACTCTTTCTCTATTGACTAATTTAACGCCTTTCCTAATATTTTTAGAAATACCTTTAGGGATAATTTGCTTAGCTTCCTGAACCTCTGCTAATGTAGCTTCAACTTCAAGTAAATATTGTAAATAAGAATTGGCTCTGAATACGGTTCTCATTGGCTCAGTACCGTATCTGTAGTCAAGCACACTGACCGGGTCCATACTTTTGCTAAAAAGTACCCATTATAAACTCTGCGTTTCTTTTATCCAAATTTTTTTGGCATCCTTTTATATAACAAAACTATAACGGTAATAACAATGAAAAGATTAGCGACTGGCATTGCAGCCATTATTGGTGTTGTTTTAGCATTGTTCTTATTTGCAAGTGAAGCTGAAGCAATTGATGCAGATTTAGTACCAGTAAATTTCACTTTTTCTCCAGAATATCCTGTGCGGGGTGAGGCTATTGACATTTATTTTGAAGTAATTAATTCGGGTCTTGAACCTGCAAGCAATGTAGATATTGTTGTTTGGAATAGTACTTCTGAATGTGATGCAGATGATGAATGTCTACCTATCTTCGATTCTACTGAGTCAACTATTTCTCAAGATAAAAGTGCTATTATTGATTTTAGTTGTGGTGTAGACATGTGTGGTGGAACTGGTGATAGAGTTCTTACAATTGCCATAGATTATAATAGTGAAATTGAGGAGACAAATGAATCTAATAATAGAATTGTTTATGAATTTACAATTTATGAACAGCCATTATCAAATCTTAGAGGGTTGCCAGTTGAAGTTAATATAATGATAACTCCAGAGACTCCTGCTGAAGAGGATTCAGTGGATATATTACTACTTTTTGAAAATGATGGGCGACAAGCTTGTAGTAACTATTATATTGATTTTAGGCAAACATTTGATGGAGTCACAACTTCCATTGAGGAAACTCAAATACGATCGATTTTATCTCCTGGTGAATCGGCCCAATTCAACATAACATGGAATCCTTCTGAGGTTGGTGACTATATTATTACTATAGTTTTGGATTCTAATGATGAGGTTGAAGAATTCAAAGAGGATGATAATGTAATAACTACAACTATTTCAGTAAGGGCTCATAATCCTGAATTAACATTAGATGTTTCCCGTAATATTACAATTATACCAAATGATGATTGGTTAGAATCAATTTTTGATTATCATTCAGTAGATTTAGAAGTTCACATATTTAATGAAGATTATTTGAAAAGTGCTGAAGATGTAAGAGTTGAATTTTGGGACCTTCCAGAAGGTGGTAATGAATTATTTATTGGATATTATATTATTCCCTCAATTACAAATGCCACTAGAGTTGGTGAAGAAATAATTGCAGCAACTAATCCTGCACTGGTGACTTGGGACTCATCAACTGGTACAGATGTATTGGGCAATCATTCAATTATTATTAGAATAGACCCGTTAGATGAAATTAGTGAATGGAATGAATGGGATAATAATTTTACATTTGAAGTTAAAGTTTTAGAATCCAAACCCGATTTAACAATCACTGATATATTAGTTGTTGGTCAAGCAGTAAGAGGGATGCCTTCAGATGTAATTTTGACAATACACAATAAGGGTTCTAAAGATGTTTCAGATACAAAAATTGATTTCAGAATAGATGGAGATCTTATGGACACTTGGCAAATCTCACTTTTTGAAGGCCAATTCTATAACATTACCGCGACATATGTATGGGATCAACAGCAGCCTAGTGTATCAGGACATGCTGACCCTTCAAAGATTATTAGTGAATTAGATGAAAGTAATAATGTAAATTCAATTCTTATTAATGTAGCAGCTCCAGAATATGATTTAACATTAGTTACCGTGGATTCTAAAGATGTTATATTCAAGGGTGATCAAGTTTCAATGGTTATTCAAGTTAGGAATAATCTTGCAGTGATTCCTTATTTTAAATTAGCAGTATATTTAGATAACTCATCTTCACCTGAAGTTCAAACTTATGATTTCGAAGGAAATAAGATATATTACATAACTCAAGAAAATTTGGGTTATGAGGAAACACGTTTTATTACAGTATATTGGAAATCAACTAATTTTGTTGGCCATCATAATCTTACTATTGAGGCTGAAATCACCAATAGTGATTTTGAGGATCAGAATTTGACTGACAACAAACTTAATACTAGTATTTTTGTTAAGGCAAAAAACTTCCAACTGTCTGTTGAAATGCTTAATATTCCCGATAAAATTTTCCTAAATCAAACATTAGAAATAACAGTAAGTGCTTTGAATTTCGGACCAGAAATATGTTGTGAGTGTCCTATTGGTATTGATTTTGAGAATTCTTCTGATGAATGTATAGGTGCTGAGATATCTTTATTTATTAATGAGGAAATGTTTAAGATCTACCAGACAAGCCCTCTTGGCCGTGTTAATGGTGAAGAAGTTCATAAATTTACTTGGACGCCAACAGAACCCGGTGACTACTATATTGAGGCAAGAATAGATCCTGATAATATTATAGATGAGTATAATGAATTAGATAATACAGCTTATGCTGAGATTAATGTTGTTATTGAAGAATTTGTTGTCGTAGAACCAGAAATAGTAGAAGATGATGATTCATTGATAAACGAACCATTAGTTTGGATTCCTTTAGTTCTTTTGTCTGTTGTTGGTGTTGGTGTTTTTGCTTATAGTCGGTTAGGTGATGGTGGTGATTACTTGGATTATTATGAAAATGATGATTTAGTATCTGATATTCCAACTAAGCAATCTGGTTTTAGGTATGATCCGGTCACTGGTAATACTTACGATTCACAAACTGGTGAGATAATTCAACAAGGTGGAAAGAAAGAAGATTAGTTGTAGTTCTAATAACAGTAGATAAGCAAAAACACCATCTCCAACGACCATTATTATGGAGATTATTTTCCCTCCTTTATTGGTTTGTTCCAAACTGGATGAATATTTTTTGGATGATTAAATGGGACGATGAAAATAAAAATCAGTAAACGTCTCTGAGATATCTATGTTCATCTTTCATTAATGTTTGGTTAATGTAGTTCTCAGCGTCTTTCTTTTTCATTTTACCATGCTCTTTCGCTATTTCAATTAACGCAGAATGAACATCCTTTGCCATGTACTGTTTATCACCACAAACATAGAAGTACGCGCCATTGCTTAGCCACTTCCATATTTCTTTTCCATTACTGAGTAATCTGTGTTGAACATATATTTTATTTTCTTGATCTCTTGAAAAAGCTGTGGTTAATTTATCTAAATGGCCATTTTTCATATAATCAGTCCATTCTTCTTTGTAAAAGAATGTAGATTCTTCATGTACTTCCCCAAAGAAAAGCCAATTTCTTCCAGAAGAAGCAGTTGACTTTCGGTGTTCAATAAATGCTCTAAATGGTGCAATTCCAGTACCAGGTCCCACCATAATAATATCTTTTGAAGTGTCTTTTGGTATAATAAATTCCTTGGTTGGTTGTATATAGATTGGTATTTTAGTTTTGTTTACTTTGACCATATTTGCCAGGTGACCTGTAGCTAATCCAAACCGATCTCTGTCAAAATTATTATATTTAACTATAGCAATTGTAAGGTGGACTTCACCTGGGTGGGCTTTTGGTGATGAGCTAATAGAATAAAGACGAGGAGTTATAGGCGATAATATATCTATGAATTCTTGTGGTTTAAAGTGAACTGGATTTTCATTTAGAATATCAATACAATCTCTAGTGAATAAATACTTATCCACTTTTTCACGATCATCCAATATTTCGGTTAAATTTTTCTTTTCTTTACCGTTTCCCATTTTAGCTACAACCGCTGCAAGGAATTTTTTTCCAGATCTATGTATTGTAAAGCGATGAAGTAATGCTTCTTCCAGTGTAGTTTCAGCTACATCCTTAGTTTTTATTATCGTTTTTTTATTAAAACCAAGTTTTCTTATGGTCTCTTTTACAAGTTCAGGATTATTTGTTGGATAAAATCCGAGTGAATCTCCCGGTTTATATCTTAGACCACTCCCTCTAATGGATACTATGTAGTGATTTGTTTCCTTATTAGATCCTTCAGATATACAATAGGCGTCTACTACAGTAGCCATAAATGGATTTTTTCTGTCGTAGTTTATACTATCAACTCACTATGTTTTTCTTGGTGGATGTGGAGTTCTGCTCTGCTTATTACGTGACATGTGTTTACGACGGCTTGGTCTTAACTTTTCAGCTCCTTTACCTTTGTTGTATAAACCGCGTGATTTTTTACCAGCAGATGTCAATCCTCTGTGTGCTCTACCTTTGTGTGCTCTATTACAAATCCAATTAATTTTAGGATCTGCAATAATTGATGGATGGTTAGGATCAACCATGATAACTTCATACCATTTATATCTTCCATCATCAGCTACCCAGTATGAGTTTAAAATTTCTAAATTTGGATATTTTTTACAAGTTCTTTCTTCAGCAATCATTTGTAAGTTTTTACCCATTGTTATTTTTGCAATACCTGTACGTTTTGCTCGTCTACCAGAAGTAATAGCATGCTTGCGCATACCTCCTCTTCTGATCCGAGTTCTAGCCATAACGTATCCTTGTTTTGCTCTAAAGCCTAATGCTCTTGCTCTATCAATTCTCGTAGGTCTTACAATTTTAACTGTAGCATCTTCTCTTCTATATTGAACTAAACGTTCTTTTTGAAGAAGTTTCATATCTCCAGATGGACTTTTCCACTGGTCTCTTACGTAGTTGTATAATGATTTACTCATCGCGATTCCTCACTTCTAGGGTTCAGCTTTCGCCACATTCCCGTTACCCTGTCGACAGGCCCTACCTTATAAAGCTTGATACAATCTAGTATCCACTTGAGTGGACCTGAAAAGATAATATTTGATGAACCTATAATTGGAAAAGGATTTTTGGGGCGCAAACGTACATTACCTCCAACAAAAAAGCCTCATTTTTCAATTTCTCAAATTAAGCAGAATTATAAAGTAGCAAAAGTTCATTTGATAATCAACCCTTTTTCGGGTAGAAAAAGAGGATTACTGGTAGCAAAAGAAGTTGAAGCAGGTTTGTTAGAATCTAAAATAAAAGTAGAGTCTCATGTGACAAATGAACCTAATCATGCTATAAAAGTAGTAAAAAATTTACGTTTAGTTAAGGGTGATGCAATAGTTTCTATAGGTGGTGACGGTACTTTTTGTGAAGTTATAACTGGTTTCATGTTACGTAATGATAAAGCCTACGAAAATTTCCCATTGGGTCTCATTCCAGCAGGAACGGGAAATAGTCAAGCAAACGATATGGGTATTGATGATTACCAAATAGGAATTGATAAAATACTTAATGGGAATTTAAGGAGAATGGATATTGCTGAAACAAGCTTTGCTTTGGATGGTGAAAAGGAAATTAGATATTCACATAATTTGGTGGGGTGGGGCTTAGGTGTTGATTCTAATATTTTAGCTGAGAAAATGAGATTTTTGGGGCCGTTAAGATATGATATAGGAGCCTTATTGAGTATAATAAGAGGTAAGGTCCGTAAGGCTAAGTGCTATATTGATGGTCATTTGATTGATACTTCATTTATATTATTATTAATACAAAATACATGTACGGGAGGGGACAGACTATCGTTAGCACCCTATGCACAAGTGGATGATGGTAAAATGGATATAGGAGTAATATATCAAATTACTAGAAGAAAAGTTTTGACCTTATTCAATCAATTAAAAGCAGGAGGTTCACACATTTGGAACCCAAATGTTGAATTTTATCGATTTTCTAAGTTAAAGATTGAAACTGAAGAACCAACAGCGATCAATATAGATGGTGAAAATATTGGCACAACTCCCTTAGAAATGACAGTTCTCCCTTCCGTTTTGAAGATTTTTAATTAAGGGATACTGATTTTTTAAGGCCTCCCATGACACATTATGGAGGACTCGAAATCGTTGGAAAGGCTTAAGCAAGAATTGATAGATTGCGAAGCTGTTAAATTTGGAAAGTTTACATTGACTTCAGGAAAAGAATCTAGTTTTTATGTTGATATGAAACTTGCTTCAACTAATCCTAAAATATTAAAATTAATAGCTGAAGAGTTTTCAAAAAATTTACCAGATGATATTGATTTTATAGCTGGTATGGAATTGGGTGCCGTTCCTTTAGCTGTAGCTTTGTCACTAGAGACAGGTATACCCTATTCTATGATTAGAAAGTCTGAAAGAAAGCATGGAACGGGTTCCAGGATAGAAGGAATTAGTGAAGGTAGAGCTGTTTTAATCGATGATGTGGCCACTACAGGTGGTTCAAATATTGAATCAGTTAAGGCCCTAGTTGATGAAGGTGTAGAAGTATCTATGGTAATGGTTGTTGTAGATCGTGAAGAAGGTGCTCAAGAAAAAATAGATCCGTTTAATGTACATTACAAAGCCTTAATTCGAATATCTGATTTGGTGAATTAATGAATTTTTTGGTTATAGGTAGTGGAGCACGAGAGCATATTATGGCTGAGAAGCTTGCAGATGTTGGTGCAAATGTTTTTTCGGTACTAACTAATTCGAATCCTGGCTTAATTCACTTATCCAAAAATTACATTTTAGTCAAGAGTTATAATTCAGTAAAAACTATTAATAAAATTATTGATTTTGCATTATCTGAATCGGTAGAATGTGTAGTTATAGGCCCAGAAGACCCTCTAGCAAATGGTTTAGCTGACAAATTTTGGAAAAAAGGAATTTCAGTAGTTGGACCAGTCAAAGAGCTAGCTCAAATAGAAACTAGTAAGGGCTTTACCCGGGATCTTTTAGATAAATATGAGATTGATGCCTCTCCTCGTTTTAAGAGATTTAATAATATCGAAGGATCCAGTGATTTTATTGATAAATTAGATGGAGAGTATGTGATTAAATTTGATGGATTAATGGGAGGTAAAGGTGTAAGAGTATCTGGTGAGCATTTGAAGACTAAGGCTGAAGGTCTAGAATATTGTAAAAATTTATTAGCTAATTCTGGGAATTATGTTATTGAAGAAAAATTATACGGAGAAGAATTTTCTTTAATGAGTTTTTGTGATGGTTCTAAATTGTCTCATATGCCAACTATCCAAGATCATAAGAGAGCATATGAAAACGATATTGGTCCTAATACTGGCGGTATGGGAAGTTATTCAGATTCCAATCATTCATTACCTTTTTTGAATGATAATGAAATTGCTGCAGCTCGTGAAATTAATGAACAAGTGGCTTCAGCTTTATTGAGACATACAGGAATAGAGTACAAAGGAATTCTTTATGGAGGATTTATGGCTACAAAGAATGGAATTAAACTAATAGAATATAATGCGAGATTTGGAGATCCTGAGGCTATGAATTTGTTATCTTTACTAGATACCGATTTTGCATCAGTGTGTTGTGGTATTGTTGAAGGAAATTTAGAGTCAGTTAAATTCCGTAATGAAGCTTCAGTTTGTAAGTATATTGTTCCTGAAGGTTATGGAAGTAATCCAAACCCCGATGCAACATTAATTGTGGATGAGAGGTATAAAAAATTTTCAAATTTGTATTATGCTGCAGTAAATTTAGAGAATAGTGGAAATATTACGACGACTAGCTCAAGAGCGGCAGCTATAGTGGCAACTTCTTCAACAATAGAAAAAGCCGAGGAAAAATGTGAAAAGGGCCTTGAATATATCTCAGGTGATAATCTTTTTGTGAGGCATGATATTGCAAAGTCACATTTGATTGAAAAAAGGTTGAAGAATATGGAGAAGATAAGATGATTTTGCTAATTTCACTAATCCTTCTTCTCATTGGTTTTGTTCTTTTGACAAAAGGTGCAGATTATTTTATAGATAATGCAGCAGTTCTTGCTGAAGAGAAAGGAATACCTCCACATATTGTAGGAGTTACTATTGTTGCCTTTGGGACTAGCCTTCCTGAATTATTAGTTTCTATAATTTCTTCTTTACAAGGTTATAATGATTTAGCAATTGGCAATATCGTTGGATCTAATATTTCTAATATAGGTTTAGTTTTAGGAACGTCTTGTTTTATATTCTTTTATCTATTTAATACTAATATTAATCCAGAGAGTGATGCTAATAGTGATAGTTATGTTATGTTTTTAGCAGTTATTTTGCTTTATTATTTTTCAACAGATAAAGTAATATCTTTGACAGAAGGCGCTGTATTTTTCGGCATGTATGTAATTTACATGTATTGGTTATATGTTCGTTCAGTTAATTCAGATAGAGATCCTATTGAGCAAGATAATGTTTCATATATTTTCCTATTGGGTGGTTTAATAGCATTATTACTTGGCGCCCAATTAACAGTAGATTCAGCAGTGGAAATTGCAACATATTTTGGAATTTCTGAAGTAGTTATTGGTCTTAGTATAGTTGCAATAGGTACCAGTTTACCTGAACTGGCAGGAACTGTATCTGCAGCTAAAAAAGGTCATAAAGAGATTGCTGTAGGAAATATTATTGGATCTAATATAGCTAATATTTTTATGGTAATGGGTATTTTAGCAATTATTAAACCAATTGATATTGATGATATGATTTTAACAACGACTATGCCTCTTTTGATGCTTATTACTATAGCTACTTTTGGTATGATTAGAGTCCCAATGAATCGCCTATCTGGATTAATATTCTTTAGTTTCTTTGCATTATTTCTTTATCAACTTACATTATGAGAAAATTAATAGAGTTCCAGATATTAGATAAGAATGCTGAAGAATATGATGTAGATTTAGCTTTATTGATGAATGAGGCTGGTTTTTCTGTTGCAAAGCATATAATTAATAATTATGATGTTGACAAAATAATCACTATAGTTTGTGGTAGTGGAAATAATGGAGGTGATGGTTTTGTTGCTGCAAATATTTTGATTGAGAGAGGATTCAAAGTAAATTTATTGATTTCTGCAAGTCCAAAATCCAAAATATCCAAAAAAGCTTATTCTAGTTTGCAGTGTGAGGTTTGTCATTTAGATAATTTATCTGATTTTAAAGAGGATACAGACATTCTTCTTGATTGTCTCTTAGGTTCAGGACTCAAAGGTGAAGTTAGACCTCCCTTAGACCAATATATCGTTTCAATGAATGAATTTTCAAAAATAATTTCAGTTGATGTCCCTTCTGGAATAGGTACTTCTTGTAGTATTGTTCCAGATAGTACCGTAACTTTTCATGATCATAAAAGTATTCTGAATGAGTCTAATAGTGGAGAAATAATACTAGTAGACATCGGCTTTCCTAAAATAGTAGATAACCTGACTGGCCCTGGTGAACTACTATTATTTCCTAATTTGGATGGTAGAAAACATAAAGGGCAAAATGGTAAAGTAGCTATAGTTGGAGGAGGTGCGTTTTCAGGAGCGCCTGCATTGGCTGCAATGGGCTCCTATAGGTCAGGTTCAGATTTAGTTCATGTATTTGTTCCTGAAAGTTCATATGAATCGGTTTCTACTTTTATACCTGAATTAATTGTTTATAAGTTAGAGGGAGATATTGTTGATTCTAATAATATTAAGACATTATTTGATAATGAATTCGATAGCATTGTCATAGGGCCAGGAATGGGCAAGAATCCAGAATCTCTAGAGGCAGTTCAATTAATAATAGATAATTGTGATAATCTTGTTATTGATGCAGATGCAATTAAATTGTATGATTTTAATTCTAAAAATATAATTATGACACCACACAAAGGAGAGATAGAAAGATTAGGTATTAGTTCTAAAGATCAAGAGATAATTAATTTTGCAGCTAAAAATAATATCACAATTGTTCTTAAAGGTGAAACTGATTATATTACAGATGGTATATATTTTAAGCAAAATAAAACAGGTCACCCTCGTATGGCAGTAGGAGGTACTGGGGATATTTTAGCAGGTTTTTTGGGAACTCTATTAGCAAAGGGGTTGACTGCGTATGAATCAGGTAGATTAGCTTCTTACAGTCTAGGTTTAGCAGGTGAAATGGCATATAATGAAATTGGGCCAGGTTTTCTACCCACTGATTTGGGTCTTTTTTTATCTAAAGTATTAAAAATAAATTAGCGTCTTTTTCTTACTGCAATTAAAGATAGAATTAGCAATACTGAGACTAAGTTTGGATAAGGTAGGTTTTCTAATATACCTGAATCTTCAGTTTCCTGTACAATTTCCTGTTGGGCTAAAACAACAATATCTTGTTCATATGATGTAAGTTTTCCATGTCCAGTATCAACTTCTATACTGTAAACATAATCACCTTCATTCTCAAAATATAAATCACCGTAGTAGTAATTTCCTTCTTCATACATAGGGATTTTTTGTCCTTCAGCTAGCACACCTTCACTATTTTCAGCAATAATTATAGATACTGATTTTGGTGATGCATAATCAATAATGGCACTAACCGTAATTTGTTCATTAGAATTTATAATTGTTGGCGCTATAGAATGTATAAGGTCTTTATTTTTAACATCTATATTTCGATAAAGAGTACTCATCCCACCCCATTGATCAATACACTCTATCTGCATTAAACATTCGCCATCTTCATATTTTGTTGAATCCCACATAAATTGAACACTATCTTGGTTATTTTCAAGTTCAATCCAAGGGCCATTATCAATTCTATATCTCAATGTATTAAGTGAGCTATAATCCTCTACGCTTAAATCAAATTCAGCATTAGCAGTAACGTCTGCTGTATTTGAATTCAAAAGTATGAATGGCGGAGTACTATCTGTTTCAAATTTCAACCCAGTTGTGGTCACATACTCCTGATTATCTTCAGCTCTAATATCAATCCAGTGCCATCCGTCAATCATAGGCATCCAAGTACCCTCATAGATGTAGTTGTCAACAGATGATAGTTCTTTCCATGTACCATTATCTATTCGGTATTCGACAGTCAATATTCCTTCAGGATCAGAGGCCACTGCTTCAATATTTATTCTTGCACTGTAAAACTCTTCTTTAGGTTCCTTTATTTCTAAATAGGGGTAGGTAACATCCTCTTCATTAAAAACAGTAATATTTATTTCCTTTTTTATTACATTATTACTCTTATCACTAGACCGGAATGTAATGCTGTGTTCTCCATTTCCTGCATTTGCTTCTTGAGTATTCCAACTAGCAATATATCCGTCATTATCTCGTGAATACATTTTACGCCAGCTTCCTTCATTGATTTTAAAATCAACATCATCTATACTGTTATCATCTATGGTTTCAATATCTAATATTACAATCCCTTCTAAAGTATCGCCTTCACTCGGAGATATTATTTCAATTATTGGAGGATTATCATCATTTAATATCTCTAAATTAATAGTTTTAACTATACTTGATCCGTCGTTAATTACTTTTATGGATAATTCATGTTCTCCATTGGCAAGTTCTTCAGTATTTATTTCCAAATTAAAATTTCCATTAAAAGGCTCTAATTGAGAATCTATCCATTCTACTTTGTTCCAACTATAGAATACATTTTGAATTTCCGATTTTTCGCTGACTGCAGTACCCTGTAATTCTATACTTCCACTCAATATCCCTGTATCTGTTGATATTTCAAGTTCAGGTGGTATTGCAAAAGCCGTCTGTAAAACGTATTTGTCTGATGATGCTGATTCATCATTGAAAAAAGCTACGAATATATTGATATTATCGTATTCAATATCTGAAAAGTCATTTCCATTTTTATCTTCATGTTCTCCACCAGTCCAAATAGTTGATAATTCTAATTCTTCGTGAGGATTTAGTTCTACACTTTCTTCAAAGGCATAATCAAGGAAACCAAAGTGATATGGATCTCCATCATAATTATTGTATCTTGAAACTTTTTCAACAATATATGCTCTGACATATCCGTTGAATGTAGGATCTCCAAAGGCTGCATCCTCATTCCAAGTCATAGAAAGGCTAACATCTAGTTGGTCAGCACCTAAATGATTCATTTCTATATCTAAAGAAATATCAGTATCTTCTCTTTGTGCACAATTGTCAATTGCATTTTCATAATTGGCAGTATCAGATTGCCCACCGGAAACCTTTTCATCATTTCCATCAAATATTACTGTTGGATATCCAGTGACATCAGGGTAGTCACCCATTCTATCATCTGCCTTATCATTAACATCTGTAATTAGTGCCACAAAGAAGAATTGGTCATCATAATATGGTTCATCAGGGATATCATCATAAATTTTCATCAAATTCTCAGCAGCACTGGGACAATAGACACACCATGTAGCGGTGAATTCTTCTCCAAATACAGCATGAGTAAAATTTTCTGAGGGAACTTCAGCAGTAGGTGTAAAAGGAATTGCAGTAATACACAAAAGTGATGCCAAAACGGCGTAATATATTTTGTTCACAAAGTTCGACGACGTTTCTAATTAATAAGTCTATCCCTTTTTCATGTCCAAGATGACTTCTATTGGATCTGGTGAACCAAATATTGCACTACCTGCAACCAAAAGATTGGCTCCAGCTTCAGCTAAAATAGCTGCATTTCCAGGACCTACACCACCATCTACCTCAATAATTTTTTCAGGATATTTCTTTCGGTATTTTTTTACTCTTTGGATTGTATTTTCGTTAAATGACTGACCACAATATCCCGGTTCAACAGACATTACTAGTATCATATCTATAGAATCTACAAAAGGTTCAATTGCTGAAGCTGGTGTTGAAGGATTTAGTGCAATACCTGCCTTAATATTCTGTTTCTTAATTAATTCTATTGCTTTTTGAGGATTATTTGCTTCTACATGTACTGAAATTATATCTGCACCAGCATCACTAAAATCATTGATAAAATTTGACGGGTCAGTAACCATTAGGTGTACATCCAGCTTGCCTATGCCTCTAAGCGATTTTACTAAATCAGGACCCATTGTAATGTTGGGTACAAAATGGCCATCCATTACATCCATATGTAAATATGCTGAATGAGGTGCTACAAGTTCAGCATCTCTTTTCATTTCTCCGAAATTTGCGCCTAACATTGAGGGTGCTATTTCAACCACTTAATGTCCTCGTTACTGAGTCGATTATAAACTTTTGGGACAAGTCATGTCTCCTTTTTTGAACAACTCTAATAAAAACTTCTAATTGTGATGATTCTGTTCTCCACCATTTATCATAGAATCCATCTACTTTATCTAAATCATTTAGAATAAGTTTAATTTGTGCTTCGGGAAATTTTGGAGCACCACTTTTCCGGCCCAATCTAGTTTCCAGCATATATTTCATTTTATTTAGTACTAAAATATAGAAACCTTTTGGTTTTGCTTCTTCTCCGCTCAAATTTTTTATAATTCCAGTATCTAAACACCAGTCGTGTTTAGCTAATTTTTTATCTTCATCTTGGTAAACGTCCATCCAGATTCTTTCAGAAGGTGGTGCCGGATTATGTTCATACAGAACTTTTTCTTCGTCCTTCTCTTCGTCATCAGTTTCTTCGTCTGTAGCCATTTACATGTTCTGATTGAGCAGTTCTTATTAACTTTATTCATCACAGACTTTTTATTACAGTCTTCACATACATATAATATTGGGGAGCATGGTGTAACCTGGCAGCATTGCGGGCTCCAATTATACAGGAATGATTGCTACAGGGTCTGCTGATATCGTGATGAATGATTGGAGCTATGACCTGTGCAAACTAATGGGCTCCGGCTCAATAGGTGAGACCCGCCGATCTGGGTTCAAATCCCAGTGCTCCCACCACCATATTTTTAAACAGCTAATGATTGTATTCATATGAAGACACAAATAACCAAGATCTCAATATTTCAAAATGCTAAATTTTTATCTATAATGATACTTCCTTTTAGCTTAATATATACGATAATAGGACTATCTATGTTCTTTTGGGGTATGGGGGGATTTATTGCAATATTCTTTATTTTTGCCCCTCTTTGGTTTTCATTAATGTATTTTGTGATGTTTAGTATTTTTGCACTAATCTATAATTTCGTAGCATCTAAAATAGGCGGTATTGAATTTGAATTGACTGAAATAGCTGATAATGAAGATATTTGAAAAGATAATGATAATATTATTCTAATTCAGCCCAAATTCTTGTAAATCTATAAGTTGCAGATAATGTACATATTATTGCAAAACTATAACACATTAAAGTCATATAATTCCAATCTTGGTAATCTTCCAAAAAATATTGAATAATAGGTACCATAACTAAAACCACAAGTCTATCTGCTCTACCTAGTAAGCCAGCATATTCTCTACCAGCACCAACTGCCTGTGCTTGTGTTCCCATATAAGATAACATAAGAACTCCAATAATTGCAGCAAAGCCAATAGTTGTGTCAACTAAAGGGCCTAAGGCTATTCCACCTAAAATTAAGATATCAGCAACCCTGTCTAATGTGTGGTCTAAAAGATCACCTCTTCGACTTGATAAATCTCTCATTCTAGCTACTATACCATCTAATGCATCTAGCACTGCAGTCAAAAAGACCATTAAAGAACCAATCAGTAACCATACTGTATTTTCATAATCTGCGACATAAAATGAATATCCAGCTATCATTGCAGTCGCTAAAGATAGAAGACTAATCCCCATTGGATTAAGGGGGAAATGTTTAGCAATGGGTGTCAATATTTTTGTTCCAAATTCTCTATAATCGTCAGCTACCATTAATACCAGTCCATTATTCTTTCTGAATAGTCGAAAGTTTCATCTAATTTAATACTGCCGTTCATAAATTCAGTAAGTTTTTTGGCGCTTTCGTCTGGACTTAAATTAGTAGTATCCAATTGAAATATTTTATCAGATGAAATATGATCCAGAGCTTCATCCAGTATGATATTTAGTGCTTCAGCCTCTAAATTTTCTCTAATTTTATCTTCAGAATAGTTACGTTCGCTTAACCTTTTTCCTAGGATTGATGGATCACATCTTAGTAATATAACTGTATTAATATTATCCAGTGTATGTGAAGTATGTCCTTCATAAAAAGCATCATCAAGTTCTAGCTTTTCTATAATTTTATTCAGTTTATTTAAATTAATCAGCCATTCTCCAGAATCTGTTGTTCCTTCTGATGAGTCTTCATAGTAATCCGAAAGATGTACTACTTTTTTATTTAATAATTTAGAAATAGATGTTTTCCCAGTTCCTGGCGTACCTGTTAAGGCACACCTTACCATTAAGATTTCATTTCCTTTTCAGCTGCGGCTTTAGCTTCTCTCTTTGCTTTGGCTTTAGCTCTGTCTATTCTCTGTTTAGCATTAAATGATGTGACGCTTTGCATGAATCTATTGTATGCTTGATGTGCTTCCAATGAATCTTCAGGAGCTGCATCATTGTCTGTTTCCGTTTCAACTTTTATTTCAGTTATAGAAACAAATTCAACTTTTATGGACTTTAGTGCCTTAAATGACCCCGAGAAAAGGTTACCATCTTCTACAATCTCTCCAAATTCCTCTTTCATCATAGTTTTTAGCCCACCATTTTCTAGTGTCTTACCGTGTCCACGCTTTACTTCGAAACTCTGCATATGACAATACTCTAAGTCACTGTATTTGTATTTTGGGGCTAAATTTTCATGTCCCCTTTACCAAACTGCCTCATCATTTTTTGCTGCATTCTACGATTTCCACCAATATTAGACATCATCTTTCTACTTTGATTATATTGTTTTAAAAGGTCTCGGATTTCTTGTGGGTCAGATCCTGAACCCATTGCTATTCTATTAATTCGTGATCTCTTTATCAATTTGGGATTTTCTAATTCTTCTTTAGTCATAGAACTCATTAAGACCTTAAACTTTTCTAACTTATTTTGTGTTTCTTCTACTTGTCCTTTCTTCATCATAGCAGACATTCCAGGCACCATCTCCATTACTTTACCTAATGGGCCCATTTTTGTTAATGCTTCCATTTGTTCTTTCATATCAATTAATGTAAATTTACCTGAAAGCATTTTCTTTGCACTATCTTCAGCAGTGCTAGCGTCCATAACTTCTTCAGCTCTTTCAAGTAATGTTTGAAGATCCCCCATTCCAAGGAGACGTGAAATGAATCTATCTGGATCAAGTGTTTCTAAACTATCTAAACTTTCACCAGTACCTACAAAAATAATGGGAGCTTTTGTTACGGCTATTGCAGATAAAGCCCCTCCTCCTTTTGCTGAACCATCTAATTTGGTTAAAATTACACCAGTAATTCCCACAGCTTCATGGAAAGCTTCAGCTTGGGGACCAGCTTGTTGTCCAACTGTGGCATCCATAACAAGAAAAATATCATCAGGTTTAACAATAGAAGCTATATTTTCCATTTCGCTAATTAAATCGCCATCAAGTGCGTGTCTTCCAGCAGTATCAACAATGACAATGTCTAAATCTTTGAATTCTTGTAGACCTTCTGAAACTACTTTTTCAGCATTGGTATTTGCAGAATCTCCAAATACGGGGACTTGTATTTGTTCACCAATTTGAGATAATTGGTCATATGCAGCAGGTCTGTGAACATCAGCAGCTATAAGTCCCAAGCTAAGTCCTTTCTTCTTTAGATACTTGGCTAACTTACCAGTAGTAGTTGTTTTACCTTGGCCATATAAACCAACTAACATTAACTTTTGGGGCCCTAATTTCAAGGTCCGAGGTTCACCGAGTGCTTTAACTAATTCTTGATGAACAATACGAACAACATGTTCTCTACCAGTCATGCCAGGAGGTGCATTTTCATCCAATGCACGAGTTTCAATCCTCTTACTCAGGTCTAAAGCCAATCTAACATTAACATCAGATTGCAGTAATGCCCTCTGAATATCACGTACTAATTCTTTAATTAATTCTGGAGAAATATGACTAGCACCAGCTATTTTTTTTAGAGTTTCTCTAAGTGCATCTCCTAATTTTTCAAGAACCATGAAGTCTATTGATTCATCCATCAATTTAAAATTATTGATTGTTTTGTATAATCAGATTATTTTATTAAGTGATAATTATATGCAGTGGAGTGAAGAAGTTAGTATTATTGTTATTATGCATATCAGCAATCATATTTGTTAGTGATGATGCTAACGCTGGTTCTATTGGAACACCTATACCAGAAGAGGGGGAAGATTGGGTGATTGATGAATACACTTATGTTTGGGATGAAACTATTGTTATTCATGACTGGCTTGTTACTGCGGAAAGTACTGGAAATTTAAAACTAGATAATGTAGTATTGTATGCTGATGGTAACGTAGAGTTTGAGAAGAAGGTCGAAATTTTCAATTCGAATATTACTATAAATAAGCAAACTCTTCAGGATGGTGTTTCTATTTCTGATACTTTAGACATTAGGAATAGTGCTTTATCTTTGAATTCCTCATTAGATCATTTCTATAATATGTCAAATGAAGGAATTGGGTTAATCGGTGATTCAGCATATCTTTCTATTACTGAGAATTCCTTGCTTTATTCCTCTAATTTCAATCTTTCTAGAGCATATTATACAGCTATAGAGATTTGGTCAAATTCAGGTAACTCCAAGGTCCGTTTTGAAAATTCTACTATTAAACATCTTGGTTTTGCTCGATCAATGGGTGATAATACTATTGTTCGAGGAAATCATTTTGATTATTGCCGTAGTAGTGTTCAAAGTTCAGGAGTAGGTTTTAGGTTTACAGATAATTTTGTTGATAGAGGTTGGTGGGAAGCTGGAGCATATCAAGTATATCTCTCGAATGCAGACGAGGCTGTAATCTCTAACAATACATTCAATTTAACTTATGATACTATTGGATTGTCTAAAAGTGCAAATATAATCATAAAAAACAATATTTTTAAAAACACTAGGGAAACTTACGCTTGGTCTATTTATGCAGTAGATTCATACAATCTTACACTTCGAGAAAATCATTTCCAGAATCACTCAGGATCACCAATCGTCTTACAGCGAGTTAATGAATCTCTAATTGAACAAAATACTTTTTTTGAAGTATATGGGCCAGATAATGTTTGGGTTTCTGGTATAAATAATAAGATAATAAACAATACTTTCGAATATTGTGGAACTTTGGTTTCAATTCCATCCGGCTATGGTATTTCCGGATGTATAGAAGTTACAAAACAGGGTTATAATGATGAAAATGTTAACTTATATGGGAGTAATATAATAAAGGGGAATATTATCAAAAACTTTTCTGGATCAGCCATAGTTGTAGCCTTGTCTAATACGTTTGTTGAAGAAAATACAATTATTAATGGAACTCCATATTTTATGCAAGATGCAGCAGCAATAGATACCTTTACTCAAACTAGTCAATCTCCATCAGATGTGTTCATAAGGGATAATTACATAGAAGATGTCGATATTGGAGTCTTTTTAGATGGAACAACACAAACCAACGGCGGAAGTAATACTATAGTTGAAAGAAATACTATAACTATGTCTGGTAAAGGCGTTTACATAATTACAAAAACAGGACTTTTCCAGGACGCTAAGATACTTAATAATACGATAAGTGAAACTCTAACTGCAATCGAAATAGATAAAGGAGTAGGGGTTTTAGTTGAAAATAATGTTCTTTCTGGCTTCAATGGCGTCAATATTCTTTTGAGTGAAGATTTAGTTATAAGATATAATATTGTTAAGTCTTATAATTCTGGAATTTCCTTAAATAATTCTTTGGCAGATATATATTCAAATCAAATAACAGCTTCATGTGTTATAGAGGATTGTCAGAAAATAGGATTTATTAAGGTAGGTAAGATAGGTTTGGATATAAGCTCAAGTAATGACATTAATATCTACGATAACAGCATCGAGAAGTATGGAATTCTGGTAAATACAGATGATTCTAAAATATACTTCGACAATAATACTTTAGATTTTACAAATATAGGTTATAATTTAAGATTAGATGAAATTGATATTTTTAATGGATCCATTTCGAATGTAACTACTGCTATCAGACTAACCGAAACAAATCTTTTACTCGTTGGTAATGAATTTAGGGATTTTGATGTTGGTATTTCAAGTTTTAACTCATCATCATCGAATTCTGAAAATATCTTTATCAATGGTGTAACGTGTTTTGAATTAACAGACAGCTCTTATACTATAGATTCATTTGATAATTGGGATTGCTCTGCAAACTATCTTAATGAATATTTTAATGTGAGAATATTTATTTCCAATATGGAATCATTACCTTCCCCATTCCATGTGTATTGGTTTCAAAGTGAAGATGGTGAAGGACATACATATGGTGAAACAAGACATAATGGGTATTCCAAATATAACCGGATATTATACAAGAATATAGATTCCAATAGCTATCAGACTTTTTATAATCCTTACACCTTCTATTATGATCATAATGGAATTACTACTGAGGTTGTAAAAGAGATATTATTTAATCAAACTATTAGTCTTTACTTTGACACATCGCCTCCTGAAACTGAAGTTTACTGTAATTCAACACTTGTTAATAATGAAATATTTTATCTAAATATCAATATTTCTACTGAGGATATTTCTGAGTTTGATATACAATATATAGAGAATGATGGATTAAATTTTGCAGAATGGCAACTGTATGGTACTTTTAATCAAAGTATAATTAAGTTTATAGGGGAAGATTCTACAAAGTATAGATTTAGATCTATTGGTCGAGATATATATGGGAATAATGAAGTAAAAACAGGCTATGATTTTGAAGTTACAGTGGATACTACTATTCCTATTACAACATTTATAAATCTTCAACAAAATTATATTTTTACAGATTCCAAACTGGTTTTATTAGAATGGGAGTCAAATTCTGAAGATATTCAAAGTTACCATTTAGTGGTAAAATACACTAATTTTACGGATGAATATTTAGATCCAGGTACAGTCGTCTGGAATGAAATAGGAAGTATGATTGTGCCAAATAATGAACCCTATTTGTATGAATTAGATAATATTGGCCACTATAGTTTCATAATTACTTCATTAGATTTAGCCGGAAATTTAGAAGAAAAAAGTAATCCCGATTTTATTATTAATTATGATTCTCAGAGTGATTTTATTACTTTTGCTAACGTACCTGACCGTTGGGGCCATAATACAATAACTATAGATTATGTTAAAGCTAACGAATATTTAGACTTTGATTTGTATTTATCAATTGAGACAATAGATGGTACTTCGGAAACCTTAATGTGGTTTATTTATGAATATGATTCAATATCAGATGGAATTATATTATCAAGTCTCCAGGACTCAACACGCTACTATTTGGTTGCAAAAAGTACTGATTTGGCAGGTAATTTGGAAGATCCTCTAAATACTACTGAGACTTTCAATTCCAATGGAGAATATGATCAAATATATAGTTTGAAGTATATTCCCTTAGAAAAAATAGATAATCTCATAGTTGTTGAGGTTGATGAAGATGGGGATGGAATTTATGATATTGTATTGTCAAGAGGTGAAAATCTCACTAAACTACAAAATAATCAATATTTTCTAGATTATAAAAGCAAGTTACTTTATTTTGGAGGTCCAGTCAATGGAGGATATGTTCCAGAACCAGGGGCTAACATTAGCATATCATATGCCGGTGTGAATTCAATCTTTGAAGTATACACTAAAAATCCTGAGGCTGCAGATAATTTACAAATTATACCTACTAATATTTCTCATATTACCTTTTATTTTGAAATTAGTGATCCTGTGGCTAAATGCAAAATCCAACGGACAACTTCACCCACAGAGGGATGGTATAACGAAAGATTAATTGAACCTTGCGATGTTGGAACTTATAATTATGTAGAAAAGAATCCTGACCTTAAAAAAAATTACTACTATAGAGTCTATTCAGAAGATGAATTCCAGCATTTTGTAATATCTGATGAAATCTCTCTAAATATGGATGAAATGATTATTTTGTATGGTACTGCAGGTTCAAACAGTGCTAATAATCAAATAGGAATGGAAGTTATAATACCAGTTTCGATATTGGCTGGAATTATGTTGATATTTGGAGGAGTTATGTTATTCACTACTAGAAAAGAAGAGATGGTGGATGAGAATGTGAATATAATTGAGTCTAAGCCTGTTGCTAAGTATAAATTAGAAGAATTATATCTAATTTATAGTGATGGAAGATTAGTTTCTCACGTGAGTGATGTTGAGAATGCTATTGATTCTGATATAATGAGCGGAATGCTCACTGCAATTAATGACTTTGTTCAAGATTCCTTTTCGAGTGAAGAAGATCTAGGTTCAATAGATTACGGACAAAATAAGATTGTTTTGCAAAGAGGTGCTAATTATTATTTGGCTGCAGTTGTTTACGGTGAAACTGATAATTTTTTCAAAGGAAAATTAGCAAATATCATTCGAACAATATCAATTCAATTCCCACACTTAAAAAACTGGGATGGAGATACTTCAAACAATGAACCTATAGATGCTATTTTAAGTCCATTAATGGGGGAAACAGGTACCACTAATAGAGAAATGGTTGATAATTATATTGCAGATATACAAGTTAGTATTACTTCCCAAGAGACTCTAACTGCAAGTGCTTTATCCTTAAATCTTAATTTCAGTAATTACTCTACCAATGATTTAAATCTGGGAACTGTAAAACCTATTTTTAATGATCAATATTTGATTTTGACAGGAATGAAACCAGATATTCTCTACTCATTTACAGAAAATAAGTTCCATGTTGGTGAAATAAAATCATACACTGAGGTTCAAATTGAGTTAAATTTTAAGAAAAAAATCCCAGGCCAAATAAATATTGATTTAGAATTTAGTTATTATGTCAAGGATAAATTGAATACAACAACCAAAAGAGTATTTGACGGAAAGATATAATTCAATCATTTAGTTTATAGGTTAATCTAATCTTTTCAGAACCTTTATTATCTTTTTTTAAGAATGCTATATCACCTATTTCTGAAAGACTTCTAACATGTGTCCCTGCACATGGACAAACATCTATATTTCCAATTTTAACGACTCTCAACTTTGTAATACTAGAAGGTAGCATCTTCCATAAGCCACTCGACATACTAGATCTTATTTCAGGATTATTTTCTAGATCCGATCTCTCAGATTCACTAATACTTATTTTCAAATCTTTTGATATAACTTGATTAACTTCATCTTGAAGCATATTTAATTCAGTATTTCCTAACTTTAGTGGTTTAAAATCTATTCTTGATCTATCAAAACCAATCTGATTTCCTACAGTGTCAGAACCATAACGTTCACTAACAACTGCGGAAACAAGATGCTGCGAGGTATGCATGCGCATGTGTGAATATCTACGATCCCAATCAAGACTTCCTTTGACTGTATCTCCTATGTCTGGCAAATCCCCTTTAATCATATGCCGTATTCTATTCTTCTTCCGAACATCGAATACTTTGCCACTGCCCTCATTCCAAACCAATTTACCTGTATCTGCAGGTTGACCGCCACCCAAATGGTAAAATGCAGTCTGATTCAATTCAACTATTCCTGGAAATACAGCTGTAACTTCAGCTTCAAATTCCTTA
Source organism: Methanobacteriota archaeon (assembly GCA_014240255.1). Lineage (GTDB taxonomy): Archaea > Thermoplasmatota > Poseidoniia > MGIII > CG-Epi1 > CG-Epi1. The sequence goes on from JAAZXG010000004.1 coordinate 52,137, forward strand.
ATATAAGTCCCATCAAGAGAATCCATGTGAAATTGTAACGTCATTGTTTATTATAATGAATTAACCTATTTATTACTAGTGAAACTATTAAATGGATAATTGGATATGTATAGAAAGGTAAATTATGAAAATGCGGATATCTTCGATAACGTTAGCCCTCCTATTGGTTCTCAATAGCGTAGTTTTAGCAGAAACAACAACACAATATACTGTTGATGGGAATAAAAGTGATAGTGTAGTGTTATATTTAGAAAAAGATGTAGTTAATGACGATACTGAAATCGAATTCCCAAATGCTGAAGTATTAAGTGCATCCTATGTTGTCTCAGGCGGCGCTGATCAAGATGGAAGTTATCCTGATGATGTGTCTATCACAGTCAGTGGAAATACATGGAAATATAGTGGTGAAGGATATGGTTCATTCGGATTACAAAATACTTTTTCTAATGGAACTTCTTCCAGTGCTGCTATATTCGAAGATGAAAGCGGTGGTGAGACTACAGTAGAAATGTATATACCAGTTAACGCTACTATAACTGACGCTGAAGTTACACTTGAGGGTATGACAAAGGGGACTGGAGATTTAGGTGATTATAAATTAGTCTCTGAAAATACTAATGAAGGTTCACATAGTCTTTCACCAAGTGTACTAAAAGATGGTAATGATAGGTATGTAGTATGGGCTGATAATGGCGATTTAGAAGACAAAGACACATATTATAGTATTCTTTTTAATTCTGGTGGCAGTAGTAGTTGGGATAGTGATCCTGTTCGATTAACGCCTCAAGATTCACTTTACAGTTATGATGATTCTTTGATAGTAGGAAATAGTGATTTTCTATTAGCGGGATGGTTATATTCTGGAACACTGCAATCTACTTATTCGACTGATGGAGGTAACACATGGAGTACTATTGACGATTTTGATTATGATTATTATATCTATTATTATGATTTTGTGGCAAGTGATAATGGAGATTTCCATTTAGTTTGGAGTTCATATACCTCTGATGGTGAAGAATCGGATTATCGTGTATTTTATTCAGAATCTCAAGATAATGGAGAAACTTGGTCTTCAGAGACTGAGGTGTCTGATTCTAGTATCACTAATACTAATATGTATCCTAAGTTAGATGTTGATGGTGAAGATATTTTTGTTACTTGGATTGGAGCTACAGGTTCAAGTGCAGTTCCTCTTTTCGCATCATCTGATGATGGCGGAAGTACATTTGGAACTCCAAATCAAATGAGTAGTTCAGGTAATGCAGGTTATGTTGATGTTTCTTCAGATGCAAGTGATAATGTAGTTGTGTCATGGACTGAGAGAGGAGATGAGTCTGGAAGTTATTCTGTAAAGGCAAGAAGCTCTTCCAATTCTGGTTCGGCATTTAATACTGAGATTACAGTAACAGGGACTGACGATATAACTGTAGATCTTAATCTACATTCTGAAAACGATGGGTCAGGTAATTATTATATTACTTGGACAAGACAGGATAGTTCTGATTATTATGATGTAATGGTAGCTAGATCAGCCAATTCTGGAACTACATGGACTAGCGGTGTTGAAGTCGATGGTTTTGATGATGAAAGCCAAAGAGTCTATTCCACTATTAGCGTAGATAGTGACGGTTTGTTAGTAACATGGATAGATTTGTATGATGGCGATGGTACGTCATCGGATCCAGATATATATTCTTCAAAAAGTACTAATGATGGAAGTAGTTGGTCTAATCCCAAAGAAGTGGGTTCTGATCAGTATTATGAAGGTGATTCTTCAGCTGTTGCACTGTCATATTCTGGAGATAATATTTATGCAATATATGTAGATTCAGGAGATGCAGATCCTGATGGAGACACTAATGGGAATGATGCAATGAATGATGATGGAGATATTTTTTTCCGAAGATCTTCAGATGATGGAGATAGTTGGAGTGACGCAGTAGTAATCTCTAATGGAGTGAATGATGGAAGAAGTTATGAAACTTTTGATTATTCTTCTTATTATTACTCATATTACGCTCCAGCAATTGCTTCATATGGGAACTATGTCTATGTGTTATGGTCAGATTATAGTTTTGATGAAGGCAAATACGAGATAAAATTTTCTAGTTCATCAAACTCAGGTACAACATGGACCGATCCAGTAGTAATTAGCTCTTCAGACGAAAATACAAATTCATATGCTCCAGCTATAGTTGCTGATGGAAATGATGTATATGTAGCGTGGCAAAGTGTTTCTAGTTCAGGAATTTTTACCTATAATATAATGAGTAGAATCTCTGAAGATAATGGAGACACATGGGGCGATTTTTCTACAGTAACTAATGATGATGGGACAAATTATATTCCTGAAGTAGCATATGATAATGATAGGTTCCATGTCACTTGGCACGCTTATGCTAAAGATGGGAGTTCAGATTCGGACTATACTGTGGAGTATGCTTATACTGAAGATTTAGGAGTTTCATGGGAAAGAGTGACCTTGAGAGATGGAGAGGGAAGCGGTGATTTTTGTTGGTTCCCAGATATCGCTATTTATGAAAATAATATTTATATTGTGTGGCAGGATGATGGAGATTATGATGGTGATGCTACTTATGATTTTGATGTAGTTGCTATTTATTCTGAAGATGCTGGTGACACTTGGAATGATCCAGTCCTTATTGTCGATAGTGATTCACAATTTAGTAATGGGTATACTTTACCTGCAGTCGTAAGTAAAGACAATTTGGTTTATGTTTCATATCAAGAATATGATGGAAGTCAATATGAACACCGTTTTCTCCTAAGCCAAGACTATGGTGAGACTTGGTCGGATACATTTCCAATCAATGAAGGGCATACTGTGAATTATGCTAAAATGGATATGGCTATTGATGAAAAAACTTATTTTGCATATTATGATGATGCTGATTTATTCTCTGAAGATAACATTGATTATGACATCATATTACGAACAACAGCTGATGAAGGCTATCCAACGAATCCAACTATAAATTTAGATGGTGGAGGAAAGGATTGGGAATGGGGTGGAGAGTTCAATTCAGATAACTCACCGATTATATGGGGACCTAATGGTGAAAATGGGGCGCTAAAATCGTTCAAGACGGCTTTAGAAGATGGACTCTCATATGCTATAGATAATGAAGAAACATATGTGGATGAATATGGCGTTGAAATGGCTACTTTAATATTTACCGTGACTAGTGATAGCGACGGAAGAGTAGGTCTAAGTAACTTAAAAATAGAATATAATTTAGAACACACAGTTCAGTCAAATAATCTGAATGAAAGACTAAATGCATTAGTCAATCCAGGATCAAATGAAGAGACAGTAACAACTAAATTTTCAGTATCAAGTAGTACGAATGGTAAGATTATTTTAAGTAATTTAGAGATTATTACTGCCGAGGCTGATTTAGAGATTACCCAAATGGAATTCAGTGATAGTAGCCCCAAAGAGGGTTCTAGTATAGTAATTACAGCATATGTTAAGAACTCAGGTCAGGGAGAAGCCTCTGCAGATTTAACTTTCTGGTATGATTCTGATCAGGAAATTGGAAGCAGTTCTGTCAATGGAATTGATAGTGGTGAAACAAAGAGCGTTAGCATTACTTGGTATGATCTTCCGGCAGGAAATCAGGAAGTAACAGTATCGATAGTTAATTCAGTTCCAGCAGATAGTTCACAAGGAAGTGAAGATACGCTTTCGCAAACAATTAATATTCAAGATGCAAGCCCATTAATTATTTCTTCTTTTGAATTTGACCAAATACCAGTTGAAAATACAGATGTTGACTGGACATTAGAAATTGTAAATGAAGGAGATAAGTATGGAACTCTTATTATTTATCTTTATGAGAGCGAAGAAGATGAAGACAATTTAATTTATCAATCACCAAGTACACGGATAGATCCTGGAGTTACAAGAGAATTCACTCAAACATGGACTGCAAATAAAAATGTGGACCTATTCTTTCTAAAAGTAGTTGACACAGACACTGATGAAATTGTAAACGGTGATGGAGATGGTGAAGAAATAAATATAAATATACAAAAGTTACCTTTTTTCACTGTTGAAAAGGTAGAATGGTTGGACAGTCCTGATGGAAATATAATTAACTCTTTTAGTGATGGATCAGTAGCTTATGCTAAAATATACCTTAAAAATGAAGGGACTTTTGATGTAACTGCATCTGTGGATATCAGTTTGACTAAATCTGGGAAAAGATTAGTACCTACTCCAAATTATGGTGCAAATATAGGATTTACTGGAGAATCTGAAACTATATTATTGATTAATGGTGAATATCCAAAAGTAGAATTCAATTTAGATGATAATGAGGTTTTGGCAGGTGTTTGGGCATTAGAACTTGAAATAAAGGATATTTTTGCCGTAAATAATGATGAGCAAATTTGGGATTCAGAAGAATTAATATTTACCAATACTGATACTAAAGTTATAGTTTCACAGCCTCCAAGGCTAGCTTTATCTCAATTCACTACAAATGATGAAAATATTAAAGAAGGACAAGCTGTAGTTTTAACAATAGAAATATCAAATGATGGTGAAGCTGAAGCTTTAGGTAAAATACAGATTAAACAAGGAAATACAGTTTTAGGTGAGGTTGATTTTATGGTATCTGGTTATGAGTCAATTAAGGTTACATATGAATATTCAGTTCCAGCACAATACGATGGTGATTTAAATCTCAAAGCTCAAATTGACTCAAACTCAATTTATCCACCAGGTGGCACCGTAAATATTGAACCTAAGATTTTAACAATAAGTGTTGAGGGAACAGCCAATGTTAAACCAGTTGAGACTTCATCAGAAAATGGAAATATTATTATTTTTGGTGGAGTTTTAGTAGTACTTGTGGCTGGATTTGGAGGAGTTTATTTTATGTATAGAAGATCACAGAGTGGTGGTGAAGAATTGGATGCATTTGGAATGCCTGAACAATCTCTGCCGCCTGAAATTCCACCAGCTGCCGCACCACCTCAGCCAGTAGCTCCACCACCAGCTGCTGCACCTCCACAACCTGTAGCTCCACCACCAGCTGCTGCACCTCCACAACCTGTAGCTCCACCTCCGGAAGCACCTCCTCAACCTCCAGCTGCTGCACCAGCCCCATCGGTTCTTACTGTAACAGTTCCAGCAGGCGCTCAACCAGGTCAGCAAATTCAAATTAAAGCACCAGATGGAAGAGTAATAGCAGTCAATATTCCTGCAGGAATGCAACCAGGCTCACAATTCCAAGTAAAGGTATAGGTATTATCGAAGAAAGGCCGTTTTTCTTAAATAGACCATTTTAAGTGATGCACTTCCTGAACAGTACTTACTGTCACCAGGTATCCGTGTAAACGGATGCAATAACTTCGGCGAATTCCTGATTTATGATGGACTCATTCCGTTATTGCGTACATGTTATGGAGATGATAACAACCCAGTTTGGGCTATCATCCGACATTCGAAATCTAAGCGAAACTAGTGCAGTCAATCCGACAATTTCTAGTAATTTTATAAACTCATAGTGTGTATTCGAAAGGAAAAAAACTTCGGTTGATCCTGCCGAAGGCTACTGCTATTGGAGTTCGATTAAGCCATGCGAGTCTAAGGGATACTTGTATCCCTGGCATAATGCTCAGTAACACGTGGATAATCTGCCCTCAGGTGAGGAATAAACCCGGGAAACTGGGGCTAATACCTCATAGACACAGATAGCTGGAATGCTTCTGTGTTCAAAGCTCCGGCGCCTGAGGATGAGTCTGCGGCCTATCAGGTTGTAGTCAGGGTCATGACCTGACTAGCCAACGACGGGTACGGGGTGTGAGAGCACTTGCCCGGAGATGGTTTCTGAGACACGAAACCAGGCCCTACGGGGCGCAGCAGGCGCGAAAACTTCGCAATGCGGGAAACCGTGACGAGGGAACTCCAAGT
>JAAZXG010000050.1 GCA_014240255.1 Methanobacteriota archaeon
GTCCAACACAGTGATCAACTCCAATATCGCGGAAGATATCAATGTAGTTCTGGCATGTTTCTTTGAGTTTGGATGCTGTAGGAATGATGGCCAGCCGGGCGTTTTTGCCACCGCAGAGTTCAGCGAACTTTTGTAAGATTATGGGTTTTTTTAGTTTTTCCTCCGCACCGCCGATCGGCACGATATATCCGCGTTGAAGGCCCTCCGTACCTTGAATTGTCACTAATTATCCTTTTGATGGTAAATCATTATTTGTGAAAGCTGCTCAGTTTATTACAGCTTAAAATAGTACTTACTATAGCAACAAACTGGACTAATTCACCAGTAGTTTTCAGAAAATTTTTGAAAAGCCAGCTAAAAAAGTGATCTTATTTTTGATCAGTTGGTGTGATGATAAAAAAAGGAAGGACAGTCGACGGTATTTGCTGTTCTAGCTGAGGAGTAATTATTAGGCGGCAATTACTTTCAAAGCCTGGCTGCCCATTGATACATAAAGTAGTTAGTCGCATTTCTGCCTATATGCCCCCACTAATTCTTCACAGTCAGACAGCCTCCAAGTAAAACCACTACACGCACGCACGAGAGCAAAATTTTTGTGCCAATTTTGTGCCATTAGCTTACAAAAACAGGCCATATTTGGGGAGAATCTGCAATAGTTAGTAACGCTCATCTTGCTGATATTGTTTCCCTTATTTGTTGCAGTCTATCCCTGTTTACCCACTACATCAGACTTCTAATCAGTAGGTTATAGGTTCAAGTCCTATCTGGTGCGCCACAATATCAGTTACTTACAGTCAATTCACATTCAAACAAATTCAATATTTGCCAATTTTTTGCCATTGAACAAAAAATATTGGCAAATTACTTTCATAATATTTCCAATCCTACCATTATAAAATCCCCTATTTTTACACATATTTTAAGCATTAATTATTTTTCATTGGCAAAATATTGGCAAAAGTAAAGTTGGACCAAATACTGGGGACTGGACAATACCCAGCCATTCTTCATTGACATCTAAAGTTCATATCCTAAGTTTATTAAAAACGAATGAGATAAATAATAAGCATCATTTGAAAGAATAGAAGCTGCATTATGTTTAATTATTGTTCTTTCTGAATTTCCGAATCCTAAAGTTATTCTAAAAACATTTATAAAAAAACCAATGGATAATTGTAATTGTTTGGTACTTGTATCAATTCCATATGCCATGTTTCCTCCTAAATCTGAAGAAGAAGGACTGCAATAGTACATTGGTCCAAAGTTACAAACTCCTTTCAATAACGTTTGTTTGCCTTCAAGGAGAAAAGAATAATTTTTTGTTTGTGTCTCAAAGATTATGCCATTTGTATTTTTCTCACCCCAAGTATATAAATTTGAATCATTATCTGAAAAATGGATTTTAGGTTTAAGGATATTGAAAACTTCAAAATGGTATTTATTATCTTTATCTATCCCATTTCTAAATCCAAGCCCAGTTAAAATTTCTTTTTCTTCATGAGCTGAAAAAGTTCTATTGAGGAAACTAGTTTCTGGATAGCCACTTACATTTGCACCAGTACTATTGTTTACAAGTGATGCAATTTGCTTTCGAGAAAAATCGTTTTTTGTTCTAGTGGTAGTTCTAGTACCATGACCAATAACTAAATGTGACCCTTCTCTTTTACCTAGCCTAATCGTAACTCCTAATCTTTCCACTTTCTCATCCCGACCCCCATTATCAACCATTCTCAAATCTAATTTATATGTATTTAGGTAATTTGGTGATGTGTATGTCATATCATCATCCATTGATACGTGTACTTTACTTACATCTGTATAACCTATAGAAAAAGGTCCTATTGAAGCTCCAGCAGCTTTGTCAATCGCATTTGTTGACCTTGTATTCCTACGAGTGCCCTCAAGGGTACCTATACCCTCGATGGTTATACCTTTATAATTAGTC
>JAAZXG010000051.1 GCA_014240255.1 Methanobacteriota archaeon
AGATAACATATTTTGTCTTTTGGTTCATGTTTACCTATAAGACCAAATTAATTGAGTAGGATGTTTGCCCATTATTCATTTCTTCTCCATTACTGAAATCCACTATATTAAACCAACCGCTACTTTCCAATGAAGTACGGAAAGGTGTTACCAAAATAGATGCCTGTTCAAGGTTTTGATTATAAAAGCCGTTTAAGGTAATGATCAGTTTGGGGTCTTCTAATTTTGTTTCTTTGTCCCGCGCTCTATCATTCACAAGATGGCTGGATATAATTTTGTTTAGGGCCAATTCTGTAACTCGAAAACTATCAGGAATCTTATTACTCAAGTATTTGAGCATAGACACCATGTTATTAGACAGAGTTTTATCTTCATTAATGAGTTCCTGAAAAGTATTTGCTGCCGTGTTTTGATTTTCTACGATTTCCTTTATCTCTTGACGCAGGTTTAGCAAAGAAAGTTCAGAATATTTGTTCGGAAGGCTAGCTTCCAAAGGTTCAATCCTACTTCGTTGCGCATAACCAGCTAATGAGCACACCATTACCAGAACTAAAAGCGCATTCTGTAGGATGCGGTTACTTGTAAAGTAGCGGTATTCTTCCTTGTATTGAACAGGAAGCAGATTCAGTTTTGAATAAGGATCCATTAACAAACCCAAGTTGGCTGTATAATCCAGTTCAATGGTATTCTTTTTGATCATTTCTTCTTTTATTGCAATCTGTTGATACTTATTTTGGATTATGTCTAAGGAACGATCTAGGTCTTTCAACATTAATTCATACTCTATTTCTCTATCCCTAAAGTCCTTTAATTCTTTTTCAAGGGTCTCAATACGATTAGCATAGTTAGATGAATTTCCTTTCAACTCCTTGAGGCTTTTCTCCAAATCTTCAATATCATTTTTCTCTTTGGTGATTTGCAATTCTAATCTGTTACAGAGTTCTTCCATGTTTTTAATTTTTTTCTGGCTAATTTTTTCAGATTCATTTATCGCATGCTGAATTGATGATTGCTTTTTTTGGAGTTTTGCAATATCCTGTTCGGTTTGAATAATTTCATCAAAAAGTACTTTGGAGCGAGTTTTCATATCTGCCAAATCCATGTAACTCCGCATTTTATTTTCTGGAATATTCCATTGCCATTCATCTTCTACAGTGGAAGGCTCTTGTTCATGAATTGAATACTCCAAAACTTTTTTCATGTCTTTGTTGACCTTAGATAACTCCTTATCAAGAATGGCTATCTCAACCCTTTTATCTTTCAGATCCTTTTCCATATCCTGTAATAAGGTGTCTCGTTTATTTTTTTCTTTCGTTTTTATTTCAATCAGATTATGTAATTCTTCGACACGTTGATTAAGCATAGCTTTGACAGGTGGATAAATATCCTT
>JAAZXG010000052.1 GCA_014240255.1 Methanobacteriota archaeon
TATTAGAGCGTCCTAACTTACCATCAGTTAATATCGTGACAGGCACGTACTGGGCACATGATAGTGCTGACATCATACCTGCTGCTCCAGAACCTACAATAAAGACATGTTTGTTTGAATCAATGGGGTTTTTCCAAGCAACCAACTTAATCTCCATTTTTAATTGGATTATTCACATAATGAATATATTTGATTTAATATATAAATATTCAATTGAAAAATTATTAAACAATAAGGAAGGGGATAAATCTATTTTTAAATTATAAGTAGTGTGGTTGAGGTGGCGGGGAACAAAACCGTACCACCAAAATACCTGCAAATCTATGAAATTATATATTATTATTTGTCTTCAAAAAATACTAATGGGGCAGTTTTGTCATATTATGTCCACACGATTTTACACTAAAAGGATTGAAATGGTAATTTTTTCTGTTTGCAGCAATTATGTAGTACCGGGACCTGGACAACTTTCATTCGGTTTTAATTTATTGACAGCCGTTATATTTTCTTTATCATAAGGCATATTACTTATCTTCTTAAATAAGTTAATGCAGAAAAATAGTCATGCTTAAATCTAAGTCTTACAAATTAAACAATTATGCTAATGTACAGGAATATTTCCATTCACATAACTGGACAGATGGGCTTCCTGTTGTACCTCCTACCCCAGAAACAGTTAAGGATTTATTGGAATGGTCCAACGTAGAACCAGAACACCTGATTGGCATTGAACCAGTTAGAAGCAGACCAATAACTGCAGAAAAACTAGCAATAAATGCTGTCATGGCTGGCTGTCTCCCAGAACACTTTCCACTAGTTTGCGAATCTTTTTCTGCAATGTTAAAAGAGCCCTTTCTTCTTCATGGTTCAACAGCAAGTACTGGTGGCTGTGCAATACTTATAATAATCAATGGGCCCATTAGGCAACAGCTCGGAATGAACGGTACTTTTAATGCTTTAGGTTCAAGTGATCGAGCCACAACAGTAATAGGTAGAGCAATTAGATTAATTCTTTGTAATTTATTGGATGTAAGACCAGGAGATGTTGATCGCTCAACTCTTGGCCACCCTGGAAAATTCAGTTTTTGTATCGCAGAAGATGAAGAAAACACAAATTGGTTATCTCTTGCTGAAGATAGAGATATTCCACAAGGAATGTCTGCTGTAACTGTTATGTCTGCAGGTTCACCTAGACAAATAATGAATGAATGGAGAACTTACATCATTTGTAGTAAAGTTTCGTTCTTGTTTTGCTTCTTGAAAATCTTCAAATAAAATATCCATATTATTTTCTATTGGCCAAACTTCAGTTCTTCCATTTTGTCCTAAATTAGTAACCTTTAATGGAATTTCATATTCATAATAATTAGAAGTA
>JAAZXG010000053.1 GCA_014240255.1 Methanobacteriota archaeon
TCGGAAATAGAATAAGAAACAAGAAAACTATACAACAGTAGTTTTTTGAACCCGAATTATACAATACATATATGGGAGAAGATTCAATCACCCTGAAAGTTGCTGAAGCTCTACAAGATGAAGTAGGTTATGGAAGAGGTAGATTAGACACTGTAACCAGAAACGAATTAGGATTGTCTATTGGAGATATTGTCGAAATACATGGAAGACGGAGAGACCCTACTGTTGCAATTGTTTGGAGAGCAAGAACTGAAGATGAAGGTAAAGGAATTATTAGAGTTGACGGATTAATTAGAAACAATGCAAAAGTAAATCTAGGCGATAAAGTTGAAGTTAAAAAAGCTCAAATTAAACCTGCTCAAAAAGTAGTTTTAGCACCTATGATGGACCAATCTGGTCGAGTTCAATTTGGACCAGGTATTGAAGAAGTTATTCTAAGAGGTTTGAATCGTAGACCTCTAACAAAAGGTGATGTGGTAATTGTACCTGGTTTGACTCTGATGGGGGGAAGACTACCATTTGCAGTAACTGTAGTACAACCTAAAGGTATTATTCAAATTCAAGCAGATACTGTTATTCAAGTCCATGAAGATCCTGTAAAAGAAGAAGAATTAACAACAACTGGAATTGTTTATGAGGATATCGGCGGATTAAAAGAAGAAATTAAAAAAGTAAGAGAGATGATTGAATTACCACTTAAACATCCGGAACTCTTTGATGCTTTAGGAATAGACCCTCCAAAAGGAGTTCTATTGTATGGTCCACCTGGAACTGGTAAAACATTACTTGCAAAAGCAGTCGCAAATGAATCGGGAGCGAATTTCTTATCTATTCAGGGACCTGAAATCATGAATAAATATTATGGTGAATCAGAAGCCCATTTAAGGCAAAAATTTGAAGAAGCTGAAACAAACTCACCATCTATTATTTTTATTGATGAAATTGATTCTATAGCGTCAAAAAGAGATGAAACTCAAGGAGAAGTTGAGAGACGTGTCGTGGCTCAATTATTGACTTTGATGGATGGTTTACAAGCCAGAGGACAAGTCATAGTTATTGCAGCTACAAACAGACCTGATGCAATTGATCAGGCACTAAGAAGACCTGGCCGTTTTGACCGAGAAATTGAAATTGGAATCCCTGATGCAGAAGGACGAAAAGAAGTTTTACAAGTTCATACTAGAGGTATGC
>JAAZXG010000054.1 GCA_014240255.1 Methanobacteriota archaeon
AACAGCTAAGATTCTTAATCCAAATAAGAGGGTTTTAATTGCTGATAAAACAGCAGGTTGTTCTTTGGCTGATGATTTTAGAGCTGAAGATGTTCGTATTTTAAAGGAACAATATCCAGGCGTCCCAGTAATGATTTACATCAATAGTTATGCTGATGCCAAGGCTGAATGCGATGTATGTTGTACATCAGCTAATGCTGAACAAATCGCAATGTCAATGCCAGGTAATGAACTTATTTTTGTTCCAGATTTATTCTTTGCGCAAAATCTCGAAAAAGTTTTAGAAGGTCAAAAAAGAATATTGTATCCAGGTAAAAATAATAGTGCTAAAGGTGCAGTATGTGAAGTTCATGAAAAATTCTCGTTAGAAGATATAATATCTATACGGAAATCATTCGGGATCACTAAAGAAAATCCAAACAGAATGATGTATGTGCATTGGGAATGTAAACCAGAGGTTCTCCAAGAAGCTGATTATTATGGCAGCACTACACAAATAAGAAATGATATTGCAAATAGAGTGGTAAATGGAGATTTAGAGAAAGCATTTATTGCATCTGAATGTGAACTCACATCTAATTTAATGGAAGAATTTCCATCTGTTGAATTTGCTACAGCTTGTTCAGTAAGGTGTAACCATATGGCCAAAATATCATTGACTAAGATTCAACCAATACTTGAAGCTATAGACTCTGGAGCTGACTTATCACAATGGGAAGTTAAATTATCCGAAGAAACGATTAGGCGAGCTTCCGAACCAATAGAAAAGATGCTTTCACTTAGTTTTTAAATTTTCTTGCAACAAAAGCAATAACTGGAACTGCTATAGCTATTTCAAAACCAGGTAATCCTAACAAACCGCCATCATCTCCAAGTATTCCTACTGCTTTTTCAAGTGAAAGTGTCACAAGTGCTGGTTTTGCGGTTCCGTTTGCAGAACTATTTCCAGCCATATGATCAAAAGTAGTGTAATCCATCATTAATTGGATTCCAACACCTGTAACTTCGGTCCATGTTATAATTGTCGAAGTTACATCTGCAGTTCCGTTTGGTAAGGTTATAGTATACTCCGATCCTTCAGTTACTCCTGCTTTCGTATTA
>JAAZXG010000055.1 GCA_014240255.1 Methanobacteriota archaeon
CTTCTAAGACTTTTGCAATGTTTGAACCAGTAGTTTGGATTACCCATTCATCATCTTTTTGAACTAATGTTACACGTTCAATGTCTGGAACTCCTTTAACAGTAGTATTGAGTACTTTATTTCTAATTGCAATTGCAGTTGCAGTATCAACTTCTTCAACCAAATTCAAAGTTATTAATTCACCAGTTACTTCCATCTTGAATTTTTTATTAGAAGAAAGTGCTGCTTCAACTTCTGCAATAGAACAACCTCTTTCACGGAGTCTATTCTCACTTAAAATTAATTTAATATTTGTAGAATAATCAGTTTCAGTATCAGCAATTAAGGCACTTACTTTAGTTTGTAAAACATTTCTTGCAACTTCAATTGCTTTTTCTCTATTTCCTTTATTTTCTTTTTCTAAGTAAATATCCATAGTTGGAGTAACAGGTTTCTTTCTGGCATCAACTAATTCAATTAATCTTGGAAGACCTAATGTAACGTTTCTTTCTTTAATTCCTGCAAAGTGGAATGTTCTCAAAGTCATCTGAGTACCTGGTTCACCAATAGATTGTGCAGTAACAATTCCTACTGCTTGTCCAGGTTCTACACGTGCTTTATCATAAAGTGAAAGACCCTTTTTACATACTGCTTCAATTCCAGATTTACTAAGACCAGATTTGTTTAATGCATCAGTTACTAGTTTAGTTAATCTTGGACTAAATGTTTTAGTGTATTTTTTAGTTAATGTTTCAATTTCATCTTTTGTTGCTTTTGCTCCAGAATCAACCATAGCTTGTGATGCAGCTAATCTACTTGGATTGAATGCCTCACCATGGTCACTTTTTTGTACATCAATTCCATCTTCACCATAAAGGAATTGAACAATGTGTCCATGTGGGTCTCTTACAGTTCCATCATATTCTAATCTAATGTGTTCTAATGCATTGATCAATCTACGTTGCATGTAACCACTTTGTTGTGTTCTGACTGCAGTATCTACAAGTCCTTCTCTACCACCCATTGCGTGGAAGAAGAATTCTAATGCAGTTAATCCAGTTCTATAATTTGATTTTACAAATCCGTGTGCATCAGGATTACTATCATGTTCTTTA
>JAAZXG010000056.1 GCA_014240255.1 Methanobacteriota archaeon
GCATCTATTTCCCCAGCAGCATAGCAATTACCGACAGAAAATTTTGACTGAGAAATAGCTGCATCAATAAGGATCAAGTTAAATTCTGCTTGAGTCAGAAATAATTTCATAAATACCACCGAATTTTGCATCTGTAACAGCCCTATTGAATTACTCAATGAGGCGTACGCAGTTCTGCTGGAGATAGCTGTACCGGTTAGCGTACTTGGCAGGTCGACAGTAGTTTCATCAGGTAAATTGTCTCTTGTATATCCTGCAGTAGAAGTAGATGAGTCATCTGATGAGTCATCTGATGAAGTATTTGCTGGGGTATCATCAGTTGTTGTTGATTCTTCTTTTTCTGCACAGGAGATTATGGTGAGACTAAAACCTAAAACTAAAATAATGTATAAAACCTTTTTCATCTTTTTTCTCTTTAGAAAGTTAAAGAAGAAGGACTAAAAAGTCACAAATTTCAGATTCATTCCTTTATATAATAGCAAACCATAGACACATTTCTAACATTTGTCAACACTTAATATACCTCTGTATAGAGATTTGATTTTCAAGGAAGTGGGAAGATTGTGGAGAGTGCCTGACTGTGAAGAATTAGTGGGGGTTCACATGTTTTTTGGTTTAGACATCGCTGGGACCAGCCGAAATCACCGAATCATCGATTTTATCTAATATGTTATTCTTCTTTTAGGAATTCATTATGCATGACATTAGGTCTCTCTCATCAACAATTTTGAGTTCGTATGGCAAAATATTGTTTGAAATTGACTTGGGTCCTTCTTCTATTCTGTATTTTCTGCCCGATTAAGATCCTTGGGCAATATGCATTACCTTCCTTGAACTCCAATACTCCTAATGTAAATCCAGCAGTTATTCCGTGGAGAACAAAATCATCAATCTCATTAGGCTCGGAATACAAGAAATTAGAATATGGCGAACCTAAATACTCAGTTGAAATTTCTTCAAAATATTATGGAATGTTTGCACTTGCTGGAGATTTAGTTCCAAAACGTGTCAGAACTGGTTTTGAAATAGTTTCTCGTGGAGTGAAAATAGATGA
>JAAZXG010000057.1 GCA_014240255.1 Methanobacteriota archaeon
AAAGATATTTACCCAAACTATGAAGCTTTAATTTATGAAAATAGAAGTTACACTTGGAGTGAAGTACATAAAAGATGTACAAAGTTTGCTAGCGCTCTAGAAAAAATTGGAATTTGTGAAGGGGATACAGTTTCTGTAATGGCATTCAATACTCCTGAAATTTTTGAAGCTCATTATTCAGTTCCAATGACAGGTGCTGTTTTAAATACAATTAATAGCAGGGTAGATGCAAAAACAGTTGCATATATTCTAGAACACAGCGAGGCAAAGGTTTTAATCGTAGATAGACAGCTCCATTCAGTTATTGAAAAGGCGTTGAGTCAAATTAAAACAAAACCAATAATAATAGATATTCAGGATAATTTTGCAGATCAATCTTTATTAAAAAAAATTGGAGATAAAGAGTATGAAGAATTTCTAAATACTGGAGATAAAAGCTATGTTTGGAAAAGACCAAAAGATGAATGGCAAGCAATCGCTTTAAGTTATACTTCTGGAACAACTGGAAATCCTAAAGGAGTTGTTTATCATCATAGAGGTTCATACTTAATGTCTACTGGTAGTGCAGTTGCGTGGAATATGCCAAATAGATTAAACTTTTTAACAGTTGTACCAATGTTTCATTGTAATGGCTGGGGATATCCATGGACAATTCCAATGTTAAATGGAAAAACTATATGTTTAAGAAATATAGATATAAAAAAAATATTTGAATTAATAGAAAAGCATAAAATTACTCATTTTGGCGGAGCACCTATTGTTTTAAATATGATAACAGGAGCTGCTGAATCTGATAGAAAAAAATTAAATCATAAAGTTTATGTTTTAACAGCAGGCGCACCACCTCCTAGTATAATATTTAAAAAAATGGAAGCTTTAGGTTTTGAAGTAATGCATGTTTATGGGCTTACGGAAACTTATGGACATATTTTACAATGTGCATGGAATGATGAATGGAATTCTTATGATGAAGATAAAAAAAATGAAATTAAAGCCAGACAAGGAGTAAGATATCCAAATACAGAGGATGCAATGGTTATGG
>JAAZXG010000058.1 GCA_014240255.1 Methanobacteriota archaeon
ATCAAGGAGGCATGGATATAGAAGAAGTAGCAAAAAATAACCCCGAAAAAATAATTACAACTAAGTTAGATTTTAGTGAAGAAGTTTCAGATGAGGATTGTGAAAAAATAATTAAAATATTTAACTTAAAAGATAATTCAAAGTTAGCAGCTGTTGCTTTAATTAAATCAATTTACAAAATGTTTTTAAGTACTGATGCAAGTCTTGTGGAAGTTAATCCACTAATTTTAACTAAAGATAAAAAAGTAGTTTGTTTAGATGCAAAAATTAATTTTGATGATAACTCATTATTTAGACATCCAGATATTTTTAAATTAAGAGATTTAAATGAGGAAGATCCAACAGAAGTAGAAGCTAGCAGACATGGTCTTTCCTACGTTAAATTAGATGGAAGTATTGGTTGTATGGTTAATGGTGCTGGATTAGCTATGGCAACTATGGACATAATAAAACTTTATGGCAAAGAACCTGCAAATTTTTTAGATGTTGGTGGTGGTGCATCAAAAGAAAAAGTGTCTGCAGCTTTAAAGATAATCCTATCTGATAAAAATGTTAAAGGAATTTTAGTTAATATTTTTGGAGGAATAATGAGATGTGATGTTCTTGCTCAAGGAGTTGTTGATGCAGCTAAAGAAATAAATATTAGTGTTCCATTAGTTGTTAGACTTGCAGGAACAAATTTTAAAGAAGGAAAAGAGATATTAGATAATTCAGGATTAAAATTAATATCTGCTGAAAATTTAGATGATGCAGCAAAAAAAATTGTAGAGGCAATAAAATAATATGTCTGTTTTAGTGAATAAAAATACAAAAGTAATCTGCCAAGGTTTCACAGGCGCGCATGGTACTTTTCATTCTGAGCAAGCAATCAAATATGGAACTAATTTAGTTGGAGGAGTAACTCCTAAAAAAGGTGGTCAAAAACATTTAGATAGACCTGTTTTTAATAGTGTTATTGAAGCAAAAAATAGTGTTGGTGCAGATGCGACAATGATTTATGTGCCTGCTAAATTTGCTGCTGAT
>JAAZXG010000059.1 GCA_014240255.1 Methanobacteriota archaeon
ACTAAGTTACTTGTTCAGGGAATCACTGGTTCACAAGGTATGCTTCATACTCGAGGCTGCAGAGATTACGGAACTAACATAGTGGCCGGAGTCACGCCCGGAAAAGGGGGGCAGGATTTTGAAGGTGTACCGATTTATAACACAGTGCAGGACGCAGTTAAAGCTACAGGTGCAAATGCTTCGATGATACTCGTTCCTCCCCCATTTGCTGCGGATGCAATCATGGAAGCAGCAGATGCAGAAATTCCTTTAATAGTTGCCATTACCGAGGGAGTTCCAGTTTTGGATATGGTGAGTGCAGTTTCTTTTGTATACCAAAAAGGATCCCGTTTGATTGGTCCGAATTGTCCGGGTATTATAACTCCGGGACAAATTAAAATAGGAATTATGCCCGGATCGATTCATAAAACCGGGCCTGTGGGTGTAGTTTCTCGTTCCGGAACGCTTACCTATGAAGCAGTTGGACAACTCTCACGTGTTGGTTTGGGCCAATCGACTTGTATTGGTATTGGCGGAGATCCTGTGAATGGAACAAATTTTATTGACTGTCTCAAACTTTTTCAAGAAGATCCGCAAACTGAAGCCATAGTCATGATTGGAGAAATTGGCGGAGATGCAGAAGAACTGGCTGCAGCATATGCAAAAGATAATGTTTCCAAACCCATTGTAAGTTTCATTGCAGGTCAAACAGCCCCCCCCGGCCGTCGCATGGGACATGCCGGTGCCATTATTTCAGGTGGACATGGTACGGCTGCTGAAAAAATGAATGCTTTGGAGGAGGCAGGCATCCACGTAGTGAAAACTCCTGCAGAAATTGGGGAAAAGATGCTGGAAGTTTTGGGACTAGACTGAGGTTTGCTTCGCACAGAGGCTTACTCATCAAATGTATGCTGCTCACCTGAATGTACTTAGGAGTCTTTAAGACTTAAATTAAAAAATTCTCTGGGAAAATTAAGAAACTTTAATCAGTTACTTGCAACAGCAGGTCTATA
>JAAZXG010000005.1 GCA_014240255.1 Methanobacteriota archaeon
GTATTTAACCTGGCAAAATGAGATAGGTACGATGAAAGGTTCGCAAGTGTCTGGATACAAAACGAGTGAAAGAATTTTGCTACTAGGTGAGTCATATCGCTCCCATCAATTTGATATGGATGATGATGGAGATGGTGATATGGATGTTATTGGTACTGCTTATACTGGAGATAAAGTATCTTGGTTTGTTAACGATGGGTCACCTAGTGGAGCAGACTGGACTGCGTATTCTATTGGTACACCAAATGGTCCTATATCACTAGTTACAGTTGATTTCGATTATGATGGTGATATTGATGTGCTATGCGCAGAAAGTGAGGGCGATAAAATTAAATTATATACTAATGACGGCACCCCAGATGCAGGGTGGAGTGCTACAAATATAGCTACTAATGTAGACAAGGCATCAGACATTTTTGTAGTAGATTTAGATTTTGATGGATATCTGGATGTGGTGGCAGCAATAGAAGGTGATGATGAAGTTAATTGGTATGAGACCTCAGCAATCCCTGAATTTTCTAATATTTTGATGCCTATTGTTTCGGTTTTAGCTATAGTTGGATTAAATTATAGAAGAAGATTATAGTCTAAATCGTTTTAATGAACTTGGTAGAACACACATTCCAACAAATAACATTGGTATCAGAGATTTTTTAGTTGGTTCTTGCAAATTTTCAATAATTGGATAAAACTCCGTCAAATTCCCTACAGATTCATACAGACTTGGACCATTTCCTAGATAGTAAACAGATCCTAAACGATCTCTTGAATTGGCCGGAGTTGTATCATTTCCTGAGGCACAGGTTCCCGTACATCCATCAGCAAAACCGATGTACACTCTACCTTCTAAATCAATGTGTAAATCATTAAAATCTAGAAGATTACGATTAGAACCACCATCATCCGAACGGCAATCTCCACTGTTTAGGCATATACTGCCAACCTGTACTGGATCGGAAGAAACTCGTTGCGTATGAAATACAGGATTTTCATCTAATGCATTAAGACTGTAAGTGACATAAAGATAATGAGTAACATTTGAGGTAGCATAGTGTGCGTTTCCATTCCATGGATTCCCATCGATATCAGTTTGGTTTAATTCACTAGCGTTTTCGCTTCCGAGATATGTAATTGCAATTCTACCTGGGTCTCCTGCTGAGGTGTGTGGGAAAGTAGCTGAAATAACTTCTACAGGACTTACTCTAATGCTGGTTTGTTCCCAAGTCTCTCCTGAATCAATACTTCTTGACATATAAACTCCTTGGTTTTCACCTACCCATACATTGTAAGCATTGGAATCTGTGTCTGTAGCAATTTCTCCATTTTTACGAGGATTTGGTGTTCCTACATCTTGTCCCATTGTTCTTTCTTCCCAAGTAAGGCCATTGTCTTTAGAAAAAATAATAGACGGAGTTTCTACCCTAGGTGGCAAATAAACTGTACCGTCAGGTGCACTTGTAATTGCTCCATGTAATCCCCCATTTGCTGTTGCAATTCCTACAAGATCACCTCCAACTTCAAAAGAAGCTCCTCCATCATAACTAGTATAACATGAAATATATGCTAATTTATTATAACAAAAATATACTGCAGTTTCATAGATACTTGAACTTATTCCGCCCCCTATTCCATATCCTTCATCAGTCCATGGGCCTGAACCTAACTTGATGTGATCATTAACTGGAGCGCCTGAATCGTGAGGGTTTGCTTCCCAACTTTGTCCATCATTATCCGACCATCCTATCCATGTAGTCCAAAGCCCCATCATGTGAATATTGAATACTCTATCCGTTATTGGATCAACCCAACCATAGGGATCATTAGTGAAGAATGCCTGCGTACCATCTGCTGTATTTTCCCATGTCAGTCCATGGTCGCATGAGCGCATTGGTTTTTCGAATGCTATGAAAAAAATACAACCACTTGAAGTAACTCCAATACTTGGTTCAGCTCCTTGTTCTCCTACATCACTGAAAACAAAATCCATGGCGAGGGGCTCACCTTCAATTGAGGTCCCATTAGGACCAGTAACAAAAGTTCCATTAGGGAGTGAAGGTTCTTCAATAACTATCGGTTCTTTTGGTTCATCTTCTAGACAACCAGTAATGCTAGTTAGAGTGAGCATAAAGCAAATCGCTATAACTGGTGCATTTAATTTCATGATATAACTGTATTTGGAGTCAGCATCATAATATTTATCCCAAAATTTAGCTATTTCCATTCTAAACTAGATTACCAACCATAGGTTTCTGTAACCTTGAGACTTGCTTTAATTTTCAGAAGTTTACCAGCCATGGGCAATAAATCTGGATTTTTAATCAAAATACCTAACATTTTGTGCCATGGTAAATTTGAATAATTTCGTCCCTCATAAATGTCACCAATTAAATTTAGAGTTCTTTTATCTAAAGAATAAATTAGTTTAGATTGGTCAACGAATTTCTGTTGTGTCCATGGTTGTCTTTTGAGAATTCGGTCATACCATATGTGTGATTCTAAATCAGGATGTAATGATTTTCCACAAGAATCCCAATATCGTCCTCTTAGTTCATGGCAATTAATAGCATGTGAAGGAGGTGTAAGTGTTCCAGTTCCCAGCTCATTTCGAATAGCGATTGCAGCATATTCTCCAGATAACATTCCGACATGAACGCCTCCTTTAGTAATTGGATTTGTTAATCCAGCCGAATCTCCAATAACATAGGCATCTTTTGTTGCAAATTGAGGGATAGGTCCATCTCTTGGTATTAGTCCTCCGTTTTGCTTGTCACCAAGTTCGTTTTTTATTCTTTTATCGGGTTCAACACTCATATGTTCACGACAGAAATAGTCTAATCCTTTTTTTGCACCGTTTGTTGATACTATTCCAACATTAAAAATCCCATCACGAGGAAAAACCCAAACATATCCTTCTGCAAACATGGGGTCTATGTAAAAATCAAAGTAATCAGTATCTGGAAAATCTACGTCACTAGTTTTGAATTTATATTGAAGACCAGGCAGTAATCGAAGTTTATCATTTCCTTTAAGGCCAACTTGTGTTACAATATTTGGTACACGTCCTTCTGCGATAACAAGCTGTTTAGCTTTCGCTACTTTTCCATCCTTGGAAAAGAGGCTCCAGTGATCATTTTCTTTTGTAACTCTAGATATTTTTAAATTTTCATGACGTTCAACACCTGCAGCCACAGCATCATCCGATATGGTTCTATCTAATCCCCAACGGTGTATTGAGTATCCAGGTGACATCAATCCTACAGACTTACCGTTTGGCATTCTTATTCTGTTACCTTTAACTTCTCTAATTGCCCAATCGCCTACAGGATAGTTGGTATGCTCCAGAGCAATTTTACCTAAACCTTCTCCACAGTGTATAGGGTCTCCTACACGTTTTTTTCTATCGAAAGCAATAACTGAATGTCCGGCTTCAGCTAGGCGTAATGCTGCAATACCTCCTGCAGGTCCTTGTCCAATTACAGCTACATCATACATGTGAGGTCCGATTGGGACTTGATAATAAGGCTACTCTTTTTTTTTAGAATCTCGCAAAACTGGCCTAGCCTCTCGAAATCTTTCCAATTCTTCAAACTTTAATTCACAAACGATTACACCTTCTTCAAAACTAGGCATTTCAGAAATAGTTTTTCCTCTTGGATCTACTACTAAAGATTCTCCAGCAAAAGTTAGGCTTCCTTGTGTACCTATATTATTCGAATATGCGTAAAAACAGGTTGTTTCAATTGCTCTTGCAGGCAACATCCTATGAAATAAGGGTCTAGATGTTGTTGGACTAGCAGATAAATTTATTATTAGATCAGCACTATTATGTGCTAAATCCATTGAAGTTTCAGGAAAAAAGATATCATAACAAATTTGAACTCCAATCTTTCCAAAAGGAGTATCAAAAACATTACTTTCTTTTCCTTCACCAAAATACATTTTTTCTTCGAAGGGTCCAAAATTAGGTAAAAAACGTTTTTGATAATGTCCAATATATCCTTTAGGTCCAATCATGATTGCAGAGTTGAAAAGGGATTTTCCAGATTTTTCAACAATTCCAGTAAGAATATGAATTTCAAATTTTTTAGCTAATTCACAAATTCCATTCTGTGCAATTGCAGAACTTGGTATTTTTTCAGCTGTTGCACTATAATTGTCTCTTAAATTATATCCAGTAATAAAAAGTTCAGGAAAAACAATTAAATCTAGATTTGAATCAGACTTTTTTTGAGCCTCTATAATCATTTTTTCCATTATTTCTAGATTTTTAGAGATATCACCGAGAATAATTGGTGCTTGACCTATTGCCAAATACATAGAGCCCATTTGCCCCTCTTAATAATAGATGTTATTGCTTAATTTCAATAAGGCCTTTGTTCTGAAACAAATGTGGACCTAATAGCCGATACACAAAAAATCATTGAGCAATTCATTCAGACTAGAGTGAATGATGCAGGCGCGGAAGGTGTTGTTCTAGGTTTATCGGGAGGAATCGATTCAGCAGTAACTCTAGCTTTGTCAGTCTCAGCCCTGGGATCTGAAAATGTTGTTGGCTTAATTATGCCTTTTAATACATCCGAGTCAATTACTCTTGCTTCAGATCATGCTAAAAAATTAGGTGTAAAAACTATGGAATACAATATTTCAGATATTGTTTCTTCATTTAAAGAAGTAAGCAATATGTATTCTACCAAAGCAGCAGAGGGTAATTTACACTCAAGGATTCGAATGTCTCTTTTGTATGGTGAAGCATTTTCTTCTAATTATCTTGTAATTGGAACTTCAAATAAATCGGAACTTTTGATTGGATATTATACTAAGTGGGGCGACGGTGCTTCAGATTTCCTTCCCATAGGGGATTTGTATAAAAGTCAAGTTTATGAAATTTCTAAAGATTTGGATGTTCCTTTGGAAATAAGAAACAGACCTCCAACTGCTGAATTATGGGAAGGTCAAACCGATGAATCTGAATTAGGAATAGATTATCTTACGCTGGATCTAATATTGCTAGGTTTAGAAAGACAAATTTCTAAAAAAGAGTTGAGTTCAAACAGCAATATAGATTTAGATTTAATTATAAAAATTGAAAATTTAATCAAATTATCGATTCATAAGCGGGTGTTTCCACCAGTTTGTAAGATAGGTCGAAGGACAGTAGGTTTGGACTGGCGGGAAACGATAGGAAGTAAATAATTTAAAATTTACTTATTACGTCTTTTGACGAACCAAGTAGTTATCTTATTTTATTGGCTAATATTGTGGAACCAACATGCCTTTTTTGTTAACTTATGCTATTTTTTTACCTTTTCCGAGGTGGTAGTACCCCTAAAAATGGATAAAACCTTTTTTTTTAAAACATATGTAATGCTTATTATATGGATGCTCAATAGCGGGAGACCGATGAAATTAACACAAATTATGGTAATGTATGAATCGCTCCAGCCACCTTTGGGGGTGGCTTGATTGCCAGCTAAATTAAATGGCTTGAAAATAGAGCGTAAGTTTACTGAGAGTGGTAAGGATCCGTTTCAAAAATTAAGTTGGAGTAAAAGGGATGTAGAAATTCGTAATTTTGATGGAACTGTTGCTTTTTCAATGAAAAATGTTAACCTTCCAGATAATTACAGTCAAGTAGCATCTAATGTTCTTTCACAAAAATATCTTCGAAAAGCCGGAATTCCTAAAAAATTGAAGAAGGTCAGAGAAAAGGGTGTACCTATTTGGCTCCAAAAGAGTGTTCCAGATCATAAAGCTTTGGAAGATTTACCTGAAGATGAAAGATATGGTGAAGAGGTTGATGGAAAACAAACGTTTAGACGTCTAGCCGGCACCTGGACTTATTGGGGATGGAAACATGGTTATTTTGGAAGTGAAGAAGATGCTAGGGCCTATTATGATGAAATGTGTTTTATGCTTGCTTTTCAGATGGTTTCACCTAATTCACCGCAATGGTTCAACACAGGATTGAATTGGGCTTATGGTATTGAAGGCCCCCCTCAGGGGCATTATTTTGTTAATCCAGATACAGAGAAGTTGGAAAGCTCAACTAATGCATATGAACATCCACAACCTCATGCATGTTTTATTCAATCAGTATCAGATGATTTAGTTAGTGAAGGCGGTATTATGGATTTATGGACTCGTGAAGCGAGATTATTTAAATTTGGTTCAGGAACTGGTAGTAATTTTTCTAGAATAAGAGGCGAGGGTGAACCCCTTTCTGGTGGTGGAATGTCTTCAGGTCTGATGTCTTTTTTAAGAATAGGTGATCGTGCAGCCGGAGCCATCAAATCAGGTGGAACCACACGTCGTGCAGCTAAAATGGTTTGTTTAGATATGGATCATCCAGATATTGAAGCTTTTATTAATTGGAAGTTAACTGAAGAAGAGAAAGTTGCAGCTCTTGTCTCGGGTTCTCAACATCTTCAAAATCATGCTAATGAGATTTTAGCATCAATTCAAGCTCATCCTGAGGATAGTACTCGTTTTGATCAATCTAAGAATAAGCCTCTGGCTTTATCTATAAATTCTGCAATTAAAGCATATATTCCAGAAAATTTGATTGCGAGAGTATTAGAATTAGGTCAACAAGGTTATACTCAAATCGAGATGGACACTTATGACACCTCTTGGGAAGGTGAAGCTTATTCTACAGTTTCAGGTCAAAATAGTAATAATTCAGTTCGTGTAAGCAATGATTTCATGGATGCAGTTATAAATGAAAAAAATTGGGATTTATATTGGAGAACTGAATTAGATAATGCCAAAGAGCAAAGTCGTAAACCTAAAGCCTGTAAAACTATTCCAGCAAATGATCTTTGGGATAATATTTCAAGAGCGGCTTGGTCATGTGCTGATCCTGGTTTGCAATATGATACAACAATTAATGAATGGCATACGTGTTCTCCAGATGGATTGATTAATGGCAGTAATCCATGTTCTGAGTATATGTTTTTGGATGATACAGCTTGTAATTTAGCTAGTTTAAATTTAGTTAAATATTATAACAAAGAAACAATGCAATTTCAAACAGAAGAGTACAATCATTCTATTAGATTATGGACTGTGGCTCTTGAAATTTCAGTATTGATGGCCCAATTTCCTTCTATGGCTATTGCTCAACGAAGTTATGATTATCGAACACTAGGCCTAGGTTATGCTAACATTGGTTCATTATTGATGCGTATGGGTATACCTTATGATGATAACCGAGCTTCAGCAATATGTGGTGCATTAACTTCAATGCTTGGTGGAGTATCATATGCAACTAGTGCTGAAATGGCTGCAGTTAAGGGGCCATTCCCAAGATATGAGCACAATAAAGATAATATGCTTAGAGTAATGAGAAATCATCGAAGAGCAGCATACAATGCGCTAGATGAAGAATATGAAGGTTTAACAATTAAACCGAGAGGAATAGATTCAAATTATTGTCCAGAGTATTTACTTAAATCTGCACAAAGTTGCTGGGATCAGGTAATTGATTTAGGAGAAAAACATGGTTTCCGTAACGCCCAATCAACAGTCATAGCACCAACCGGTACAATTGGAATTGTTATGGATTGTGATACAACCGGAATAGAACCTGATTTTGCACTTGTTAAGTTCAAGACATTAGCAGGTGGAGGGATGCTCCGGATAATTAATCAATCTGTACCTGCTGCGTTAGATCGTCTTGGATATGACAATTTACAATCCGAACAAATTGTTGATTACATTATAGGTTCTGGAACTTTTGAAGGTTCACCAGAGATAAATACAGAATCGTTGAAAAAGAAAGGTTTGACTCCAGACATAATTAATTCACTTGAATCACAGATTAGTAAATTTACCTCAATGAATCATTTAATCACTGTGACGAGTATTGGGTCTGATTTTTGTAAAGATAAATTAAGAGTTAACGAATCAAGTTTGGATGATTTTTCTTTTGATTTATTACGTCATTTAGGATTTACTAATGCACAGATTACTGCCGCTAATGATTTTATTTTTGGACGGCTTACAATTGAAGGAGCTCCACATATTAAGGACAAAGATTTACCTGTTTTTGATTGTGCAAATAAGTGTGGTCAATACGGTACTCGGTCTATTGCTTGGAGCGCACATATTAACATAATGTCTGCAGCTCAACCTTTCATTTCAGGTGCTATATCAAAGACAATTAATATGCCACATGAATCAACTATAGATGATATCAAACAAGCATACATGGATTCATGGCGTGGTATGATTAAGGCCAATGCTTTATACCGTGATAGTTCAAAATTAAGTCAACCACTAATGTCTGGTACTGTTTTGAAAGTGGATATAGCTGAAGAAGAAGATTTACTTGCTGAAGGATTGATTAGTACTCAAAAAGCAGTTGAAGTGATGGCCGATGCATTACCGATGTCTGATGCTAAACCTTTAGCCCGTAAAATAGTAACTAGATATATAGCCCAAAGAAGACGTCTTCCAAATAAGAGAGGTGGATATATTCAGAAAGCTAGCATAGGTGGCCATAATGTATATCTTCATACTGGTGAATATGTTGACGGCAGTCTTGGTGAAATTTTTATTGATATGCATAAAGAAGGTGCAGCTTTCAAGGCATTAACTAATGCTTTTGCAATTGCAGTAAGTTTAGGTTTACAGCATGGTGTTCCTCTGAAAGAATTTGTTGATGCTTTTGTTTTTACTAGATATGAACCTAATGGTCCCGTAATTGGTAATGACCGAATTAAGATGTCTACAAGTATTCTGGATTATATCTTTAGAGATTTAGCAGTTAATTATCTTGATAGGAATGATTTAGCCCATGTTAAACCTGAAGATCTTAAACCAGATATTGTAAGGAGCGAAGGTGAAACTGAGACTGAATTCAATTTGAATGCTGGATTAAGTCCTGCTGGAGATTCAACTGATGGCCATGAAATACAACTTACTTTAGATGAATTACAACTAAATACTGCAGACACTTCTTCTTTACAAACAGATTTTACAGAAGTATCACAGGCTTCATATCCACAGTCTTCTGAGAATAATTCAGCCGAAGAAGCCAGTAAATTTGGATTTGAGGGCGATCCTTGTCCAGAGTGCGGTCAATTTACTTTAGTATCTAATGGGAGTTGCTTGAAATGCGTAAGTTGCGGTTCAACAACGGGTTGCTCTTAGTTAGAAAAACTAAATAAGCCCAAGTCAACTGCATCAAATAATGGGATTAGGAGAAAATCTTGATAATGCGATGGCCAAATTCGAGAATTATAACAATAGAGAAGTCTATAGAATTGGAAATTATAGTATAACTGGCCGCCTCGTTTCAGGTTTTATAGGTTTTTTTGTTATTATCCTAATGCTAATGGTAACGTTCTCATCAGCAGCTAATTCACTTATGGTCTCTGATTTAGGTGGAAGTAAAGCCTTTATTGGTGATTTAGTTATTACTGAAGTCGAAGGGCCTTCTATTTCAGGCACTTTAGATCCTGGTGATTCTATTGATTTTGGCTATATTGTCAGTGAGATGGATTGGGATCATGTAGATAATCTCAGGATTTCCTATTTTGATGTTATAGTTGATTGGGATGCAAATGGAGGTGCCGGAGGAGGACGTCAAGTTACATTTGACGTTTCATCACAGAACAATACAAGTGGTCAAAGCCAAACAGATAATGGTGGTGGAGGAATAATAACAATCCCATGGACCGTTAACCAAGAAATTATGTTAAATAATGAAACTATTTCGAATAATGCAGATAGTGCCGTGGCTTTTGTGTCTAATTTAGAGGTTCCTGGCGAATGGATTGGTGGAACTTTCACATTTAGTTCTAGCAGTGCAGGTAGCATTCTACTTTCAGAATCGGTTGATTATACTATATCCCTTAAAATGTATACTTGGGATCTTCAAAATATAAGGGAGATTCAAGAGTTATAATGAATTCAGATACTGATGCCGATGAAGGCAATCTTCTTTTTACCGATGAATATAAAAAAGCACTTGAAAAAGCATCATATGAGATAGTTGGTAATCATTCAGCCGTTGAAATTTGTGGTTGGACTAAGAAAGGCATGAATGAAGAGAGTAGTGGTTGCTATAAGCAGAAATTTTACGGAATTCGTTCACATCAGTGTACTCAAATGACTCCTGCTGCAGTTGCTTGTGATCAGAAATGTGTTTATTGTTGGAGAGCAAATGAAATGTTCTCAGGTAAGCAGGATTTAATGGAATATGCCAAAGACGATCCAGTAGACATAGTTGAAGGATCGATTGAAGGTCATTTAAGAAAATTGTCTGGTTTTGGTGGAAATCCAAAGGTAGATAAGCAGAAGTTTCTAGAGTCAAAAACAGTTAGACATTTTGCAATATCACTTACGGGAGAACCAACTTTGTATCAAGGTCTTCCAGGAATGCTTAGAGAACTTAGAGAACGTAAGATTTCTTCTTTTTTAGTAACAAATGGATTACATCCTGAAATGGTTGAAAGACTTAGAGATGAGGATTCATTACCGACTCAATTGTATATGTCTTTAGATGCACCAGATGAAGCTACATGGAAAAAAATAGACATACCATTAATTCCTAATTTCTGGGATAAGATTCTCGGAACTTTAAAATTAATGGATGGATTAAATACTCGAAAAGTTCTTAGAATGACTGTAGTCAAGGGTTGGAATGACTTTGATGTTTCAGGTTATGCTGAACTAATTAAATTAGCTGGTGAGAGAGTAATGGTTGAAGTTAAATCCTACATGCATTTGGGTCCGGCTCGAAAGCGTTTAAGTAAAGAGAACATGCTGTCTTATGATGAAGTTTTAGATTTCTCTAATAAGTTAGCTGCTGAATTGGGTTGGAAAATAATAGATGAAGCTCCTAATAGTTTGATTGCACTAGTAGCTGAAGAAGATTGGGATGGCAGAGTAATGGATTTTGGAGATCCTTTGACAGGTCACTTAGAACCTACCTTCACTTGTTAAGCCCAAAAAAGGTAAATACTACTGCATTGACCTAAGTATTGTGAATTATATATCAGGTATCGAATCTGCGTTCAGGACTTACATTGGTGATGAATCCATTAATTTGTTGAAGAAGTCTATCATTGACAAGCCAATGATTTTGATAGCTGGAGCTCAATTAACTGGTAAGTCGACCCAAGCTAAAAATTTAGCTGAATATTTTGATGGAGAGTTTTATTCGGTTGGTAGCTTGTTTAGACAAGCTGCTAAAGAAAGAGGTATTACTGTTGCGGAACAGGCTCGTTTGTTACTGGTAGAAAGGGGCATTGATGTTGAAATAGATTACAAGACATGCCAGATGATAAGTGGCTCTAGTACGAATTCAAGTTTGGGTGTTGTTGAAGGAAGACAACCTGCATATATGGGAAGTTTTATGGCTAGTTTGGGTAAGAAAAATATAGTTAGATTATACTTTCAGTGTTCTATTTTAGAACAAGCACTTAGATTTCTTAGAAGAGAGATTGGTGAAGAGTTTTATCAAATTGGCCGTAAATCTATTCCTAAAAAAGAGTATAAGAATTTAGAATCGTTAAGAAATGAAATTCAAAATTTAGACATAAAGGATAAACATAATACAATAGATAAATTTATAGAAAATCAAAATAGAGACAAAGATGATCGGCATAGATATTCTGAACTATATGGTTTTGATTATGGAAATCTAGATGGTTATGATATTATTATTGATACTAATGACAAGGAACCTGATGTTGTATTTGATATTGTCATAAAGGAATTGAAGGATTTTGGCTTTCGAACAAATTAATAAACTACCTAATACAGTGACTAACGTGGACCTATCTCCGAATGAAATAAAATTGCTCAAGTGTTTGAGAAGCGGAACACTTTCTCCTTTTGAAGCTTCGACAGAATCAGGTCTTGGTGAAAAAGAGACTATGTCTGCTGCATCTTGGCTTAGAAATAAGGGATTAATAGATATTTTGGAAGAATCTAAAGTTTATTACTTTGCTAATGAAGAAGGGAGAAAATATGCTGAGCAAGATTTACCTGAAAGAAGAGCGGTTGAATGGCTTAATCAAATTGGAGAATCAGTAATAGATGAATTACCCTTAGACGATAATGAAAAAAAGGTAGTTATTGGATGGCTTAAACGAAAGAATTTTGCAAATTTAGAAAAGACTGAAGAAGGCCTTAAGCTCATTCCTACTGGAAATCTGGATCCGACACCTGATGAAGATTTATTAGTAAAATTAAGTAGAAAAAATTTATTGGAAGACGAGATGGACAAACAAGGATTATCTTTGCTTAAAGGTAGACAATTATTGTCTACTAAAGAGGAAATTTCACGTCAATTTTCATTGACTGAGGCTGGATCTAACTTTGATGTAGATAGTATATCTGAAGATTTAATTGGTGAGATAACTCCTGAAATGCTTCAATCTGGAAGCTGGAAAAATACACAATTTCAAAAATACAGTCATGAAACAAATGTAGAACCTTCAAATATTTCGACACTCCACCCTTTAACTAGATTTACAGAAGAAATTAGGTCTATATTTCTTCAAATGGGGTTTACTGAGATCGATGGTGATTATGTAGAGTCAGCTTTTTGGAATATGGATGTTTTATTTATTCCTCAAGATCATCCTGCAAGAGAATTACAAGATACATTTTATCTTTCAGAACCTGCTTCTTTTATTATCAATGATGAAGAGTTATTAAGTAAAGTTAAATCAATACACGAAAATGGAGGAGATACAGAGTCAATTGGTTGGGGAAGTAAATGGAGCAAAGAAACGGCTCAGCAGGCACTTTTGAGAACACATACTACCGTAGGTACTATACGTTATTTATCAAACAATCCTAAACCTCCCGTAAGAGTTTTCAGTGTTGGTCGGGTTTTTAGAAGAGAAGCCCTTGATGCAACTCATTTACCAGAATTTACCCAAGTTGAAGGAATAATAGTTGAACCAAATGCTAACTTCGGGATGTTAATTGGTGTACTCAAAGAATTTTACCACCGTATGGGTTTTGATGATGTTAGATTTAGACCAGCTTATTTCCCCTATACTGAGCCTTCATTAGAGGTTGAAGTTAGATTTGGAGATAAGTGGTTAGAACTAGGCGGTGCCGGTATTTTTAGACCTGAAGTTACTGCACCTTTTGAAATCGAGAGTCCCGTTTTAGCGTGGGGTTTAGGTTTAGAAAGATTAGCAATGCTACGCTTAGGAATTAAAGATATTAGAATGTTATACCAAAGTGATCTTCAGTGGCTTAAAGAAACAGTTTAGGCAATACTGATACTTACTTTCTTTATGACAATATTACTTCCATCTTGAACAAATGTAACATAAGACTGACCAGGCATTAATCCTAAGTCTTCTTCTACCCATTTAGGAAGATATATTCTTCGATTGATATCATATTTTTTCACATCAGTAACTTGCTCATTCATATTACCCATATAGTCAGACACTCTAAAAGGGTTATGGGTAATTAGGTTATTATGGAGTGTTAATTTTATCATCCCATTCTTTGTAGTAAGATTAATGAGTATAATACGTATTGCAGTAACAGGAGCTGCAGGACAGATAGGCTATAGTTTACTTCCAAGAATTGCTGCTGGAGAAATGTTTGGTTATGAGTCAAAAATATCTTTACAATTATTAGAAATTCCACCTGCTTTAGAGGCTCTTAAAGGAGTCGCAATGGAACTTCAGGATTGTTCTTTTCCTCTTTTAGATGAAGTAATAGTAACTTCTGATCCAGATGAAGCTTTCAGTAATGCTAATTTATGTCTTTTAGTGGGTAGTAAGCCAAGAGGTCCAGGAATGGAACGTTCCGACTTGCTTAGAGACAATGGAAAAATATTTGTAGGTCAAGGGAAATCAATTTCAGATAATGCTGCCGATGATTGTAGAATAGTAGTAGTTGGTAACCCTTGCAATACAAATTGTATGATTGCTGCCGCTCAATCTAATCGCTTTGATTCTAATAGATTTACAGCGATGACTCGTCTTGATCAGAATAGAGCGGTTTCAATGCTTTCTCTAAAAGCCGGAGTGGATGTAACCAAAATTTCAGCTATGGCTATTTTTGGTAATCATAGCCCTACTATGTTTCCAGATTATTCTAATGCTCTTATTTCTGGAGAACCTGCTCCAAAAATAGTTGATGATGACAATTGGCTAAAAAATGAGTACATATCTGCCGTTGGTAAAAGAGGTGCAGCGATTATTAAAGCAAGAGGTCTTTCTAGTGCAGCTTCAGCAGCAAATGCCCTAATTAATCATGTTCAAAGTTTGTATACAGTCAGTGATGAAATACATTCAATAGTTGTTTGTAGTCAAGGTCAGTATGGTTTTGCAGAAGGAGTTTGGGCAGGTATGCCAGTTCGTACAGTGTCTCCAGGTAATTATGAGGTAATTGATAATTATGAACACGATGATTTTGCTAAGGAAGCATTAAAGAGAACAAATGATGAATTAGTATCCGAAAGAGAAATGGTTTCTGAATATCTTTAATCAGGTCCAGCTTTTGAGTAATCTCCAAAGCTTTCATATTTAACAAAATTATTTTTGAAAAGTGTTATCAATTCTTTGGCTTTATCATCATATGCATATTTATCTTCCCAAGTGTTTCGAGGATTTAGAATTTTAGAATCGACCTCAGGCACATTATCAGGAATTAGAATCTTAAAATTTAGATCTGGTGTAAATTCCACATTGTCTAATTCTCCTTCTAAGATTGCAGTTAACATTCTTCTAGTTACTGGTAAATCAATTCTTTCTCCAGTGCCATAAGCACCTCCACTCCACCCAGTATTCACTAACCATGCTTGAGCATTATGTTTCTTTAATTTTTCTCCTAGTAATTCAGCATAAGTTGTTGGATATTGAGGCATAAATGGTGCACCAAAACAAGTTGAGAATGTAGCAACAGGTTCAGTAATTCCCTGCTCAGTTCCTGCTACTTTTGCAGTGTATCCACTTAAGAAATGGTACATTGCCATTTCAGGAGTAAGTTTAGAGATAGGAGGTAAAACACCAAAAGCATCACATGTAAGAAAAATGACATTATTTGGATGTCCGCCTTGTTCAGTTGGTTCTATATTGTTAATGTAATTTATAGGGTACGAAACTCTAGTATTTTCAGTTATAGATCCATCACTGTAGTCAACAACTCCCTTTTCATCAGTTATAACATTTTCTAGCAATGCACCGGGTCTAATTGCATTGAAAATATCAGGTTCTTTAGATGAATCTAAATTAATTGTTTTTGCATAACAACCACCTTCAAAATTAAAAATTCCGCTATCCGACCAGCCGTGTTCATCATCTCCAATTAATCTTCTATTTGGATCAGTTGAAAGAGTTGTTTTTCCAGTTCCACTGAGTCCAAAGAATAAAGCAGAATCTTCATTTTTACCTATATTCGCAGAACAGTGCATAGGCATCACTCCTTCTAATGGTAAATAGTAATTTAAGGCAGAAAATATCGATTTTTTTATTTCACCACCATATTCTGTCCCTCCAATAATTGCCATTTTCTTCTCGAGATTTAGGACAATAAATACTTTCGAGTTAAGACCAAGTTCTTTCCAATTTTCTATTTCAGTAGAAGATGCGTTAAGAATAGTGAATTCAGGTTTGAAATTTTCCAATTCATTTTCAGTTGGCCTAATGAACATATTATGAGAAAAATGTCCTTGCCATGATTTCATAGTAACTACGCGAAGAGGTAATTGATATCTTTTATCAGCTCCTGCAAATCCATCAAAAATGAATAGTTCGTTATTGTCCATTTCCTTCTTTACAGCAGCTTCTAAAATACTGAATGATTTTTCACTAAGCGGTAGATTAACATCACCCCAATCAATTAGATTTTCATTAGACTTATTTTTAACAATAAATCTATCATTTGGAGATCTGCCAGTGTATATCCCAGTATTGACAATTACAGTTCCATTTTCCGATAGTCTACCTTCTTCTCTTTTTAGTTCCTGCTCCCTCCATTCTTCTTGTGAAAGGTTACAATATATTGCCGATGGATTAATGTCCATCTGCCTTAATTGTTGAAGCATATTGCGATGGACACAAAACTGTATTTATAATTGAGGGAGGGTTACCAACCTTCAAAATGCATATAAAGAGGGATTATTGGTAATAATTTTTTTTGACTTTAAGTCTTATTTGGGCCTTTCTAATGGCTATGAGTAGAAAAATGGTTTGTAACGTTAAACCTCGTGTGAAAGAGACCTTATCTGGGCCGGTGGTCTAGGGGTTATGACGTCGCCCTTACAAGGCGAAGATCGGCGGTTCGATTCCGCCCCGGCCCACCATTCTCGTCGCAAGCAAAAAATGCTAGGTCAGAATTTTTTAATTGATAACAATATAGCTCAGAGAATAGTTAAAGCATCATCCATTGAGGCCGATGAAGATATTTTAGAGATTGGTCCTGGAAGGGGTGCACTCACTGAACTATTGATAGAAAAAGGAAATTTATTAGCAGTTGAAAAAGATAAGTGGTTGGCAGTTGTATTGAAACAGAAACTTGGTAAAAGAGCTCAGATTATTGAAGATGATATTCTTAAGTTTGAGATTCCCAAAGTTGATGTTATCGTAGCTAATTTACCCTATTCTATTTCTTCACCAATTTTGTTTAGGCTATTTAATTATGAATGGAAACGAGCAATTCTAATGTTCCAAGAAGAATTTGCAAATCGTCTTGTAGCTAAGCCAGGTTCCAAAGTATATGGGCGATTATCAATAATGGCAAATCATTATGTCAAAACAAAAAAGCTTTTTAGAGTATCCAAAACAGCGTTTCAACCTCAACCAAAGATACATTCTCAAGTTGTGCATTTAGTTCGTCGTGACCCCGATTATGAATTAGCTGATTTCGCTACATTTGAGCGTGTTGTCAGATCAATGTTTACACATCGAAGAAAGAAAATCCGTAATTGTCTAAAGCTTGATTTTCCAAATTTGGATTTAGATGATTTAGATAATATGAATGAAAGAGCTGAAGTATTAGAACCAAAAGAAATTGCAAACTTATCTAATCTAATATATTCTCGGATTTCAAAAGAGGCCCTTTAGTAAAAGCATATCCATTATACTAGCCTTAACTTTTAGATCTCCAGACATATATGCCTTAATTGGATGAATATTTTTTTGTAATAGAGCTATTATTATTTCTGAAGACGCAGTAACAACCACGTCCGCTGTCGAATCTTCAGTTTCCTGAAAACTCTCTATTTTTAAATTTTCCAATTTCGTTGAATAATTTTTTCCATCTGATATACAAATACATATACTTCTATTTTTCCCTTCAATTTTTTTAGAGAAGGTTGGCTCATCATTTATTCTTGAATTAAATTCTAGAACTTTTTCTTCAAGCTTTGTTGCTACTTTATTTATCATTATTTATACCAAAATCGTTAAGCGTTTTTACAGGACGTATCCTCTCTAAAGTTTTCCAACTTTTTCTTGTTCCTGCAGGCCACTTGTTATTGGCAGAATAAAAGCTCTTCAAAAACTTAATTGTCCTTTCATCGGAAGGATATCCACTTCCAAAATCTCCGATTTTATCTTTAAGTTTGCGTATTTCATGCTCTCTTGTTTCTTTTGCAATTATAGAAGCTGCAGCAACAACCAATATTTTTGCATCGGCCTTATGCATAGATATTATATCAGTATCTTTTTGATTTGTTAATCCCGATTTAATTTGGATTCCAAAACGTTGCTCATTAACATCGGCAGCATCAACATAAGCTATGTTTGGATCTAATTTAGATATTAGCTTTCCGAATGCTTCACGATTCAAATCATTTAATTTATTTTTTTTACGGTATTCATCAACTATTTTAGGTTCTATTACTTCAACTGCAAAAGTAAACTTTTCTTTTATAATTTCAGATAATTCCTTTCTTTTTGTTTTCGTTAGCAATTTTGAATCTCGAATTCCTAAGTTTTCTATTTCTTTAGCATTATTAACGGCAACTGCAGCCACAACTAATGGCCCCATTACAGGTCCTTTTCCAGCTTCATCAACTCCACAAATCATGCTTCAAGTACCAAGTGAGCCCATTTCCTAGCCATGAAGTAAATTGCTGCTTTTTCAGGAAGTTCTACTACACTATTAGGTTTTAGTTTAGCCAGTCCGTCTCCCATTGTTACAGGATGATTTACTATAGAGCGTACTTTAATCAATTTTTCTCCAAAAGCAGTTGCTTCTTTCATTGGATCAAATGTTTCTAATTTGACTGAATCCATTACAGTTACTTTCAGGCCAGAGCCCCCATGTAATGACCCAGGTAAGCGTATTAGTCGGTGTATATCTCCGGTTACAGGTTCATCAGGATGAATTGCCGTTTCTTTTAATGCAATTCTAACAAGTTTTTTTTTAGGGGCTTTAGGCATTTTATTGAAAATTTCTTCATTCGTATTTTTTGCATTAAATGTTATATTTCTTAATCCTAATCTTTTCATACAGTTCTTTCTTTCTTCTTTATCTAATTCTCTTAGATTATCTAATGTTTGGTGTATATGTCTAGTGATAATTCCCTGCCATCCTTTCGATTCTTTTTTCGGGAGTTTTTCAACACCAATATTCTTTCTTTCGACTCCCCTTCCTCTAATAGGATATTCTTTCGTGTATCCTGCATCAATCAAAATTTTGTTTAAATCTAATCCTTTTCCAGTAAGATAATCTGCAATTTCTCTTCTAGCTCCAGATGGTAGTGTTAACACATCAGGTGTTCTTACATGGACATGGTACCCTCTTCCACCGCTGAAGGTTATTAACAAATCATTCTCGTTTAAGCCAAAATCACCCAATAATACATCGACAACTAATCTATATGTTTGTTCTCTAATATAATCCATAAGTTTAGAAAACGTAATTTTTCCTTTTTTTACTTCTTCCATTTCTGGTAAATGATCAGCATCTAAATCAAAGATTAAGTCCGCTCCCATCCATTCCTTATCAATCATTGTATTTTTCCCTGGGTCTTTGTAATAGGCAACAGAATGATAACTATGTGCTGGAGCTACTTTAATCAAATATTTTTTAACCTCACTTATGCTCCTAAATTTTTGATGCCGATTCATTATTCCTCCATCCCAGCTAAGAAAGCCCCACTCTCTGGCCGTGAACCTAGGGGGCAGTGTAATATCGGCATTACGGTAGTATTCCTGAAATTTTTCTTTCAAGAAATCTCGAGTTTTAATGGGTTCAATATCTTTTAGAAAGCTCATCCTATTACTTTATACCAAGATTTCTTAGCACCCATTATTCCTTGACTAAACCACCCGTTTCTCAATTTTTGAGTTATAGTATATTCCCATGGCTTTCGCGGTAAGCGTTCAGAAAATAGTTGTAATAATTCTATTATTTTTGAATTGTCTTCTCCTCTAGCTTCAATATAGGTTATATTTCCAGAATTAGGCCTTTCTTCCCATACATCTATAGTGGCTGAGATATTTTTTATAATATATCTGTAAACCATAGCTGTTCTTTCAAGAGCGATTACTATTGCAACACTACTGTAAGAACGATGCACATTCTTTCTTTCATAACTATATTCTAATTCATCTAATAAACTCCTTAGTGCGGTAGCTGTAGATTTAGATTCAAAACAAACGGGTAGTTTTACCAATGAATTTCTCCACCAATTGCAGGATAACCTATCTCTAATTTTTCTAAAATACGGGGGTGGATTTCGCCATATTTTAAGAGAAGTCCATCATTTTCAATTTGAACACTTCTTCCAGAAATAAAAACGGGATCTTCACAATCAGTATTTTCTCCAGAGATCCTTAATCTTTGGGCAATCATTTCAGCTGTAGCTTTTGCATTAGAGAATGTTGATTTAGTAGCCAATTCAATCCAAGCTAGAGATTTATGATTAGTGTGATCTATTATAATATCTCCAAATTCAAAGATTCGTTGAGGTAATTCTCTGTGTTTATTGCTTTTTAAAAGTTCTAGTAAATTTGGTAAAATACTAGAACGGAGCATGTGATAGTCTTCAGTGACTGGATTGGAAACAGTTGCTTCATTATTATTTTCCCTTTTAGTAACTTCATGGAGCATTTTTGAGGAAGTCAATGTAAGAGTAACCACTTCTTGAAAACCAATGCCCAACATAGTTTCTCTACAGTTGTTACCTAGTTTTCTGGATTGAAGTGCTTTTCCAAACGTAACTTCACGAGGTAATTGCTCAGGTAAGTTATCATATCCTAACCCGATAGCGACTTCTTCTAATAAATCAACAGGATGAAGTATATCTGCTCTATATGCTGGAACTTTAACATGCCATGTTCCATCTTTTAGATCAGGTTCCATAGCACATTTTCTAAATGCTTTAAAAATAGCAAAATTTTCAGGATCAAAGCCCAATAGGTTAATCAAATAATCGTTTTCAATTTTGTGAATTTTCGGTTTCATATTAGGTACAACTATATTTTCGGTGGGGTATCTAATTTCTAGTTGCTCTATCTCTCCCCCTCTCTCAACTAAAGCTGCAGCTACAATGTTCAGACATGCTTCAACAGCATCTCTATCCAGTCCAGTAACATCAATCAAGACCTCTGTCGTGTCCTCTTTAATGGTGGTTAATGCACCATTAATAATTGGGGGCATTGACGCCACTTCACCGGCCGAATCAGTAATTAATGGGTATTTATCAAAATCAGTTAAAAGATGTGCATATTCAATTCCTTTAGGATGCTCTTTAAGAATTTCTTCCGGAGTCATTTCATATTCTTTTTGAAGAGGAACAAATGCAGGTTCATGAGGCGAACATGTAGTGTATTGGAAAGGTGGTTTAAGTTTAGCCAAATCATGAATTCCAATAGATACTTTACTTCTTCGACGGCCCAAAGTAACATGTAATTTCTCTTGAAGTTCCATTAAGCATTTGATAGAAGTATTGTCCAGTTTAATGTCTCTTACAATAGCGCCTAATACTTCAGGCCTAATCTCCAAAACTTCTTTAGATATAATCATGTGAGTAGAAGGTGATTTAGTTACATAATCAACAAGTCCTAGTTGTTGTTCAGAAAAAGCCCTGATAGCTCTTGCTACGCCTTCGGTAGATAGTAAATCGGGTCTATCTGGAAAAAATTCAACAATTGCTTCTTCATTATTAATTTCATCCGGATCGGATCCAATTTGAGAAATTATTTTTGAGAAATCGTCGGAACTAATCGGCTCTTTGAGCATTCGATTGAGGTCATTAAGTTCGATGTTGATTACAGGCATCTTAACCCCTTAATTAATGCCATTATAAGCCAATATCTCGACAATTACAATATTACTACTTGTTACGCCTTCTTTCACGCTTTCTACGACGCATCTTCTTCTTACGCCATTTCCATCGTTGTTTTCCGGCTTTTTTCCAAACTCGAGAGCTTCTCTTCATTATTAGGTTGGTCGCACTCGCGCACCGTATATAAAATCAGACCTCTTCAATAATCTCTAATATTTGGACTTGCATTTTCAATTTCTTCCCTAACTTTTTTAATCAATTCAGGAAGATTAGAGCGTTCTTTTGTTTTTACCCAAATTCTAACTTTTTTTATTTTGATAAGATAATCGCATTTTATGCACTTCTTACTTTTTTGTTCCAAACTAATTCCGCAAACATTTTTGCATTTGGGACATGATATAACTCCTAGCACATGCTATACATTACATTTAAGTAAATAGAACTTTCATTAGAAAGTATTATGATGGTGCGCCTAATCGGATGTCAATGAAATATCCTGAATTTCCAGACGATGTAACTTATACGCCTATTGGTAAAATATTAAGTGGTCAAGTTAAAGAAAATGTTAAATTAAGAGGATGGATATATCGAACGCGTTCTTCGGGTAAGCTTGCTTTTGTAATAATTAGAGATTCTACTGGAATCATTCAATGCACAGTGTCTAAGAAAAATGTTGAAGAATCAGATTTTGATAATGCTGGAAAAGCATTGGTTGAATCTTCAGTAATTTTAGAGGGGTTAGTTGTAGCCGATGAAAGAGCACCTGGCGGTTTTGAAATTCGGGCCACAAGTTTTAATGTGGTTCATTTTGCAGAAACATTTCCGATAACAAAAGATCAGAGCGATGAACACCTTTTGAATAATCGGCACTTATGGTTACGTAGTCGGAATATGGTTTCAGCCCTTAAGATTCGTTCGACTGTTTTCAAGGCTTTTAGAGATTATTGGCAGAATTTAGATTATACTGAAATACAATCTCCTAGTTTCACAACCTCTGCTTGCGAAGGAGGTTCAACGTTATTCAATGTTCATTATGATGATGAAACTGAGAAATCGGGACAGAAGTTTTATGCTCATCTTAGTCAGTCTTGGCAATTATATGCTGAAGCATCTATGTTTGGTTTAGAAAATATTTTTACTGTAGCACCTTCATTTAGAGCTGAAAAGTCTCGTACTCGCCGTCATTTAACTGAATTTTGGCATGCTGAAGTTGAAGCTGCATGGACACATAATCATCAGATGATGGAGTTTGAAGAAGGAATGATTGTTTATATAATTAAGAAAGTTTTAGAAAAAAACAGATCTGAGTTAGAGCAATTAGGTCGTGATATTTCAGTTCTTGAAAATATCAAAGCACCATTTGATAAAATGAAATATGAAGAAGTTATTGATAAATTAAATTCAATGGGTTTTGATTTAGCATGGGGGGATGATTTTGGTTATAAGGAAGAGAAAGCACTTACTCAAGATTTAAAATCTCCAGTTTATATAACTAATTTTCCAAGAGAAAAGGGTTTTTATCATAGGCCTGATCCAAGTGACCCTAAATCCTTAGTTTGTCATGATTTACTAGCTCCAGAAGGTTATGGTGAGATAATTGGGGGAGGTGAAAGAGTTTGGTCTCCTGATGAGCTTGTAGAAAGAATTCGAGAAGAGGGCTTAGAGCCTGAATCTTATGGGTGGTATTTAGATATTAGAAAATTTGGTAGTGTTCCCCATTCAGGTTTTGGCCTTGGGTTAGATCGAACAGTCAGTTGGATATGTGGTTCAGATCATATCAAGCATGTTATTCCATTTCCTCGCACAATGCGAAGGACTACTCCTTAATTTACTCTTGTAGTCTTTTAATCAAAACAGCTTTTTTACCGGAAACAGAGAGGCCTTTTCCTTTTAATTCTTCTTTAAGTTGAGCCACAGTCATGGAATTATAATCAATATTCTCTTCTACTTTTTTGTCAGCTATTCTTGGTTCTTTATCCTTTGAATCTGGAACTCCATCACCATCAATATCTCCTTTGCCATCTTCTTCCATTGGTCCCTCTATCTTATCTTCTGCAGGTCCTACTCCTCCAAATTTTTCTAATGATCTTCCAGCTCTTCTACGAACATATGGGTCGTTATCAGCAAGTCCTTTGACTAAAGCTTCACGAGCTTCACTGGATCCTGCAAACCTAGCTAAACCTTTAGCAGCCTGCCAGCGAGTATATTTATCTTCATCATCCATTCCACGGATTAAGTATGGTAAAACAGACATTCGTCCGGTTCTACCAATAGCATCCATTACAGTTCTTCTAGCAAAAAAATCACCATCTTTAAGCCCGTTGTTAATAAGAGGTTCAAGTCCCATTTCAGTCATACTTTGAAATAAATCCATTGCAGCCTTGTTAACAAAAGAAGCACTACTACCCACATCAGATTTACCGTAAAGTTGAATCCATCTTACAAGTTCTGTAGATATAGCTCTTTCATGTGCCGGTAGCATTCCTTTTAGATTATTCAAGGCCTCATTTCTAGTCATAAAACGTTCATTACCTAAATCAACGATTAAATCTTCTATTTTGCCAGACATTCCACTTTCTTTAGAGTCATTATCCATGGTTCACTACACACTACCTACTAACACTATTTAATATTTAAACATGCCCTATAGGAGATACAGGTAACATGGTTACAAAGATAATTTCCCATAGGGGCCGTACATTAAAAAATAGTGAAGATAACACCCTTCAAGCGATTAGTAACACAATTAATTTGAATATAGATATGGCTGAAGTCGATATTAGAAAGACAAAAGATTCTCAAATTATCTGTTTTCATGATCCTGTATTAAATGGAATTCCGTTAAAGGATATGACTTATTCTGAAATAATAGAATTAAATCCCAATATACCTACATTAGAGCAGGTTCTTCGGTTATCTAAGGATAATATTGAAATGGATTTTGAATTTAAAGAGCCCGGATATGAAAAGGAAACTATTTCGTTAATATTAGACTATTTCAAGTATGATGATTTTATTGTTAAATCCTTCAATCTAGATGTTGTTAGGAAAGTTAAAGAAATAGATGCTAGAATTAAAGTAGGAATGCTTCTTGGTTCTGAAGTTAGTTTGAATCAGCTCTTAGATGTCATCTATGAGTCTCTTTTTCTTTATAATTTTAAGAAAAGTGGTGCTGATTTTATATCTCCATATTACAAGATTTATGAAGCCGGTTGGGCTTGTAGATTTATAAGTAAGAAAATTCCGGTACAGGTTTGGACAGTTAATGACCAAGACTTATTGAAGACACTTATTCATCAAGATGTATATTCAGTAGTAACAGACGTACCTGAAATAGCACTGAAAATTAGAAAATCAAGATAATATGATGGAATTAAATGCAATAGAAAAATTCGCCCCATTTTGTTTATCATGTCTTGGTAGAGCTTTTGGTAAAGTAGGTTTTGGTTTGGATAATCGTGAAAGAGGTATAGAAATTATCAATCAATTAGAAATTAAGGAAGGCAGTGAATTACAAGAGAGATTGATATCTCAAGAATCAAATTGTACACTTTGCGAAGGTTTGATATCAGAAATTCCTAATTTTAGAGATTTAGTTCTCGAGTCTTTCTCAGATTTTTCAATTTCTAGTTTTAAGATAGGTACCATTGTTGATAAAGACATTCTTAAGAGAGAAGTTGAATTCCAATTATTATTCGGCGAAGGTTTGGGCGAGGCTCTTAAATCACAGTTAAATCGAGAAATAGGAATCAGTGTATACAAAAAAGCAAAAATTGATGCATTGATGGATAATCCTGATGCAGTTGCCATAATAGATACGGGTTATGATGTTGTAAATCTCGAAATAAAGTCCTTATTTATCGAAGGTAACTATAACAAATATGATAGAACAGTCCCTCAAACTCGCTGGCCATGCCATAGTTGTAAAGGGATTGGCTGTGATAAATGTAATAATACGGGTCAATTATATCCCGATTCGGTTCAATCTTTGATTGCTCGTCATTTTACAATTGCGAGTTCTTGTAGTGAAGATTTATTCCACGGTATGGGTCGGGAGGACATTGATGCAGCTATGCTTGGTCGAGGCCGTCCTTTTGTCTTAGAACTTCGTATGCCTAAGAATAGAAGTCTTGACCTTTTAGAAATTGAAAAGAAACTTAATACTGAAAATGAGGGTCGTATCAAAGCTTCAAAATTAAAATTTGTAAAAAGGCCTAGAGTTGCAGAATTAAAGAACACAGTCTGTGATAAAACTTATCGGGTCGATGTTTCAATTTCAGATAAAATTTCAATCGAAAGCCTTAAGAAAGGTGCGCAGAGGTTGACGAGCACAGTTATCGAACAACGGACACCCACACGTGTTTCCCACCGTCGAGCAGATCTGGTCCGCCCCCGTCTGGTTAATAGCGTAGATGTAATCTCGTTTACAGATGGAATGGCTGAACTGGTGATTCGAGCTCAGCACGGTACTTACATACGTGAGCTTGTTAGTGGAGATGATGGACGAACGGTCCCTAGTCTCACATCGTTGATTGATGCTAAATGCAAGGTTGAAGTTTTGGATGTCCTAAACTTACATCTTCAAGCAAAAGAGGAAAAAAATGACTAAAAGATCCCAAGGTTTGAGAAGTGGTTCGCGCCACAAGCTATCTCGCCCAGCAAGAGAGCGAGGCTTATCTCCAATTACACGTTCACTGCAAACATTTAATGACGGTGATACCGTTAATGTAGTAATAGATCCTTCTTATCATAAAGGACAGCCTCATCATCGTTTTCATGGTTTGACTGGTAAAGTTACAGGAAGTCAGGGCAAAGCATATGTGGTCCGTACCCGTGTAGGGAAAATGGACAAGGACTTAATAATCCGTCCAGAGCATTTAAGAAAGGCAAATTAAGGAGTTAAAATGGATATAGAATCACAACCTGAACCAGTCCCTTTAGGAGACGTAAAGGAATTATTAGAAAAAGAATTAAGTATTCGTGAGAATAGATTAAGATGTGTTGAATGTGGTAATTTTCAAGCAGTTCCAGATATCGAACCCGTTGTTGAGAAGCCATCTGATGATGAAGATTCAGAAGTTCCGGCAGGTCCTACTTGTGAGTCATGTGGTTCAACAAGATTAAATTTGATTGAGCAGATACAATATGAACATAAATTAGCTTTAGATCATGTTCGCTTATTAGCTCAGAGCCCACCAAAAGAATCTAAGGAAATAATGGCTAAGGTCAT
Source organism: Methanobacteriota archaeon (assembly GCA_014240255.1). Taxonomy (GTDB): domain Archaea; phylum Thermoplasmatota; class Poseidoniia; order MGIII; family CG-Epi1; genus CG-Epi1. The sequence goes on from JAAZXG010000005.1 coordinate 26,457, forward strand.
TGAGTTAGAGCATGTTGATGATTATTATGCTGCAAAAATTGCAGATATATTGCCGATACATCCTGATGATGTACGTTCAATTTTTGCACGTGAACGTTTCTCACTAGGTAAAGAAGAAATAGAGTCTATAATTAATGCAGTTAAGGAGACTACAGGTGCATGATTTATGGAAGATTACGCTTATATTTTAGATGTATTGCCTGATGGAAGACCAGACAGTAAAAGACGTTTCAGAAGAGAACCAGTAGTTTATGGTTTAGGTATTGAAGAATTTAAGATATTTGACATGGAGCCTGTAGCTAATGCAACAATAAATATTGGAGATCGATGTTATATTGGCAAAGAAACTGAAGAAAGAATACAGATAGATCATGTTAGGGCACGTGTTAATTTCGTTGAATTAACTCATACTGCACAGTCTGAATTAGCGTTTGTTTTAGATGAAATAGTTAAAGAAAGCGAAGAAAAATTCATTCAATTTTATAATAATGCCGGCCCTATTTCTCGTAGATACCATTCTCTTGAATTAATTCCTGGTTTGGGTAAGAAAACAATGAATTTAATAGTCAGTAATAGACCATATAGTACATTTAAAGAAATGGAAGAAAAAATACCTAATTTTAGAAACCCTGAAAAATATATTTCACAACGTATTGAAAATGAGATTAGAGAAACTGACCAAAAGTACCGACTATTTGTTAGATAATTATACTGCGTAAGTATACTGTATTGCACCAGCAATTCTCATTCTAACTTCAGCATTACCAGATAATGAAATCTCGAATGTCCAGTTTCCACTTGAACCACCGACAGTACCCATTTCATGCATATTAGTCCCTGGGCTTAGTGTTTCTACAAGAATATCTGTTTCCAAGTGATCTCTTAATACCAATTCACCACTACCTGAGCTTCCTATATTTGCATCTAAAAAGTAGATGATATAATCCCAATCACCATATCTATCGTGTCCTTCGTTAATATATATCGTATCATATACACTTACATCAGGTCCAGTAAATTTTTCATCATATAAATCTCCACCTCTGCAAAAGTAGGAGTTCCCTGTGAAACCTTTCCCATAATTTGCTAGTTTCATTTCTAGGATAGTCTCACCATTTGAATCAGTAAAAGTAAAATTTGATAGCCATCTTGCTTCTTTATCAAAGGAGTAATCAATTCTAGACCCATCTGAACTAGTAGCAACTATATTTGCTATGTTTTCTTGCATTCCTGTAACTATAGCGCTAAATTGCTCTTTACCGTATAATTCAAATGTCCATCCTTTATCTTTTTCTAACGGAAAATCCATTAATAATTGAGGTATATTTTTTTCATATATTGCAAAATTTGACATTTGGACACGTCCTATAGCTGGATTGTAATTTAGGACAGCATGTCTTTTTGCATCTTCAAGTGAACCAGTACCAATGTAATAGTCATTATCATCCTCATCAATTGAAACAACCATTGTGGTTGAAATTTCAAGTCCAGGAGTTTTAATACTATATTCCCAGAAATCTCCTTTAGCCCATATTGGTGAATTGATAGTTATTGAGTTTTCATCTGCTGAAAATAATCTATTGCCTATACATCCACTAAGCGTTATTCCCAAGAGAATTGTAACTAATGCAATAGAAATTATTTTCTTCATATGCTCTCTAAAAAGACCAGATAATTATAGTTCACGGTGTCCTTTTAAATTTAAATATTGTCTTCCCTCTGAAACTGTATAAAATGATCCAGTAACGAGAGTTTTCTGCCCTTTAACACTATCCATGGCCTCTTTTACGCTATCATATTCAGAACATCTATACTTCAGTTTTTTGGCTATTCCATACAATTCCTGTGATGAAATACTCCTTGGTGTGGATAAGTTACAAACGATTATGTTTGCTTTTGTAGGTAATATTTTTAATATGTTTTTTGCATTTTTGTCACTTAATATCCCTATAATGATATTCTGATAGTTGTTGTCTTTTTCTATCAAATAACGAATAGCTTGTTCATTATGAGCTACATCTAGAGTGAAGTTTTTAAATTTTTCAAATCTCCCAGGAATTGATATAATTTCAAGAGAGGCTTTAATTTTCAATTTCTGAAAAACAAGACTTATCCATCCCTCAATATTTTCACTATAAGTCAGACTTTGGCATTTAGGGATATATTGGTGATATTCTTTTCCCCACCCTGTTATTAATATTGATTTTCTTCTTATAATTTTAGCCTTTGTTGTTGCAATTTCTTCTATAGTATGCCCCAAGTAATCAACATGATCAATTCCAAGTGTAGTTAGAACAACAATTTCTGGATTTCCTATGTTAACTGCATCCCATTCACCTCCAAGCCCAATCTCCATGATTGCATAATCAACGTTGTTATCATTAAAATACGAATAGGCTAATGCAGTTAATATTTCAAAATATGTAGCACCTATATTATGCTCTTTATCAATATCTTTTAAGTTGAAGATAGCTTTAGCAAATTCATCTATGCTAATTTTTTTATTTCCTATTCTTATCCTTTCTCTTACAGAATGTAGGTGTGGTGATGTAAAGCATCCAGCATTTATCCCGGACTTATTCAAATTATGATTAAGATTATGGCAAGTACTTCCCTTAGCATTTGTTCCTCCAACCATGATGATATTTAGTTTGTCTTGTGGATTATCTAGGCATTTCATCAACTTTTCAATTCGAGTTAATCCTGGTGCTATCTTATTCAAGTTCAGCGATTCAAGCCATTTGATTGCTTTGAAGTAATTTTTTTCACGACGATTCATATTTAAAAGATTATTCTATTGATTCCCACTCTACAGTATCTGGTGTTAATATTCCTTGATCATTTAGAACATTTCTAAAAGTATCTGGAGAAACTCCAGCAATTTCCGCTCCTTTGGTTAAAGTTGCCTTACCTTTTTTGTATATTTCTACTGCAGAAGCATATCGTAAGTGATTCTTCTTTTCCATCAAAAAACGTAGGGCTTCTTTTACTACGTCAGACTTGCTGCTATAGTGCCCTGAATCGACGAGAGCTTCGATTTGAAGAAGTAGGATTGGAGGTAACGAATATGAGCTACTCATATAGCAACAATTAGCAACTATTATTAATAATTATTCACTAAGCTTTATAACCCTCACTCGGGTGAAACAATCTGGAAATAGCAATGAGCTTAAACCAAACTAATTGGCTAGCAATCGCCTTGACTTTCGTCATGGCTGGTTTATTTTTTGTTTTGATATCGGGTGGTGCTGAGGCTGTAGATTATAAGCATCAAATATCATTATCGCCTTCAACACAAGAAGGGGAACCTGAAGAAACATTAACATATACGGTAACAATAGAAAATCAAGGAACGAATGATGATACTTACAATTTAGGTATAGCTTCTACTGTGCCTACTGGTTGGTCAATGTATGTCCTTCCAGCTCAGATTAGTATAAATGATGATACAACAGGTACAGTAACATTATATGTTGAAATAGGAAATAGAACGAATGCAGCTGGTGGAGTTACCAAGCAATTATCAGTTTACTGTCAATCAGCAGGTGAGTCTAGCAATAATGAAACAACTGCAGGTAGCGCTAAAGTAAAGAAAGTGTATGGGACTTCACTTTCTTCAAGTACTACTGAAATCAGTGTCGATCCAAATAGTGCAGCAACATTTTCGATAACAGTTACAAATGATAAAGGTAATACTGAAGATACAATTACCTTCTCACAAACTTCTACGGGGACTGATGATTGGTCATTTACTTTACCTGGATCAATTAGTTTAGATGCAGATGAGTCTTCTACTGTTTCTTTCAGTATTACTCCAGATATTGAAGCATTAGCTGGATTAAAAAGTATAAATTTCTTTGCAAATTCAGAAGATGATGAAACAGCATATTCAATTTCAGTTACAGTTCGAGTTAATCAATTACCCGCTCTTGAAGTCACGAAAGTAGGTTCGAGTGCTCAAGATATTGAAGCTGGGAAAAGAGTTTATTATTCATTTTTGGTAACAAATAAGGGTAATGCAGTAGATAGTTTTGATATTACTGTAATTACGGATGGAATACCTGATGGTTGGGAAGCTTCGTTAGATAATGATGAGATAAGTAGTCTTGGTGTTGATCAAAGCATTAATTTGACTGATGTTTTGGTTGTCAAAGCCCCTACAGATGCAGCAGCAGATGTTGTTGCTACTATTCAAATTAAAGTATCTTCTCAAGAAAATAGTTCAGTTTCAAAGACTTTTACTTCCCGTTCAACAGTGTTACAAAAATATGATCCAAAAATAACTATTGTTGGCGGAGATACTCAATCAGCTAATCCTGATACTGAAGTAACATATAATTTAAAAATTGAAAATCAAGGTAATGGCGAAGATGAGATTTCATTATCTTTGACTGGTTCCAATTCAACATGGGGTACTCTAGGTGAGTCATCATTTACTCTTGCAGCAGGTGCAAATACTACAACTACTTTAAGAGTTACAGCACCAGAGGATACGACTGCACAAAATGGGTATAAAATAACTATTAAGGCAACATCAGAAGATGCGACTACAACTAAGAATAGAGATGTTTTCCTTAATGTTAACCAAGTTTATGAAGTATCTGTTTCAGTATCTGGTGATACTACAAAATCTGGAGATCCAGGTGATACATTAAGTTATTCAATTACAGTAAAGAATAAAGGTAATTCAGATGATACCATTGCATTATCTCTGGAAGGAGAGATGTCTTCTTGGGGTTCAATTGTTGAAGATGTAGATTTAGAGCAAGGTCAAAGTACGACAGTTAATTTGACCGTTAATATTGATGAAGATGCAGTCGTTGGTGACAATGTAATAACTGTTAATGGAAGTTCTGATGATTCTGCACTAGCATATGATACTAGTTCCGTAACAGTTTCAGTGAATAAGCAATACAAAGTGGATGTAATTGTTTCATCTCAATCTGGAGATCCTGGTTCAGAATTAACTTATCCGATGAGAGTACAAAATAAGGGAACTGGTACCGATTCGTTCAAACTTTTGATAGATGATTATCCTTCAAATTGGATAGTTCAACTAGAGTCAGAATATGTTGAGGAGGTAGCTGCAGGAGGAGAAAAAACAGTTAATGTAACAATAACTATCCCTTCAGGTGAGCAAAACCAGGCTTTTACTACAAACATTACTGCATCTTCACTTGGTGCAGCAGATGAAAATCCACCAAAATGGGTTAACACAACAGTAGGAGTTACTACAATTGTTAATCAGGAATATTGGATTGATCTTTCAGTTGAATCTAGCACGATTGATGCAATTATTGGAACGCCTGTAACAGTTACTATAACAGTTGATAATTTAGGAACAGGTGACGATATTGTTGCCTTATCATCTACAGCCCCAGATGGCTGGACAGGTTTAGAATTTAATACCTCATTCTTGAATGTTGTAGAAAGTTCTTCAGGTTTGGTAGGTTTATCAATTACGGTTCCAGAAGGAACAAATAAGGGAGATTATGTAGTCAATGTATCTGGTGTATCCAACTGTGATACTTGTGCTAATGGCACTAAGTCTCAAGATTCACTAACTTTAACCATAAAAGTCGAGCTTTCTCGTGGTGTTGAATTAAATGCCGATGTAACAGCTATTGAGAAAACTCCGGGTTCTTCTGCAGTTTTCAGTGTGGATGTTAAGAATACAGGAGATGGTAGTGATACAATTCTTATGTCTATTCTAGATGATGATTTACTTTGGGCTACCGTAGATCCAGCATCAGTAGTATTAGCTAAAGATGAAACCGCATCAGTTACAGTTACTGTGGCTTTACCTGAGTATGATATAGATAACATGACTACTCAGGAAAGAGCTGCGCTTGAAGGAAATCAGTATGAAATCCGAATTAAGGCAAAATCATCTGGTGATTTATCTATAAGTGAGACAGTTAATTTAGATACTAATATTGGCCAGATTTATGGGGCTAGTCTTACAGTAGTTGGTAGTGATACTGTTGTAACCTATCCTTCAACAGAAGATAGTGCTAATGATCGTAGAGAGAAATTCACGCTCAAATTAATTAATACAGGAAACAGAAATGATAATGTGAATGTAGAGACTGTGGCTACATCTTATCCAGATGAGTGGACAGTTTCAATATTTACTTCAGCTAGTTGTTCATCAGGTAGTTTTACAGGCAGTATAGGTGCAGGTGAATCAAAATACCTTTATCTATGTATAACACCAGATATCGATTCTGATGCCAATAATTATACAATAATAACTGAAGCTTCGGCAGGTGGTGGTGCTGAGCCTGCAGTTCAGGCCTCTACTACATTAGATGTAAGAGAACCAATAAGGTCAGTTACACTTGAAGTAGCAAATGGTGAAGAGGAAGTTACTTTATCACCCGAAGTAGGAAATGAAGAAAAGAATACTGCGCGTTTCAAGATTACTGTAACGAATACTGGTTCACATGATGATAAATTTACTGCGGAGTTAGATAATGTCCTTGGAACTGGATGGGACTCCGATTTCTTTACAAAGAATTCAGGTAATCCAGGTTCTTCAAGTGATAAATGGTCTTCGTCAGGTCAAGAGTTAGAAGCGGGCCAAAGTAAGTCTCTTTGGTTTATTGCGGAAGTAGACGCTGATGAGGTAGATGAAGGAAATTATACAATGTCTATCACTCTAAGAAATGTTGAAGAAGAAACTCAAAGTACGACTTCAGTAATAATCAATATTGCTGCACCAAAAAGAGATTTGGAGGCAACAGCGATTGATGAATACCAAGAGATATATCCTGATTATGGGGGAACTTCTGCACAGAATAGTGTAAAATTTAAGGTTAAATTAGATAATACTGGAACTAATCCGGATATATTTATACCTGAAATAGTATCTACACTTGACGACGACTGGGCTGTTACTTTTTGGCAGGATAGTTCTAAAACACAAGCTTGGTCTACAACATCTGGTTTCTCTATAGATGATGGGGAATTAGATGATCTTTGGGTATTTGTTGAAGTTGCAGACACTGCTGATGAAGGTAATTATACCATTCAAATATCTGTAAGAGATGAAGAAGATGATACTAATGCTCGTGAAGATATAACATTGACAGTAGTAGTTCAAAGACCTGAGCTCATAATCACACAAGCAGATATAGCTTTAGAAATTGATGGCGTAGTTGGTAATGCATCACAAGTTCAAGATGGAGATACAGTAGTCATATTGGTTGATGTTCAAAATATGGGCTCAGCCGATGCCGATGATGTACGAATTGAAATTTATTTCTATCCTAAGCAGGCTCCAACTGATAACGAAGTAGCGACTAACGAAGATTGGATTGGTTTTGAATTTGATGAAGGAGAGAATACTTGGATTTATTCATTGTACGACAAAACAACAAATATTAAATCAAAATCTCAAAAGTCTATAGCTTCAGATGATTGGTTAATCAAAGGTGGAGAATGGTATGTTGAAGTTCGTGCAGATTATGACGATGATGATGACAGTGGAAAAATATTGGAACCTAATGAAAATAATAATGATGCTCGATATTCAGAATTATTACGTGTAAAACCAGATTTAGTTATTGATGCAATGCGTATTGATAGTAAGTATGCCGGAAATCCAGCTAGTAATGTACCTAACATAGATGATATAGTAACATTCACAGTTACTGTAAGTAATACTGGTGCAGCAGATGTTGATGGCGCTAGACTCTATATTACTGCAGATAGTAGTGAAGATAATGAAGTTCTAAAGGACCGTACTAACAAAGACTATGTAGATTTTGATGTTGATGCAGGAGAAACAACAGATGTTCGTTTCCGTTGGAAAGCAATTGAAGAAGAATGGACTACTTTCAGAGCTGAGATAAATCCAGTTTGTGATGATTTTAATATCTTTGAATGTGAAACCGCTGGAGATGGATTTTCACCTGAAACCGGACATATGTTTGATGAGTTAGGTCGTTATGCAGATAATGAATATCCACGTTCAGGAGTCTTTGAACAAAGTGGTTCAGAGGTAAAATTTGAAATATTGCCTGATTTTATTATAAAGAAAGTATCTATGGATCCTCGTAATCCTGAAGTCGATGAAGATGTAGAAATTACAGTTACAATAGAAAATATTGGTAATGCAGATTGGATAATCGGTAGTAAAGCGTTAACAATTATTTTTGAAGATGGAACTGGCACTGAGCTTGATCAACAAGTAGGTGAAACAATTAATAAAGGAGATACAGCTGAAGTTAAGTTCTCTTGGAAAGTTCCTAACGAGGATAACAAAGATGAACTTGATTTAACTTATACAATTGATGCCGGTAGTGGTGGTTTTGAAATTAAGCAATGTAATTCTTGCGATTTGAATACCAATGGTGGCGGAACTGATAATGATGAATTTCAAGACACTTTCCCATTAGTGTTATCTGCAGTTTTAGGTGAAATTGAATTTATTTCAGATTTAACTGAAAGAGAATTGATTAAGGGAGTACCATTACTCTGGCCATTCTTGGCTGGCATTGGATTAGTACTTGCAATGATTGCAGTTCCAGTATTAAGGAGAAGACGGGGAAGTAGCGGCCGTCCTAGTTCAAGGGATGAGAAGGAGTCTTCAGAAGATGATTCTGAAGAAGAATCTGCAGCTCCAGTTGCAGCGCCTTCAAAGATAGGTGTTGTAATCGTATCTTCAGTAGATGGTAAGACTGCAAATGTTAAGGTGCCTTCCAATATGCCAGTTAACAAGTTGCTACAGAATTGTATAGATAAATTCGGATTGCCACATGCAAACTTTGCAGTTATGCTCAATGGAGCGCCAGTAGATGTTAATTTATCTTTAGCAGATGCAGGTTTGTCTGACAGCTGTCAAATAGATTTAGTACCTCTTGAGTGATTTAAGTAAATGCTTGATGCTTTAGTAATCGGAGCTGGACCTAGCGGTTCACGAACAGCTTGGAATTTAGCTAAGGCCGGTTATTCTACATCAATTGTTGAAGAGCATGAGATAGTTGGGGAACCTTGTCAATGTGCTGGATTAATAACTCCACGAACATTCGAGTATCTGGGATATAGGCGTCCAGTTTCTCAAGAAATGAATGGTGCCCGATTATGGGGGCCCAAGGAATCGTTTTTGAATTTCCAGGCTAATGAGACTAAAGCGTTAGTAATTGATAGGCCAGATTTAGACCGTTCAATTGCCGAAAAAGCTACAGATTGTGGTGCCGATTTAAAATCAGGTCACAGATATTTGGGTCATAGAAAATCATCTAACGGAATAATAGCAACGATTCAGAGTAAGAGTGGTAAAATAGAGCTTGAAACTAAGATGTTAATTGGTTCCGATGGTCCAGCATCTAGAGTTGCTAGAGATGCAGGTCTTAGTAGTAAAAGAGAAGTTCTAGCAGCCTTTGGTGCAGATGTTGAAGGCTATCAAGGAATAGATAATCATGTTGACTTATTTGTAGGTTCAGAATTGGCTCCACGTTTTTTTGGCTGGGGCATTCCAACAGGTCCAAACACGGGCCGTATAGGAATGGCTACTGTGCTTCCAGACAGGCCTAAGAACTTCTTTAGAGACTATTTCCATAAAGGAGCGCCTTCGAAACTTTTAGGAGGTGCTAAGATTATTAATCGTGTAAGTGGGCTAATTCCTTTTGGAATTAGGGAACCTAGTTATGCAGATAATATTCTTTTGACTGGTGATGCGGCAGGTATGGCTAAGCCAACTTCGGGTGGTGGAATTTATTCAGGTTTAATTTCAGCAGATGCTGCATCAGAAGTTATTGAAAATGCTCATCAGAAAGAAAAGTTTGATTCTAAAACTTTAAGTCCTTATCAAGGTTTACTAAAGGAGCGTATAGGTGGAGAATTATCTAAGGGTTATCACTTACGAAGAGCTTTTTTGAGTCTTAATGATGATCAATTAGCTGAAATTATTTCAATACTCGGTGAACCTAAAGTTAAGAGTGCAATAGAGAAAACAGGAGATTTGGATTATGCCTCTCTAGCTGCGTTTTCGGTACTTAAAGCGCAACCTAAACTCATTAAGTTTGCCCCTTTGCTTTTGAAGCCATTTATTTAGTTCAGGATAATTCCCTTCTTCTTCAAGATAAAAAATTACCGAAAGCCCAGCAAAAATTATTGTTAAGCTAATAAGTAAGTATAATGGCCATTTTGGTATTGGTTTTTTAATCCCAAAAGAAGAGTCCGGTATAATTCCATCTACATCTAATACAGTTAGATTTATATTTCCTGGTGAGCCCGAAGGAACATTGTTGGTAGCATTGTTCCATTCATTCATACTCCAGTGGCCACGGGATTGCATTTGCCTTTCAGTTCCATTATGTTGAAACTCCATATCAAATCTAACGAAATAAGTTCCTTCCTTTGTATCCTCATTAGTTATGATTTGAAATCCTAAAGTTATAGTTTCATTAGATTGAATTTCATCTATTTCAAAGATGGCTCTTTTCAAATCTGTAGTTTTAAGGCTATTTTCTTCTGCAAGTAGATTTGAGGTCCAAATCGTATTTTGGATATATGGTCTTTCAGAGCTTTTAATGGCGTCTAAACTTTCAGATTCATCGATATCAGCTCTTTGATAAATCTCTGCAATAACGGTAATATTGTCTAAACTTTCGTTATATCTATTTAATACATCTAAAGAAAAATCACCACTTTGCCCAGGTTCTAGTTGCGGTGTGCTAAAATTATGAAAATCAGGAATTTTACCGGGGTTACTAACATACATGTCAACTTCACTGTGCGCTAGAGGCAGTGAAAGAATGACAATTGCAATAATTATTCCTGAAAGCCGTTTCATTATTATGTCAAATAAGGCTCCCTTTAAAACAAATATCACTCAATTTTTTGGGGGCGGTTGGATTTATATGGACTTTTCTTTGGAACTGCATGCGCATATTTGGTATAGTGTCAGCATTTTTCTTTTTTACGATTGTTTTTCTAACTTTTAATGCATCATCTGAGATGCATAAATTTGATAATTTAACTATAGCTGATGGAGAGGTTAGAACTTTTACAGATGATCAGATTTGGCTTCAGGGTGATATTCTGGTCAATGGTCAATTAACATTTGAAAATTGTAGTTTGAATGTTAACAGAACTTTAGATCTTACTACTTCTGAAATAAGAATTAAACCCGGTGGCCAGTTAAATTTATTTAATACAACAATTAGCACAATGGAAACCAGCAGTAATACAGGAATAGATAATGAATCTATTATTTCACCTTATACTTTAGTTTTAAATGGAAGTAGCCTTTCAGTATACAATTCAGAAATTTATTACGGAATGATTTGGCTAGTAAAAGGAGATGTTGAAATTACGGGATTAGTTCTTGATGGTTTTAATATGATTAATTATGGTATTTTTTCTGAAAATACTACTTTGAAAGCATCGAGTGTGTCTATTAGGAATTATACTCAAGGTTTACGTTCTATTGGTGAAATTCCAGATTTAGAGTCTATATTCTATTATAATTGTAGTACACAAATGACGCAGGAGTGGTGGCTTACTTTTTCACCATTTGATAATTCTACTGGATTGCCCATTCATGGTTTTGAAGTAAGACAGTGGAAAGATAATGAGATGATTGGAACTTGGAACTGGGCTAAAGAGTATGAGATAAATTCTTCTGGTTATAGGGTAAATCATACCACGCAACTTTCATTTTATCTTAATCTTCATTTTGGATTTGTAGATAAATATTGGGAAGGTAGAATAATTGAAAATACAGAAATAATTCAAAATTTCAATTTAAACCACACATTAATTAGTTTAAGTGACCCAATAATTTTTACAGATGATGAAGTTTTAGAAATGGGTCAGAAGGCTTCAAAATGGTCTAATATTAATTTTAGTGTTATAGTTAGTAATCCAACAGATATAAATTTTTATAATTTCAATTTAAATCTTCTAATAAATGGCAATACAGGTTATTCTACAACGGCTATTTTATTAGATTCCAATTATTCAAAGAGGACAAATGTATCATGGACAGCTTCAGTAGAGGGTCCTATGTCTTTCGGAGTTAGTGCAGTTATTATTGATTATTCCGGAGATTTAACGGATTATACTATTTCAGTGTATCGTTTTTTGCAAGTTGAATCAGATTCTGAGATTAATACTAAATCTTCAGGTTCTTGGACTGCATTATTAGCGGTATTTACACTAATGAGTTTGTGCAGTTACATAATTTACACAGGTATTGAAGAAGAAGTAATTACATCAGATTCAATTGACGACTCAAGTCCAGAGGATACTATTTCGGAAGACGAGCACTTAAGAGAAATTGCGTTATCTGAAGAAATAGATGATGAGAAAGACCTTGAGTAAAATAGCAATAGGTATTGAATCTACTGCACACACCGCAGGTGTTGGTTTGATTACTTCAGAAGGTAAAATACTTTCTAATCAGAGAGCACTTTACGTTCCTAAAGAAGGAGGGATACATCCCAGAGAAGCGGCTAACCATCATTCTGAAAAATTACCGGATTTGTTTAAATTAGCCCTAGAAGAGGCGAATATAACACCAGGAGATATTTCTCTTGTGTCTTATGCAAGAGGCCCTGGCCTTGGACCTTGCTTGCGTACTGGAGCTACGGCAGCACGGGCTTTTGCATATTCTCATGAAATTCCACTTTTAGGTGTTAATCATTGTGTGGCTCATTTGGAAATAGGTCTTCTTGAAGGGGCAACTGATCCCGTTTTACTTTATCTTTCAGGTGCAAATACACAAGTAATTGCCTATGCTGCAGGTCGTTACAGAGTATTTGGAGAAACAATAGACATAGGTATCGGAAATGGTTTGGATAAATTTGCCAGAGAGGTAGGAATGGGATTCCCTGGTGGTCCTAAACTTGAGAAAGTAGCCGAGGGTGATGATCTTTTGGATTTGCCTTATTCTGTAAAAGGTATGGATCTAGCATTTTCAGGCTTAATGACTGCAGCTAAGCAGAAATTGGATTCAGGGCATTCTCTTAGCAAGGTTGCTTATTCAATTCAGGAGATTGCGTTTGCAATGTCTTGTGAAGTATCAGAGAGGGCTTTGGCCCATACTGCAAAAAAAGAATTAGTTTTAGGAGGGGGTGTGGCTTGTAATTCACGTCTTAGAGAAATGGTAAATATAATGACTGAAGAGCGTGGTGTCAAGTGTTTTGTTCCAGAAAGAGCACTATGTGTTGACAATGGAGTCATGATTGCTTGGTTAGGTCTTCAAATGATGAAGGCAGATTATAAGATAAGTGAAAAAGATAATGTTGTTGATCAAAAATATAGGACTGATATGGTGGAAGTTACATGGAGGTAAAATATAGAGGAGCTGAGGCAATTGTTGAAACGGGCCTATGGCTTGGTAAGAAAGCTATTTTTAAAACGAGAAATAAGCGTGGATATCGGCATCCTATTCTCGAAAAGAAATTAGTTAAAGAAAGACTGCGTAGTGAGTCTCGCATTATTGAACGTTTGATTTCCAGTGGGGTAAATGTTCCTGCGATATATAGTGTTGATATTTCGAATAATTGTATAATTATGGAATTTATTGACGGAATAACTCTCGAAAAGGCTTTAAGGGGTGATAATTTTGAAAAATATTTAGCTCAAACTGCTAAATTGTTATCTTTACTCCATTCACTTAATGTAGTTCATGGAGATCCAACAACTAGTAACTTTATGGTTACAGATAGTGTTTATGCAATTGATTTTGGATTATCTACAGTATCTGATGACAATGAGGATAGAGCCTCAGACTTACGAGTATTTTTAGAATCTTTAGACTCTCATCATTCAGAGATTTCAGGTAGAGATATTTTTTTATCTTATTATTCTGAATGGAGTCGTTCAACTTCAGTTCTTGAAGCGTTAAAAATATTAGAATTAAGAGGACGTTATAACCTAATGAGAGGTTAGGGTCATCATAATAATCCCCCCCATTACTAGCAAAATGGAAATAAAGGTATAAAAGATAATGAAGAAATTTACACTAGTGATATTATTTGTTGCCATATTATTCAGTTTTTCTAGTGCTAATGCTGATAAGGAGCCAGTATGGACCTATAGTTCTGTAGATGGTTTTACTGACGTTTCAATTTCTGATGATTCTACAAATATATCTGCAACTTATGGAAAAACAGTTTCTTTGTGGTTTAATCACACTTCTACGCCTTATAATAGCAAAACAGTAGGTACTGGTATAACTTCAATGGAGATGTCTTCAAGCGGAAAATATTTGGCTATTGCTGAAGAGAGTGATGCAACACTAACTCTTTACAACGAGGGGACAAAGGAATGGGATAAATCAGATTTCTTTCTGAGTGTTAATGATGTTGATATAACTTCAGACGGAACTCATATTGGAGTAATTGACTATCGTAATGTTTATTATTTTTCGAGAACATCAAATGACGAAATATGGTCAGATAATTTTGGAGGAGACATTATGACGACTGTCGCAATTTCTTCAAACTCACAATATCTTGCTGCAGGAACAGAGGATGGAAATGTTTATGTTTATGATACTTCATCTTCAGATTATATATGGTATTATTCGGGGACTTTAGATGGAAAGGTAATGGATCTTGATTTCTCTGAAGATAGTAATCATTTAGTTGTGGGTACTGAAAATGGTAAAGTTTACATTTTCGCATCTTTAAGTGGGGATTTAGATATGGAGTATGCTCAACCCGATAAGGTAACTTGTGTGTCTGGAAGTTCAAATTCAAATTATTATGCTTTTGGAACTGATGAGGGTTTGGTCTCTGTTCTTGATTTAAGTACTGATTTTTCGATTTGGGAAAAAAATATTAATGGAGAAGTAACTGAACTTGATTTTAATGGTAAGGCTACTCACTTAGTTGCAGGTTCAACAAATAAGAAATTACTTTTGACTAACGTAACTAATGGTGATGAAGTGTGGCGAACTACAGCAGCTAGTGAAATTACAAGCGTGTCTATGTCATATAGGGGTGAAAATATAGTAGTAGGTACTTCGACCGGTTTAGAGTTATATTATGAGCAGCAGTTAGATAATCAAGCACCAGTTGTAGTAATAGAATCAGTAAGTCCAACTACAGCACTACCGGGTACTCTGATTACTATGAATGGTTCAGCACTTGATACTGATGGTTTTATTACAGATTATATTTGGAGTTCAAATATTGATGGTAATTTATCAACTCTATCAAATTTCACGATTTCTAATTTGACAACAGGTTATCATATTATCTCATTTCAAGCTAAAGATAATGAGGGCCGATGGAGTAGTATAGTTACTGTAAGTGTAGGCGTAGGTGATTTTCCAGAAGCTACAATAGATTCGATAAGTGGTTGTATTGATTTTGAGAATTGTGTAATTAGTGAAGGAATTAGTATTAATTTTATAGGTTCAGCAGTTTCTGAAGCTTCAGAAGATACAGAGGTTGTGGATTATCAATGGGTGTCAAATTTTAGCGGTAATGAAACCGTAATCTCAGAATCTGCCATATTTAACACTTCATCATTACAGCGTGGTTCACATATAATCACTTTTAGAGCAAGAAATGACATTGGTTTTTGGTCTTCAAACATAACTGTAAATCTTAGAATTAATGGAGTGCCAATATTGAGTAGTGTTTATGTAGACCCCAATCCCGTAATTGCAGGTTCCGTTGTTTTATTAATTGGTAATGCAGAAGATTCAGATGGTGATTCTTTACAATATATTTGGACTACCGATACATTATATTTTGGAAATAAGCAGAATGTATATGAAAGTTCATTAAATGGGTCAAGTATAGAAACTTCATTATCCGATTCTGGTGAATATGAAGTACATTTACATGTTGTAGATTCTTTTGAAGCTTCTAGTGAATCTATAGTGATTATTTTACGGGTTCTTTCTCCCCCCTCAGTTTTAGCAGTATGTCAAGATAACGCAACAATTAATGAAGAATTATTATTCAATACGTTGAAAAAATCACCAGGTAAGATTGTAAAATATGAGTGGGATTTTGATAGCTCTAACGGAGATATTGATTCTGTAGATTCAACAGGTTCTGCGTTTGCAACACATTCTTATAATTTTACACCTATCGGTTCTGACTTTTTAGTAGTTCTAAGAGTAACTGATGAGAATAATTTAACTAGTAGAGATACTTGTACTATAACAATTATTGAAGATACATCTTCAGTAAATCCAAAAGGGTCATCATCATCAAAGGATGGTCTCGGCTCAATTACAGAAATAGCTAGTAATCCTGTTTTGATTGGCCTTGTTTTAATTGTAATAATAGGTGCAAGTGTAGGCTTATATATTTGGAATCGAGATAATCAAGATACTAATTATGTACCTCCATCTAAATCCGAGTCAATCTCAGGTTCTGAATATATGGATTCGGTGGTTCCTCTGGCCTCACCAGTTAAGGAAAGAAGGGTGAAGAAAAGGAAAGTAGTTACTGAGACTATGACTATAGAGTGTCCAGAGTGTTCTTCAAGAATGGATATTCCTAAAATTGCAGGAACACAACAAATTGAATGTTCTGATTGCGGCCTTGAAGGTGAAATAGATCTTTAAAAAGTGTATATGGTTATTTTATAGGGAAACTTGCATAGGGGGAAGTAGTAAAAATGAAACGCGTAAAACTCATTAATGACCCTGCTGAATTGGTAGCTCTTTTTAGGGCGGTAGATTCAGAAGGTAGAAGAAATGTATTGACGACTTTAGCTGAAGGTTGGACTATGATTAGTGATCTAGTTTCTGAGCATGGAGAGGAAGCCTATGGGGCAATAACCTATTTTGAAAAGTTTAAATTAGTCGAATCTCGTTGGGAAGTAAATAGTGAAACCGGGCGTCCTGAGAAAGGTTATCGCACATTCTATAATGCATTTCAGATTTCAACTTCATTAACTTTTGATGAAACTCAGGAATTATTGACAGTAGTATTGATGACCGAAAAGAAATTCAAGTCATTAGAAGCAAAAATAGTAGAATTAATAGGTACTGAAGGCACTTTTGCAAATGATGTAGCTCGAGATTTAGGCGTATCTTCTCTTACATTGAAAGGTTTAGTACGTCGTTCAGTCGAATTCGATTTTAAGGGACATAATATTGTTCCATTGAAAGAGGAAGAATAATGAATGGTTTGGATATAGATGGAACACTACCTGGCCAAGAGATAGAAGAAGACGAAGAACTTGGCGATACCATTCGTCGTGAAAATGAAGAATTACTAGATGATGGTAAATCCAAATCTTTGCCTAATTGGGATGGTGATGGTGATGGCCACGGATGGAAAGAAGACGAATCACTTAGAGGTTGGTTATACCTTATTGCAGGTGCAGGTTACGGAACTCTAGTTGTTTATCTTGTTCTAGTTATCCAGCAGGGGATGAATATTCCGATACTAAGTTCTGGAGAAGAAATTTCTAATAAATCAGGTGCTTTATCGACTGCACTTTTAATTTCAGCGATGGTTTATGTTACAATATGGTTTTTCATGTCAGGTAGAGATCATTCATTTTTCACAGAAGATCCAGATAAAGCAAAATTTTACGCAGGTATCATTGGCTTTGCATCAGTAGTTATCATTGCAATAAGTTGGGAAGATTTCCAAAGAGAAATGATAATTTCAGCTATTGTAACTTTGGTTTCAACTTGGTCTTATATTCGTTCAGCCCAGATGAAAGGTTAATTTTCTAGTGTCTCCACATAGGTAAGACTGATTCATACCCTACTAATGGTACTCCAGTTATGGCTGCAGTATTCTGATCATTAGTCCTTAGATGTTCCGGCCCTAAGTCAGATAGATTGCCAACGCCTAAGGATCCAACTGTATCTGCTAGTTTAGTTCCAAATTCTTTTAAATCTTTATTTGAACAATTATTTTCTAAAAACATACCTGAGGCTCCCAAAGATATAATTTTTGTAATACTTTCAGGATCCAATGAATCACATGTAGCTAAAATAATTAAGTTATTTTTAATTTTTCTTGTGGCCGTAATTGAAGCTTCTAATGGCATATTTTGGCTCATCAGAATAGCTCCATCTGCTCCGGATTTAGAAATCATTTCTAAATCATTTTCGACTTCACCTGCATTAAGCTTTACCATAATTGGTATTCTCTTTGCTGTACTCTGCTTGATTAATTCTACAACAAATGCTAAATCAGTAGATCGTTGCATATCCAATCTTCTACTTATCTCAGTTGGGCTAAGATTAATTATGGCTATATTTGCTGAATCAAAATTTGAAGGAGATTTTTGGTTAATTCCCCAATCTGCATAGATTGGTGCATTGTCGCCATTCCATAATAATGGAATTGTTAAATTCAAAGGTTCTTTCTTGTTTTTACCTATAGATAAACCCATTTCAACTTTGTCTAGTCCTATAGTCCTTGGCCTTCGACTTAATACAGCATTGACTAGTATCAAAGAGTCTCCAATTGAATGGTTTTTATTTTTTATTTTGAGGGTTTTGGTTCCTTTATAGTTACTACTTATTGATCTAAAGTTTAGGCCATTAGGATTTACTCCATGATTCTGTAGAGTTTTTTGTATACTTTTCCAGTCACTTGGTGAAATATTTGAAATATTTAGGTTCTCACTTTCATCAAACTTACCAGCAATAAAGATCTTTCCCCCAGTCATGATTTTCCCAATATCTCCTAAAACATCTCCGCAAACTATCAGGTTTCCTCCACTCATGCAAGTTCCAATATCTCCGCTAATATTTCCAGATACAATCAAATCTCCGCCTTTCATAGAAGGTCCAGCTTCATTCTCGGCTGAACCTTGAATTACAATTGTACCACCAGATAAGCAATGTCCAACACCTTCGCCACAGTTACCATTAATAATTATTTCTCCATTATTCATTCCATTTCCAACAAATCTTCCTGCATCTCCATTAAGAATAATATTACTGCCATTATTCATACCGCCAAAATTATCTCCCGCATCTCCATCAAAAGTTAAATTTTTTCCAGATGGCATATTAACTGCAATACAAGGTTGAGAATCTAAGTTCGTAACTTTTGCCGATTCATGGTTTTCTAATCTTTTATGTAATTGTTTATTAATTATACTTGAACTCCATGAATTTTCTGAATCTGTCATATTTTAATGTCCTCTTGTGACCATGTACTCAAGTAGTTCTTCAAATAAAGTTCTGGCTTCACTTTCAGGATATTTTAGTAATACTTTACGGGCGCCTTCAAGGTATTGATTTGCTTGTCTATGGCATTCACTTAGTGCCCCACATTCATTCATAATATCCACAGCTTCCCGAATGTCTTCATCACTATTTTTATTATCAAGGATTTCCAACAATCGTTTTCTTTGTTCAGAGTTTGCTCTATTTAGAGCTTCGATTACCAATAATGTTCTTTTGCCCTGCCTTATATCAGAACCAGAAGGTTTTCCTAAAATATCTTCAGAAGCCGTTGCATCAAGATAATCATCCCAAATCTGGAATCCGAGACCTACATTTGTAGCCATATTCTCTAATTCTCTTGCCTCATCTTCATTAGTTCCGCCAATACGGGCACCTCCATAGGCTGCAGCACCAAAAAGAATAGATGTCTTTAGTTTAATCATTTCCAAATAATCTTTAGGTTTAACCGTTTCTTTTTCTTCAAAATTAATGTCCATTTGTTGTCCCTCAGCAATTTTCCTCACAACATATGCAACATTTTGGACTAGGTCTGCTTTTATTCGATCATCAATATCACTGTCAGTTATCATCTCAAATGCATACGCAAATAGAGTGTCTCCAGCAAGTATTGCCGTAGATAGCCCATAGATGGTATGACACGCTGCTACACCGTGTCTTAGGTCATCATCATCCATTACATCATCATGAACTAATGTGAAATTATGTATGGTCTCCAGTGCGGTTGCAAATAGAATTGCTTTCTCAGAGTTGCCACCAACCATATCACAAGTAATAAGCGCCATAACAGGTCTCAAGCGTTTTCCTCCTGCTAAAGGGATATGGGCACTTGCTTCGTATAGTTTAGTTGGTTCTCTTACTTTTAGATAAGTATGTAGTGCTTCATCAATAGGCTTAGCTCTAATTGCAATTTTTTCTTTTAAGTTCATTCACAATCCCCCATATAGTGTAATTTATCATCTGTAATCTCTTTAAGGTCATCTAAGGCGTCCCAAATGTCATTCAAAAAGTTTTCTTTAATCAATCTGAACCATGGTCCAATAGTTATGCTTTTATTATCTGCTGCATCAAAAAGTAATTGAAGTTCATTCTGATCGACATATTTAGTTTGTTCAATTTCATTTGAGTTTGGAATAATATCCAAATCTTTTTTTATGACAAATATATAATCTATTTCATGTTCAATCCATTTTTTATCAGCTCTGGAGCGATAGTGCATTTTTGTGATATATTGTATATCATGTAATTCAATTAGAGATGTATTTATGCCTAATTCTTGTGACAATTTTCTTTTGGCAGCTTTTTTAGCTCCAATAATTCCGTCTTCTTCATTGTCTGAATAAAGTGGATGGCTACAACAACTATTAGCCCATATAGATGGAAATGTAATCTTTTCTGATGCTCTTTTTTGAATTAATAATTTATTTTTAGTATTAAATAATAAAACACTAAAAGCACGATGCAACTTTCCTTCTCCTAAGTGACAATTTATTTTTGTATCTTTTCCAAGAATATTATCATCATTATCAACGATTATACAATTCTCTTCCATCATATCTATTTGGTCTTTGTCGTATCCTTGAAGTCCGACTATTGTATTAGGCATTATAGTATACTATAAAGGGTCCAATTAAAAAATGTACAGTGCATGCTAAGCTCTTTATTTCACCATCAAATAAGGCGTTCATGAGTAAGTTAGATTTCCTACAAGAATTAGGTATCGAAGAGGTTAATTTGGGTGGTTTTTCAACAAAATGGTTTGGTTCAGGTACTAATCTAAAATCGATTGCACCTGCTGATGAAAGTGTGATTGCTACAGTTAATCAATGCGATTCAGGAGATTATGAACAGATAATGAAAGACACGGCAACTATTTTTCAAAAATGGAGAATGGAACCTGCACCAAAGCGAGGAGAAGTAGTTAGACTTCTTGCTAATGAATTTCGTAAACATAAAGTCGCTCTTGGGAAATTAATAGCTTGGGAAATGGGTAAGATTCAAGCCGAAGGTGAAGGTGAAGTTCAGGAGATGATTGATATTGCAGATTATGCAGTTGGCCTTAGTAGACAACTTTACGGTAAAACTATGCACTCTGAACGCCCTAATCATCGTATGTATGAACAGTGGCATCCGTTAGGGACAGTAGGGATTATCACTGCCTTTAATTTCCCAGGAGCTGTTTGGGCCTGGAATGCGATGATAGCTGCAGTTTGTGGTGATGTGATGGTTTGGAAACCCTCATCTAAAACACCATTAACTGCAATAGCTATCCAAAAAATAGTTAATCAAGTTTTAGATCCATTAGGTTGGAATGGTGTAATGTCGTTGTTAGTAGGCTCTAGTAGAGATGTAGGTGAGATGTTAATACATGATAGACGAATTCCACTAATTTCAGCTACAGGTTCTTGTAATATGGGGCGTAAGATAGGTGGCGCCGTATCTAAGAGATTAGCACGTTCTCTTTTAGAATTAGGAGGAAATAATGGAATTATTGTAATGCCAGATGCAGATCCTGAGTTAGTTTTGCGAGCTGTGGTATTTGGTGCAGTTGGAACTGCAGGCCAAAGATGTACTTCTACACGGCGTTTGTTTTTGCACAAGGATATAGCTTCTGATATGATTGAACGTTTGATTACTTCATATTCACAAGTTAAGATAGGTGATCCTTTAGATTCTAAAACACTAATGGGTCCATTAGTTGATGAAACTGCCGTTAATGATTTTTCTATGGCATTGAAAACAGTTAAAGAAGAAGGTGGCGAGATTATTCATGGAGGAAAGAGTATTGATTCTCCAGGCTTTTATGTTGAACCTACTATAGTACGTGCAAGTATAGACATGGCTATTGCCAGAGAGGAGACGTTTGCTCCCATTCTTTACCTTTTTGAGTTTGATACATTAGAGGAAGCAATATCAATGCATAATTCAGTGGATCAAGGTTTATCGTCATCGATATTCACAAGAGATATGCAATCTGTTGAAAACTTTCTTTCACATGCAGGAAGTGATTGTGGTATTGCTAATGTTAATATTGGAACGAGTGGGGCTGAAATTGGCGGTGCATTTGGTGGCGAAAAGGATACTGGAGGAGGACGTGAAGCAGGATCAGATTCATGGAAAGTTTACATGCGTAGGCAGACCAATACACTTAATTGGTCCGATGACTTACCATTAGCACAAGGAATTGAATTTGGATAAATATGAGCGAAGACGAAAGACAATATATGCGAGTTCCTAAAGAAATGGCTGAAATCGTTATGGGGAAACTATCTGATGAAGGTTTAATAGATGAAGAAGCTGAAGTTAAATGGGAAGGTGACTTTGTTTCTTTTCCTCTAATTTTGGATTCTTCAAAAGATAAAGATTAATTATTATAACAAATTGTTTCAGGAATTATATCAAGTAGTTCTAGCCAATTTTGCATATTGACTGTATCATTTGGATTATCTGGAATAATATCAGATATAAAATCATCAATTGGATTAATACCGGTTTGATCATTAATTTCTTCTTCAGATATTATAGCAATACCCATTGCAACAACAATTAGGTTGTATTCTGGAGCTTTCCAAACTTCTCCAACATAAAGTGTTTTTGACCCTTCAGTTATAGTTCTACTATATCCTTCAAATCCAATACTATCTGTTTTTGCAGTACCATTAAAAATAGAATACTGAGTTTCATATCCCTGTTTTGTTTTTCGACTTCCTTTATCTATTTCAGAATCTAATTCTACTTCTTGATCCACTGCCATTCTTTCAAATTGTTTATCCAATTCAGCTAGCATATCCTTTTCCTCAATATCTATTGGTACTTTTACAGCAATCACCATTAGTATTCCGGGGTAACCATCACTATTTCCCTCATCATCTTCAGCATCATCTATGTAAAGTGAAAAAGTAGTTGAGGCTAATCCAAGGCCATATTCATCATATTCATTCATTACATTTTTCCAACCATTTCCAGAGTCCCCTTGTACAAAGGATTTTGGTAATTTAATTGTGGCCGTATCGTACATCGGTACTAGCATTAGACATGGCATAACAACTAGAAGGCCGATAAATAAAGCAGAAAAACTTCGTAATGCCATTCTCTTATTAGAGCGAGGAATTCCCGAAAGCGTTCTTCCAATAAGGTATATTGGAATTCCAATTATAATGGCTATAAGTAGAGGAATCATATTTTCATTAGCGTATGTTATGAATAGTCCAATTAATAAAAATCCACAACACAATTGGTATCCTAAGTCTCGGACATATATTTTTCGTTGATACAATATAAAAGACCACCTAGTAATAATAACTGGAATTTTAAAATAATTAAGAATATATTGATAGACTTGCAATATTAGGCCCGGTTTTGGTTCCACACCTCTGAATTCATTAGTTTTCTTTCTATCTCTATGGATTATAAAAAATCCAATTGAAATTATTCCAAGAAAAAAAGTCCAGAATCCAGTTCCAGCTCCAAATGAACTTGCATAATAGGATAGAAAAGACATTGCTGCAAAACTCCATGCAGTTGTTAGAGGCCTTGATTCATTTTCACCAATAAGTTCAATATTTAGGGTAGGAGCTTTTCCAATGTCTTCAGCTTCCAATATTTGTTTTCCGTCCTTTCTAATGACACCAACTACTGAGTTTAATCTAATATCTTCAGATATATGGTCTAAAGTTTCATTATCTTTTGTGATGTTCCAATTTTTAGATTTTACGCCGATTGTAAGTGTTTCAATTCTTATTTGTTGTCTAGCAATTGAAAGAAGCATAAAAATAGCTGCAATCCATTTACTTCCATCAAGCATCATTAGTGACATTGGAATAAAAATCAGTTGCCACCACCAAGAAAACATTGGAGTAAAAAGTCTGCCAAGATAATCTACCTTATCCGAATAAATATCCCATACTTCATTTTTATTAGAAATAAATATACGTAGATTGGTAATCGCAATCGAGTATCCCGTTCTTCGATTTATGGTAAGGTCCTCATATTTTTTAAGAAATTTTTCGTTTGGCAAAAATTTTTCAGTTAGATCCACAATAGTTCTAACATATTCACATATAAATAAGGTTTTCAAAATTTTTTTATGATAATTATGAAAGCAGATTAAATTAATAGGGTCTATTATTACATAGACATGGAAATACTTGATTGGTTTCGTTTTTTTCTCGGACTTGGTATGTTATTGTATGGTTCTTGGACTGATTTAAAGACGCGTAGAGTCCCTAATCAGGTTTGGCTTATTTCAGGTAGTATTGCATCATTACTATTATTTTATGAATTTTCAATGAATAATATGGATTATCATATTTGGGGATTATTATTTGCAACAATAGTACTTTTTTATAATGCATTTATTGATGAATATGTATTAGATGATAATCAAATGTATCTATGGCGATTTACTCAATTTCTAGCAATTATATCGACAATATATTTCATTATAACTATTACTCCCGAAGAAATGCAAGAAAATAATTATAGAATTATAGATATCTTGTCTATTTCTGTATTAATGCTCTTAATGTATACTTGGTTTTATTTTGGTCCTACTATTGGTGGGGCTGATGTTAAAGCAATAATGACGATTGGTTTAGTAGTCCCTTTTGCGATATCAATTAGCAGTGATACCTTGACTGCATTTGAAAATCGTGGTTTTCCATATCCTTTTGTTGTTTTTATGAATTCCCTTTTACTTTATCTATTAATTCCGATTGGACTTTTAATTTATAATATATTTAGAACAAATATTGAGAGTCCTTATTTCCAAATGTTATTTGGAACTAAAATGGCTCTCAAGGATGCCCGTAAAAGTTTTGTTTGGCCAATGCAACAAGTTGTTGGAGGGAAGGTAGTTCTAGTGACTTTTATCAAGCATAAATTGGATTCAGATAAAGAATGGGATAAATTAGAAGAGGTTGGAGTTACTAATCCTTGGATTTCCTTTAAGATACCATACATAATTCCTTTAACTCTATCATTTATAGTGTCATTTGTCTTTGGAGATCTATTTTCATCTTATTTAGTTGAACCACTTAATTCTTTAATGAATTAAATCAATGAATTCACTAAGTACTGATGCAGTAGCTCCCCAAATTGCTTTATCTTTTATTCGGAAATGAGGTACTTCTAATTTTTTCCCGTGTAATTCCCATGTTTCAGAATAATTTTTATCCGCACTAACTAATTCAGATACTTTTGTAATGATTAATTCATCTACTTCATATTCATTTAGAACCCATTCAGGTTCCCTCTCTAATATTCCTATAAATGGATAAATTAAATATCCTGAAACTGGAACTGGTAAGGGCGTTAATTGCCCAATTATTTCTACTGTTTCAGTTTTGATACCCACTTCTTCAAAAGCTTCTCTGACAGCAGTATAATTCAATTTCTCATTATTCTCTTGAGCACCTCCAGGCAATGCAATTTGACCAGGATGATTTCGTTCATGCATAGGCCTTTTAATCAGAGGAAAGTACCATTCATTTTTTTTTTTGAATAGGGCTAGCAGTACAGAAGCTTTTTTCATCGATGCTAATTTTTCTTTAGATAGTATACGCTCATATTTTTCCAGACTTTCACTTTCAATACTTTCTCCATCTTCAGATTTC
>JAAZXG010000060.1 GCA_014240255.1 Methanobacteriota archaeon
TTGATTAAAGGTGCTTTAGCAATTGGGCTCGAGATAGCGTCACCTACTAATGATAGGGAACGGAGTGCTATAGTTAGTATCCAAATTCCTACCGGATTTAATACTGGAGATGTAGTACAACAATTACAAGAAGAATATGGGATTTTAGTTACAAATCGTTCTGGTTTTCTTAGAGTTTCACCCCACATTGACAATACAACCGAACAAATTACTTTTTTCCTTGATTCGTTACAAAAAATCCTAAATTAGAACAAGTAAGGGAACATAAGAATTCCAGCAACTGTAAACATTACGCCTGCAATAAATAAATCAATGATTTTCCAAGATTCTGGATTATTCAATATAGGAGATAGTCGTTTGGCCCCATATCCTAATGAAAAGAAAAATACAAATGATGCTGTGGCTGCACCCACTCCAAACATCAGTTTTTCATCACCTACATAACTGCTAGAAGCTCCGCCAATAAGGAATAACGTATCTACATACACATGTGGATTAAGATAAGTAAATGCTAATCCAGCTAGGATTGTTGGCCATAAATCCTGAGATTCATTATCACCTACTTCCAAACCTTTAGGATCTAGAGCTGATTTAATCCTCAAACATCCATAAAATATCAAAAAGATAGATGCACCTATAGACATCCATATTGCCAATTCCTCCATTTCTGAAAGAAAAAGTCCAACTCCTAAAACTCCAGCACCAATTAACAAAGCATCTGAAATAGAACATACCAAACAAGCTGCAAATACATGCGAACGTAGTAATCCTTGCCTCATCACGAAAACATTCTGTGGACCAAGTGCTAAGATTAGTGATATACTAATAAGAAAACCAGAAACAAAGGCTAATTCCAAAATAATTAGTCTGATCCCTCGGACTCATCATAGTCCATAGGCACCCATTTTTCTTGACCTGTTTTGGGATCCTTAATCATTTTGACGGCTTGGCCCTTGATGAAACCCTTGAAATCTAC
>JAAZXG010000061.1 GCA_014240255.1 Methanobacteriota archaeon
ATGGTAAATGACATCAATCCTATTATTACTCAAATAGGATGGATTTGTGCAATCTTACCCGGTCCGCTCTACGTCCATCTCTCTTATGCACCACGCTGGCGAATTCTTGATAGAATTGACAGAGGGTTGCAACCCTTTGAAGGAATGTCCAGAACAATAGATCCTATACCAAAGAATGACGAAGAGCAGGAATCAGATGAACAAGTCGATGAAGTGGTCGATGAAGTATAATCATATTAATCCCAATTTTGGACCTACTTTCTCAAAAATACGTAGGACTTCCTCAAGATCATCTCGAGTAAGACCTGCTGATATTTGTGTGCGTATGCGAGCTGCATCCCTAGACACCATCGGGAAGACAATGGCACCTGCCATCACTCCTTCTTTTGCTAATTCTGCAGACATTTCCTTAGCAATAGTAGATTCACCGCACATTACTGGAATAATTGGTGTTTCAGATTTACCCGTGTCAAAACCCAAATTCTGGAGTTCTCCACGGAAATAATTCGTATTATCCCAGAGTCTAGAATGATGCTCAGGTTCACTCATCAGCACCTCAACTGCGGCTTTTTGTGCTGCAGCTACACCCGGTGGCTGGCTACCGGATAAAAGCCACGAGCGAGAATGATTCAAGGCATGAGTGCGAACATCGCTTGAACCAGCTACAATTCCACCTTGAACACCTAGAGCCTTAGAAAAAGAACCTATTTCGAAGTCAACTTTTCCTTGGAGTTTGAAGTGATCTACAATTCCTGCCCCTGTTTCTCCAAGCACACCTTCACCATGACAATCGTCAACATAGACCATCGCCCCATAATTTTCAGCTAACTCTGCGATTTCATCTAAGGGTGCAATATCTCCATCCATAGAGAATACACCATCAGTAATAATCAATTTACGCTCAGCATC
>JAAZXG010000062.1 GCA_014240255.1 Methanobacteriota archaeon
CTTATTGACCACTCTATTATGGTTCCACCAGAGCACAAAGGGGGAATAATTTCAAACCTTGTTTCTGAAGGAGATTATGATTTAGAGACTGTCTTGGCAACAACTGAAAAAGACGGTCAAAATATTGAATTAAAAATGTATCACAAGTGGCCTGTAAGAAAACCACGTCCATACAAGAAGAGGTATGATCCAACCGTTCCACTATTAACCGGACAACGTGTAATTGACACATTCTTCCCAATTGCAAAAGGAGGAACTGGTTCAATTCCTGGTGCCTTTGGAACCGGAAAGACCGTTACATTACACCAAATTGCAAAATGGGCAAATTCTCAAGTTGTAGTCTACATTGGTTGTGGTGAAAGAGGAAATGAGATGACTGAAGTACTTGTTGAGTTCCCACACCTAAAAGACCCACGTAGTGGAAAACCATTAATGGATAGAACAGTTCTTGTTGCAAATACTAGTAACATGCCAGTAGCAGCAAGAGAAGCAAGTATCTACACTGGTGTAACAATTGCAGAATATTATCGTGATATGGGTTATGATGTTGTACTTGT
Organism: Methanobacteriota archaeon; assembly: GCA_014240255.1. Lineage (GTDB taxonomy): Archaea > Thermoplasmatota > Poseidoniia > MGIII > CG-Epi1 > CG-Epi1. The sequence goes on from JAAZXG010000062.1 coordinate 558, forward strand.
AGCAGATTCTACAAGTAGATGGGCAGAAGCACTTCGTGAAATGTCAGGAAGATTAGAAGAGATGCCTGCAGAAGAAGGTTATCCATCATATCTTGCATCAAGATTAGCAGAATTTTATGAAAGAGCAGGTAGAGTTAGAGCAGCTGGTAGTCCAGACCGTGATGGCTCTGTTACATTAATTGGTGCTGTATCTCCATCAGGTGGTGACTTTACAGAACCAGTAACAACACACACAATGAGATTTATCAAAACATTCTGGGCTTTAGATGCCAGTTTAGCATATTCAAGACATTATCCATCAATTAACTGGATGAACT
>JAAZXG010000063.1 GCA_014240255.1 Methanobacteriota archaeon
CCTGGCCAGCCTTCAGCATATCTATTACCAAAATCTGACATTACGGCTTCTCGTACAGCTGGACTAGGAATGTTCTCACTAGCAATTAATGGAATAGAGTTCTCAAACCATTCATGATGCTTTTCAAGGCTAGAAAAAATCTTATCATACGACTCTTTGTTTGAATCAGCCATGACTTTCAACTCGATTTTCCTAATTTAAGAACAGCGATCTTTCTTCTAGAAAAACAAGAAGCTAGCTATATATTTTGAAAATTGACGTTTTGATCTATGGCAGCACAAACTCCAAAAGGCAACATGCCGGTTGTGGTTCTCAAAGATGACGCAAGTCAAGTAAAAGGTAGAGAAGCCCAGAAAAACAATATTGCAGCTGCTAAAATTATAGCCGAAATTGTTCATACCAGTTTAGGTCCAAAAGGAATGGACAAAATGCTTGTAGACTCTTTAGGCGATGTTACAATTACAAACGATGGTGCTACAATTCTAAAAGAAATTGATGTACAACAAAAAAAAACAAAAATGCTAGTTGAAATTTCAAAGACTACTGATAATGAAGTAGGTGATGGAACAACATCTGCAGTTGTATTAGCTGGTGCATTACTAGAACATGCTGAAACACTTGTCTTACAAGACGTTCATCCAACAATTATTGTTGATGGTTATAGAAAGGCAGGAAAAAAAGCAAAAGAATTCTTAGATCAAATTGCAGATAAGGTATCTCCAACTGATAATGCAGTTCTATTAAAAATAGCAAAAACTTCCATGCAAACTAAACTTGTTAGAAAAGACTCAGAACAATTATCCGAAATGATTGTCAAAGCAGTAAAAGCTGTTGCAGAAAAGAACGGTGAGAAATACA
>JAAZXG010000064.1 GCA_014240255.1 Methanobacteriota archaeon
ACTACAGCTGCCTCTGCAACTTTTGGATGAGCAACAAAAGCACTTTCTAATTCTGCAGTACCTAAATTATGACCTGATACAATTATTACATCATCTACTCTTCCTGTAATCCAATAATATCCATCTTCATCTCTTCTACATCCATCACCAGTAAAATATTTTCCATCAAATTGTGAAAAATAAGTATCTATAAATCTTTGATGATCTCCGTAAACAGTTCTCATTTGGCCAGGCCATGACTGAGCAATACATAGTCTGCCTTCCCCAGGACCCTTTATTTCCAACCCTTTTTTATCAACAAGTACAGGCTTTATACCGTAAAATGGCTTAGTGGCTGAACCCGGTTTTAAATCAATAGCACCAGTTTGAGGAGCGATCATTATTCCTCCCGTTTCTGTTTGCCACCATGTATCAACAATTGGACATTTAGAATTTCCTACCGTCTTGTAATACCACATCCAAGCTTCAGGATTAATCGGTTCGCCAACAGTACCAAGTAATTTTAATGATTTTCTTGAAGTTTTTTTAACTGGTTTATCTCCTTCACGCATCAAAGCTCTAATTGCTGTTGGAGCAGTGTAAAAAGTATTTACTTTATATTTATCGATAATTTGCCACCATCTAGAAGTATCTGGATAAGTTGGTATACCTTCAAACATTATGGTTGTTGCGCCATTAGCGAGAGGTCCATAAATTATATAACTATGTCCGGTAATCCAACCAATATCAGCAGTACACCAGTAAATGTCTTTTGGTTTGTAATTAAAAATATATTGATGTGTCATAGATGCATAAACCATATAACCACCTGTTGTATGCAATACACCTTTTGGTTTGCCGGTAGAGCCAGATG
>JAAZXG010000065.1 GCA_014240255.1 Methanobacteriota archaeon
TGCGGCTCAACCCTTTCTTTCAGGGGCTATTTCCAAAACTATCAATATGCCAAACGATGCAAGCATAGAAGATGTAGAAAAGGCCCATATGCTTAGCTGGAAACTCATGCTGAAAGGAACCGCTGTATATCGGGATGGATCTAAACTCAGCCAACCTCTAAACAGCGTGGCGGTCGAAAGTTTTAAACAACTACAAATGGAAAACACTGAGGTTGCTGCTACTCCGATTGCGCCGGCTGTGAAAGCTGCAGAACAGGTGGTAAAGATAATTCAGAACAAACGTCGAGCTTTGCCGCATCGGCGTAAAGGCTATACCCAGAAAGCATCTATTGGCGGACACAAAGTTTACCTTAGAACTGGTGAATACGATGATGGCTCTCTCGGTGAAATTTTTATCGATATGCATAAAGAAGGTGCAGCCTATAGAAGTTTGATGAACTGCTTTGCGATTGCCATCTCACTGGGACTGCAGCACGGGGTGCCTCTTGATGAATTTTCAGATGCTTTTGTTTTTACCCGCTTTGAACCCAATGGATTGGTTACAGGAAATAAATCTATTAGTATGTCCACATCCACCATAGATTATATTTTCCGCGAGCTAGCAATCACCTACCTTGGTCGTAACGATTTGGCACAGGTAACCCCGGATGATTTAAGATCCGATTCCATTGGTAAAAAAAATCAACAGTCTAGTGATGAGGACGATGATAAGGTTGTGCCTCCTGTTTTAAAGGATGAAGAAAAGGAAGCTTTTTCAAAGGAAACCAGTGTTCAAATTACCCCTGTAATTGAGGCTATCCCCAGTAAC
>JAAZXG010000066.1 GCA_014240255.1 Methanobacteriota archaeon
TCGATGTTGTATTCGAATAACTTAACCACATTCATCATTTCAATAATGAAGGAAGGTGAAATAGTAATTTCAGAAGATGACGATGTTTTGGTCGGTGCTCCAGAAGGTTCTGATTTCCATATATCAGGGATGGGTGGCGTATTGATTTGCTCTGAAGGACAGATGCATAGTAAGCAAACTCGTCTAGGAGGTGTTCTCTGATGGATCCTGCAATGCTTATCGGCTCAATTACTCTATTCGTGCTTTCGATTTTCCTTGGTTTTGAATTAATCACTAAAGTTCCAGCCACCTTGCACACTCCTTTGATGAGTGGTGCTAATGCTATTTCTGGAATCAGTATTGTTGGTGCTCTTATTGGTGCTAATGTTGTATACGAAAGTGGAGATACCTTAGTCAGTGGATTGCTTGCTTTTGTTGCAGTAGTTCTTGCAATGATTAACGTTGTAGGTGGATTTGCTGTAACTAATAGAATGTTGAATATGATTGCTGGAAAAAAGAGGAGGGATAAGTGATGCTAGGCGATTGGGTTAGTATTGGTTACCTATTTTCGGCGGCACTTTTCATACTTGGATTGAAGCAACTTGGTCACCCTCGAACTGCACCTCGTGGAAATCAATTAGGTGCAATGGGAATGTTAGTAGCTGTCTTGACTACGGTCGCAGAAATGCAATTGGGTGATGGCATTGAAGGCTGGATTCTTATCGGCTCAGGATTACTAATTGGTTCACTCATCGGAGCTATTATGGCTATACGAGTTGAAATGACAGGGATGCCGGAGATGGTGGCTCTGTTCAACGGCTTTGGT
>JAAZXG010000067.1 GCA_014240255.1 Methanobacteriota archaeon
TTTTGTTTGCAGCAAAATTAAATACATAGAAATAAGAATATATTGTTGGTATTGATGCTGAAAACACTGAATATACAAAAACAAAATGTACTGTAATTAGGAAGCAATGGTTTTTATTCAAGATTATTATGAAGCACAAATTAGGCTAGTAACGAATCCACAAACTTATCAATAGACCAGAGACTTGAGGACAAAATCAGGCCATCGTTGACAAAAATTGCAACAGAATTTTTTTAGTAATATATTGTTAGTATGATCTGTCCCGAACAACGTGTTAAAAATGTAGAAGTGTAAAACATTAGGAAATAAAAAAAATTCAATATTATTAAAAATCATATATCAAAATCGGTGAAAAACACATATTGTGATGTTTTGACATATTTAGTATCTAATTGTGAGTTTATGGTTTATTTTAACTTATCAAAGTGTGTAAACAGTACAATACATTGTGATAGCTTGTTAAAAAACCATCATTTATGAATAAAATCATGATTTTTAACCAAAAATATTCATTTTTTCCAAAGGATCCACAATTTCAATGCCACTAGAGTAACTACTTGCACTATTTTATAGGTGTATTCTTTGGTTTAATGGATTTAAAAACTACCTACACGTGTTTCCTAACATATAAAACTGAGTTTGTATCAATTGGACTTGAACTTTTTTAATAAATCAATTTTCCCTTCCCATACCCCCATAAATATCTTAAATTTAGAAAAAATACAAATTAATTTGTTTAACATATTTAGTACTCAATTTTGATTTTTGGGTTCATTTGAACTTA
>JAAZXG010000068.1 GCA_014240255.1 Methanobacteriota archaeon
TAGTTCACTTGGAAATTCAGTAAATATAGGCGCCGGAACAATTACATGTAATTATGATGGTTTTAACAAAAATAAAACAAAAATTAAAAATAATGTTTTTATAGGTTCAAACTCATCATTAGTAGCTCCAGTAACAGTCAGTGAAAACAGTATTGTTGGAGCCGGGTCGGTAATAACTAGAAATGTAAAAAAAAATTCGTTAGCATTAACAAGATCGTCACAAATTGAAGTAAAAAATTATAAAAGAAAGAAAAAATAATTATATGTGTGGGATCATAGGAATTACTAGCAACAAACCAGTTTCTTCTGCAATAATTAATTCTTTAAAAAAATTAGAATATAGAGGCTATGATTCAGCTGGTATAGCAACACTTGCAGGAGGTTTTATAAATGAAATTAAATCTGAAGGTAGAGTAGATAACTTAGAAAAAAGTCTTATCAACATAAAAATGGAAGGTACAATTGGAATTGGCCATGTAAGATGGGCCACACACGGTATTCCAAACACTGTAAACGCCCATCCTCATTCGTCGGAAACTGTGTCAGTCGTTCATAATGGAATTATTGAAAATTCAACGTTATTAAAAAAACATTTGGTTAACAAAGGCCATAAGTTTAAATCACAAACAGATACAGAGGTAATAGCCCATTTAATTACAGAATATTTGAAAAAAGATAGTTTAAAAGATTCAATAATAAAAATGTTGAAACAACTTAATGGAAGTTTTGCTCTTGGAATAATTTTTAAAGACCAATCAGATTTAATCGTTGGTGTACGAAGAG
>JAAZXG010000069.1 GCA_014240255.1 Methanobacteriota archaeon
AGATATAAATTCATCTCAACTTGCATACTACGGAGTCAGCTGGGGAGGCGGAATGGGGGCATTAATGATTCCAATTGAGAAGCGGTTTAAGGTTGGTTTACTTTATGTAGCAGGCTTAATGTTCCAGAAAGCTCTTCCAGAAGTAGACCAGATTAATTATGTTACTAGAATTAATATTCCTACCATAATGATGAACGGGAAATATGATCATTTTTTTCCATTAGAGACTTCTCAACAACCTATGTATGACTTAATGAGTACACCTATTGAGGATAAAAAACATTATGTATTTGAAACAGGACATTATGTTCCAAGAAAAGAATTAGCAAAAGAGATGTTAGGTTGGTTGGAGAAATATTTACAGTAGAAAAAAGAGATTAAGTACGACGTCCTAGCCCCACATTCGTGGGGTTTTTTGTTTGTTTGTGGGATGATGGGTAGATTTTGATATGAAGAACCAATCTTGCCCCAAATGTTCATCCGTTAAAGATGTAGTCCCCATTGCATACGGCTATCCCGGTGTAGAGATGCGGGAAGACGGCCGGGCCGGGAAAGTCCACCTGGGCGGCTGCATAATTATGGATAATAATCCAGAATGGTATTGCAAGGCCTGCCGCTACGAGTGGCAAACGGATCATCCGCAGGATGGCAGGGTCATATGCATGGAATGCGGTGAAATAGAAGAAGACTGTATATGTGAGTAAATGTGTTTTAACGACACAATATTCAATTCCTGCGGATAATTCATTGTGAATTTCTGGAATGAC
>JAAZXG010000006.1 GCA_014240255.1 Methanobacteriota archaeon
ACTGGACTGCTTCTAATATTGCAACTAGTGCGGACGGAGCAAGGTCTGTTTTTGCCGCCGATATGGATAATGATGGAGATATAGATATTCTCTCAGCCGCATATGGTGAAGCAGATGGAATAGCTTGGTATGAGAATGATGGGGCTGCAGATCCAAGTTGGACTGCCTCAGATATTGCAGATACTGATGGTGCACAATCGGTTTTTGCCGCCGATATGGATAATGATGGCGATATGGATATACTTTCAGCCTCTCGAAATGATGATATAATCGCTTGGTATGAAAATAATGGGGCTGCAGATCCAAGTTGGACATCATCTAATATTGCAACCAGTGCAGATCAACCTCAATCTGTTTTTGCTGCAGATATGGATAATGATGGCGACATAGATATTATTTCAGCGTCAGACGGGGATGATACAATAGCTTGGTATGAGAATGATGGTGCCTCGGACCCTAGTTGGTCTGCAGCGAATATTGATACTAATGCAGATGGTGCCCAGGATGTCCATGTAGCTGACATGGACAATGATGGCGATTTGGATATTCTTTCAGCGTCAGCTAATGATAATACGATAGCATGGTATGAGAACCTAGGTGATACCGATGACGATGGCATTCTCGACTGGACTGCTTCTAATATTGCAACTAGTGCGGACGGAGCAAGGTCTGTTTTTGCTGCCGATCTAGATAATGATGGTGACATAGATATTATTTCAGCGTCATATAGTGATAGTACAATAGCATGGTATGAGAATTCGGGTTCTGCAATTCCAGAGTTCTCCAATATCATGATGCCAATCGTCTCCGTTTTGGCTATAGTGGGTTTCAACTACAGACAAAGAAAAATCAATCTGGACGGATAATTTCCCAAGCTTTTGTAAGAGAAGCATATTGCCTTCCCCCAAGCCTTCCTAATGGATCCAATTTAGAGGGATCGGGCCTACCTCTTTCATCTAGAATGCCGTCGTCAATGTGAATTCTGACTACTTCGACTAGTAGCATATCTCCAGGACCATTTCCAACTTCAAGATGCCGATATAATTTGCCTTCTAAAGCAACTTTAGCATCTTTTAGCCTAGATGGTTTAACATCTGTTGATTCAGACTTTTCTAGTCCGGCTATTTCGAACTCATCAATTTCAGGAGGTAGTTCAGCTGAGGTCTTGACCATCTTCTCAGAAAGTTCAACACTTGCTAGATGGATTACACATTCTTCAGTGTCTAGTAGATTCTGTGTTGTGTCCTTCTGTTTTCCAGCCCGCCTCCCTATACCTAAAGAAACAATTGGTGGATTTGCCGAGACTCCACCATAAAATGAAAAAGGAGCTAAATTATCTACTCCATTCTTAGATCTCGTTGAAACCCAAGCTATTGGTCTAGGAATTAGTATTCTATAGAAAAAACTAGTAATTTCTTTTTGTTCAGTTTCAGATATGTTAAGTTCCATCTATTTGAATTCCGGTTCTCTTTTCTCGATAAAAGCTTTAATTCCTTCTACAGCATCTCCACTATTTCCACTTTCACGATTTCTATCTCTTTCGATTTGTAGTTCTTCTTCTAAGGAAAGCGTATCAGAGTTAATCAACAGTTGTTTTGTTTCAGCGATTGCACTAATTGGGCCCTTTGATAGTTTTTTTGCCCATTCTAGGCTTTTTTCTTTTAAATACTCATCTTCGATAATCTCATGAACTAGCCCCCATTCTAACATTTCACCAGAGTTTAATGTTTTTCCACCGAAGAACAGTGCTTGAGTTCGTCCTAAACCAATAAGTCTTGGTAACAGATATGTTGCACCTCCTGCGGGAACGAATCCTCTTTTGAAATGAGCACTTAACATTCGTGTTGATTTGCTTGCAATTCGGTAATCGCCCGCAAGAGCAATTCCTAAGGCCCCTCCAGCAATTATTCCATTTAAGGCATTTATGACTGGTTTTTTCATTCTCAAAATAGTAGTAAATGAAGAATGTATTTGATCAGTTAACTTATAGAATAATTCGCCAGCTTTTGGTAAGTGCTCAGCCATTTCATTTACATCACCTCCAGATGAAAAAGCACGCCCCTTTCCAGTAAGGATTACACATTTTACAGTTGAATCTGTAGCTGCTTTTTGAAGTTCTGAATTTAATTCTGTTGCCATTTCTAAGGTAATGGCGTTTAATTTTTCAGGACGGTTTAAGGTTATTATCCTAATATTATCGTTATTTTCGATTAAAATTGTCATTTTTTCCTCCGAAAAGTTATTACTGCCATTAGACAAAATATTATAGAAACAAAAGATAAAGACGGTGTGGATTCACTATTATCTGATTTTATATCAGTTAAATTAACATTCATTAATGTCAAATTTTCTTTTTCACCTACTTGTAGTAATCTGTGATATTGCATAAAATTCCCATTTCTATTAATTGTAACAGTTTCTCCAGGTTGAATTATATCAATAATTCCATTTCCTGCAGTAGTATTGTAGGCAGCTCCCCACCCATTATTCATAACAGTTACTGAGTTTGAGGTTTCATCGACAATTTCCAAATAACCTCCAAATAGTTTTAAATTTTCCCAAGCTAAATCATACATGAGTAATTCATTTACTAAGGCTTCACGAATTGAACCATCTGGTAAAACTGGTGACCATTGCATTGTGTCCACTTCAACGATTACACTTACAGCAGTTCTAGCCCCATAACCCCATGCAATAGATTCACCAGCACCACTAGGATCTCTATATGTTAAACCAGAGACGTTTGTAGCTTCGTTTAGAAAATGTTCATATAATTCCCAATCAGCAATAGGCACGGCAAATTCACCAGTAATTTTCCACGGGAGAACTATGTCATTTGAACCAGTATGACCTGAGAAATAAACATACAAATTCATCCCCCTCATAAGGTCCATATTAGCCTGAGTTTCTATTTCACTGCCTTCACTTGGCCCTCTGTAGGTACCTGAGGCAGGACATGTTCCTCTTGTGTCGCTAGTGCCATACATTCCCCACATATAGGGATAATTTCGATTTAAATCTACACCATCCCAATTATTTCGACAGTCTTGAAAATACCCATCAGCGTTCATAACAGGCGTAACAACTAATCTTTTCCCTTCTAAATAGGTAGGATTGGCATTACTTCTTTCTAAAATGTCTTGTAAGAATAAGAAAGCAGCTTCAGCAGACATCCCTTCATTGCCATGATGTGATCCATCAACATACATAGTCGGTAAAGCTGCCAATTCATCTTCGCTTAATTCAGTGATATTAAGTGCAACATCCACAGAAAAAATCTCTAAATTCAATCCAGTACTGGATGCATGTTCCGAGTATATTGCAATATTAGGATATTGGCTAGCTAATTCTTGAGTATCTTCCTTCATTGAGTCATATGTGTGTAGGATTTCAACAGCTTCACTAGGTTGGGCCGTGAATGCCAAGAAAATGATTGTTAGCAATACAAGTATGTATTTCACTATTTGGAGATTAGTGGCCGTATCAAATAAGTTTATCTACTAAACTGCAGTAGCGTAATCAATGCAAAAATATTTTCATTTTTTGTTAGCATTTTTGGTTATCTCTATCCTAATTGCAGGGGAAAGTGAAGCAGAAAACGAAACCAATGAAAACGAAACCAATGAAAACGAAACCAATGAAGATGAAACTAATGAAGATGAAAGCAATGAAGATGAAACAAATAAAACCTCATCTAACGATAATGAAACTTCAGATAATAATGAGACTAAAGAACAATCTGGATTCTGTCCTACTGAAATAACTGATGAAAATAAAGATACAGTTGATGACGCTTGTATAGTTCCATTAGATGAGTCTGAAGACACAAATTCTAAAGAAGAAGGATTATTGTCTTCATTATCTTTTTTTGCATCAATTTGTGCAATAGCAATAATCGCTTTCAGAAGAAGATAAACACTTTAGTCTGCCATCAATAGCCATTCAATGTCTGGTTTACTTGATGGTAAAATTGCAATCGTCACTGGAGGCTCCAAAGGTATTGGCTACAGTATAGCTGAGCGCTTTACGAATGAAGGAGCTAAAGTCATAATTTGTAGCAGGAACAAATCAGAATTATCAGAAGCTGCAGCTAAAATTGGTTGTGAATCCTACCAATTAGATGTAAGTGATTCAAAAGGCGTTAAATCAATGGTTGAATGGTTCTCCAAAAAGCACGGGCAATTGGATATTTTAGTGAATAATGCAGGATTAATTCGTCCAGGAAGAATAAGTGACACAACAGAAGAGGATTGGGATCTTCAGATAAATGTTAACTTGAAAGGACCGTTTCTTATGAGTAATATATTTCTGCCACATATGAATGAAGGTAGTTCTATTCTCAACATATCTTCTACAGTTGGTTTGAGGGCAATGAGAGGGGCTGTAGCTTACTGCGCATCCAAAGGAGGGGTTGTTAATCTCACAAAAGCTATGGCTTTAGATTTAGCTGGAAAAATAAGAGTAAATTGCATTTGTCCAGCAGTTGTTGATACTCCTATGGTAGATGAAAGAGTTCAGGCTGGTAATATTTCAAGAGAACTCTTGGATAATGTTCAACCAATAGGTAGAATGGGAAAACCTGAAGAGATTGCAGCTATGGCGTTACATCTTTGTGGACCTGAAGCTGAATGGACAACAGGTTCAATTATTACAGTTGATGGCGGTCAGACTGCTGCTTAGATATAGCCAAGTCTATTGATTTACAGTGAATTATTACGACATTTTAGGTGTTGAAGAGGATGCAGATTCAGAATCTATAAAGAAAGCTTACAAGAAATTAGCTAAGAAATTCCATCCAGATTTAAATCCAAATGACATAGAATCAGCTGAAGAAAAATTTAAAAAAATAAATGAAGCTTATCATGTTTTAATTGATGATGATGAAAGGGTCAAGTATGATCAGCATGGCTCAGAATATGTGCCACGTAAAGCTCCAGATTGGCGTCCTGCAAACTATTGGACATACAATACATGGGATTACATACGATGAGTGAAGAAATTCCGGTTGTATCTGATGAAGTGTACGAAAGAAGATGGATAATTCTTGCCTTAATGAGTTTGAGTTTAATTATTGTAATTTTGAACAATGTAACTTTGAACGTCGCTCTTCCTGAACTTTCCCAAGATTTGAATGCAGATAACACCGATCTTCAATGGATGGTTGATGCCTATGCTCTTGTTTTTGGCGGAACTCTTCTTGTAATGGGTGCTATTGGTGACCGTTTTGGACGTAAGCCAGCGCTACAATTAGGTTTGATTATTGTTGCTTTGACTTCTGGTGCAACAGCAATGTATGCTTCTACGTCGGAACATGTAATTTTTGCACGCGCAGTAATGGGGCTTGGGGCTGCACTTGTAATGCCTGCAACCTTATCGGTTGTAGTAGTTGTATTTCCTTCTGAAGAAAGAGGAAAGGCAGTTGGTATTTGGGCAGCTATGGCTGGTGCTGGAGCTCCAATCGGACTCATTGTCGGTGGTTGGTCAGTAGAGAATTATGGTTGGGAAATGGTTTTTTGGATAAATGTCCCTGTTATTTTGGTAGCATTAATTCTAGGTCTTTTCTTAGTTCCGAATTCAAAGGATAGTCAAAAACGTCCTTTGGATTTAGTAGGATCCTTTCTATCAATAGGTGCGTTTTCATCCATACTTTATGCAATTATTGAAGCACCAAATTTAGGTTGGACAAGTCCTGAAACACTTGGAATTGCAGGCCTTGGTTTAGTTCTCACTTTTTGTTTCATTAAATGGGAAAGAAGTACTGAAAATCCTATGCTGCCAATTAATCTTTTCAGTAATATGGGCTTCACAATGGGTTTGATTGCAATTTCATTAGCATTCTTTGTAATGTTTTCATTTATGTTTACTCAAATGTTACACTTTCAACTTGTAAGAGGTCATACAGCTTTGGAAGCTGCTATTCGTTTTATTCCACTTCCAATGGGGTTGATGCCAGCCGCAGCCAATAGTGACAAATTAGTTGCTAAATTTGGAAATAATAATGTTGTTGCCCTTGGTTTAACTTTAGTTTGTACTGGAATGTTATTGTTCACGACTGTAGAAGTTGGTACTGAATATCTTAGAATCGCATTAACCTTTTTCATTCTTGGACTTGGAATGGGCCTAACTATGGCACCTTCAACTACACTGGTTATGGATTCTATTCCAGAAGATAAAGCAGGTGTTGGAAGTGCTACTAATGATGCTAGTAGAGAAGTAGGAGGTGCTCTTGGAATTGCTATTGGTGGCAGTGTTCTGAATGAGATATATCAAAATAATCTAGTAGTTCCTAAAAGTTTAGAGGCTTATTCTCCGATTGCAACAGAATCATTCCCTGCAGCTATGAGAATTGGCAATCAATTAATTGGGCAAGGCAATATGCAAGGTTCGGAATTAATTGCTAATGCACGTTTGGCTTTCATGGATGGGATGGTAGGTACTGCTATGGTATCGGCAGGAGTGGCTCTCATTACAGCAGTACTCGTTAAATTCTACATGCCTGGAAAAACAAAATAATTTTTTAGAAGAATGGTCCGTCCTCCCAGATTCGAACCGGGGACCTGTCGGTAACTGCGGCCTCCCGTACTAACGGGTTAAAGAGGGTAAGACCCCTACAGCCGACCGCTCTGACCAGGCTGAGCTAAGGACGGTATTTCTCGCATTTAGTGACCACTATTTGTTGCTTCTTCTTCTAAATCATCAAAATCGTTGACTTTCAATTCTAAATTAGCATATTTTCTCCCGTATTCCAGAATTTTAACTATGAAGGCTAGACAAAGAACAATCATTAGAACGATAAGTGCATAAGCAGTATATTCCCATTTTTGCAAGACTACAGTAGCTATACTATTCCAGAGGCCATGCATTACAATTCCAAAAACATAGGCTAATCCGACATACTTGGCCATTGGTCTTTCCATTTGGTTAGCATATGCAACAGCGTATCCCACTGCAGCAGGACCAACAGCATGTAGAACCGTAGAACCAATTCCTCTTAGAAATGCATTTATTGTCCATGCATCAGAACCATGCCATATCAATATGAAAAGTTCGTAAAGCATGTTTTCGATTATTGCGAATCCCATTCCACAGGCCACTCCGTAAAGTACTCCTTCATAGGGAGTTCTCAATCTTTTCATTACAAATAGAAGCCCTATTGGTTTCAACAACTCTTCAACTATCGGTGCAACAATCGAAACTAAAATAAATTCAGGTCTTCCAAAAGCGACATTATCATCTAAGAGCGCATTTTGATTCACGTCAAGTAATCTAGCACCTATATCGTTCAGAAGACTAGCTGGTAATGTTGAAAACATCCCCCAAGCTAATGCAATTAGAACTAATCTTTGAGGCTCAGGCGAGGTTATAGTTCTTGAATAGATGTAACTAACCCATATTAATCCTGGAAAAGAAAAGGCTACTAAGAATGCGATTGGGAAAAGATAAAGGAATGGTCCCCTTTCACCCAATACTGCAATTCCTAATGCTAAAGACATTAAGAATCCAAAGAATATAGTTCCTGAATTAGGCAATTGTAATTCTTGTTTTTCAAATGATCCAAGTTTCTTTGTTATTGTTTTTTCAAGTTGAGCATCATCTTTCCAATTCAAATTCTCTTTCTCCTCTGATTTATTATAGTGTAAATTTCCGGTTTTTGCACTGTACTGTCCAGGATAAGTTGGGCGGTATTGTTGATTTTCAGAAGAGTTTTCGTTTCTTTCTACTTGTCTAGTATAGGGTTTACTATTAACTGAAACATATCTTATTGGAGCTGGTTTTCTTTGTAATATTGCTGCAGTGGTTAGCCCTCCAGCTGTTATCAGAATGATTATCAAGAGTCCTAAAAAGGGTATTTCAGGAAGAGTCATTGGTCTTCCATCATCCATGGTGATTGGGCCAACAAGGTAGAGATATGCTAATTGCCCTCCCATAATTAGAAGCATATTTGCCATTATCAATCCATAAATTCGGAATATGGCTCTATATTTCATAAAAGTCACTAGAGTTCTACGTTTAAGTTAATTGCTTTATTGCCAATATACATTTTTGTTTAGCCATCTCAGTAATAGCTTCAGAATCACCTTTTCCATTATATCCTGCGGCACCCGGATGCCCTCCCGAAGAACCTCCGTTAATTTCAGTAATTTCCTCTAAAATCGTTGTTAAATTAAATCCTTTAGAAACTATTCGATTGGAAGCTCTTGTAGATAATCTCATTTCTCCTTTTTTATTCTCAGAAGCTACTAATGCAATATCTGCACCCAATACAATCATTAGTCTTGCAGAACCCGATTCAAATGAATTAACAACACTATTAGCAATGATCCATTTTCCTTCCTGCATCCACTTCATTCTTTGTGCAGCTTTTAGGAATGTTGTTTTCTGAATTAAGGGTCTCTCACTATCTAAAATATTGATTACATCTTGCGGATCAGCACCAGTATTACAAAGTTCACTTGCAATATTGAATGTTTCTCCATTAGCATGTCTAAATTGCCCAGTATCTGTATAAATTCCACACATTAGTATAGTTGCATATTCGTTGGTAAGTTTTAATTCTAATTCCTCAATAATTTCAAAAACAATTTCAGCAGTACTTGTTTTTTGAGGTAAATGGATTATTTCAGTTCCTTCAGGCCATTTTCCCATTCTAGTGTGATGATCTATTACTACAATGTTATTTGTATCTGGAAGAGGTCCACAATGTTCAGGATTGGGGCTATCCAAAGCAATTACCGTTCCATCCCATTTTCTAGGAGGTTTTTCCATTATTTCACAGTTAGCCACACTTGCTATTTTTTGTCCATGAGAACTTATTCCGTCTGAAGCACAAATGGTTGAGTTTTCGAGAACCGAGTTAAGTGCTACAGCAGATGAGATTGCATCGACATCGGCATGATGGTGAACTAAAAGTAATAATTTATCTTTTAAATTAGCCTTAACTTTATCATTTAGAAGATTTGTCATTGTTTTCCTGAATACTCTGTAAAACGGGTTCTAATTTAGCTTGCATTTCAGCAATTTCAACATTCATTTTCTCAATTTGGTTTTTTAGACTATTATTACGAATTTCCATTCTTTCTTTTTCATCGTTCAAATCTTTAACTAATATTGTATTATCATCAATTTTCTTCATTACTGAACCAATAGCTCTGTAGAGCGTAGCATCATTATCAATGTCTTCAATTTCCTCTAGCGTTCGTTTGGTTTCTCCAATAGTCATGTCCATTTGTGAAACTTGTTGAGATAAATTTTGTATTTGTTGTTGCATTTGTCTAAATAAATTCACCTGTTCTTGCACATTTTCGGGTGTAATTTCACTCATTTTTTATAACTCCTTCCGCACAATAAGCCCATCCTAAAAAAGAATTAAGGGCAGCTCTTAAGCTAGTAAATTCTTCAGCGACTAATTCAATTTTCAATTTTTCACCAGCTGGAATAACAGTAACATCAACTTTTGGTAAACCTGCTTTTGCTTCATCAGCTAACGCTTTAGCAATAGCTTTAGTATTTTTCCCTGTTTTGAGGCTCACTTGAGCTTTCATTAATTGGAAATAACGGTTTTCTTAGTAGATGGTCTAATTTTGTAAAAAATCTTTTCACCACAAACACGACATGTAAGTCCCAATACCTCTAAGTCCATATCTAATTTTGTTCCACACGAGGCACACTTGTAATTTACCATTTTTAGTCCTCCTTAGATGGATAATAAGCTCCACTAGCAAATTGGTAATCACAACTATTACATTTGAATATTCCTGTAGAGATGCGCTTTACATTTATTTTAGAACACGATGGACAATCATACTTTTGGCGTTGTTTTTTCTCTACAGCACCTACTCTTCTACGAACTGATACTCCATATCTTGGACCAAATCGACCCGTACTTCCAACTTTCTTTGTCCCCTGACTCATCCTTGAATACCTTTTAGAGCCTCACGTAAAACATTATCGCTAGCTCTGGCTGTTTTCACAGCTTCTTTTATTTCGTCATTACCAAAAGCCCCATTCATTCCCTTTTGTGCAGCTCTTAAGTTTCCATTTTCATCGTGAGCTACTGTAAATCTTGCAGTCATTACACTTTCTTCCTCAGATGTTGGATCTAATATTACGGAATCTCCTAATTTTCCAAAAGTACATGAGATTGGCCAACAGGTTACTGCTAATTTCACGTCTTTATCAGATACTCCGTGTTGTACATTTGGAATCATAGTGTTTGAAAGAGCTGCTGCTGCAGCTAAAGTACAACAATCGAATAGATTTCCGTTATTGTCCAAAATATGTAAGTCTATAAAGACGGTCCAAACTTTTTCACCTTCTTCTATACAAAGACTTTCAAAGTCAATCATACGCGATTCACGGATTCCTCTGTCTACAACTCTAGATAATTCAATGGATTTTTCTCTTGGTGGACCTGGATCAAAGGATTGGTCTGCTAACGGCGCCAATTCTGTAGTGGTCATCATAGTACCACTTCTTGGTGAATCTCCATATGGAGTTCCAATAAGCATTTTGATACCACATAATACTTTAGTCTTCCCAAGATGGACCATAGCAGATCCTTCAGCAGTATTAATCATGCCTGTTTCAATTTTAACTTCTCTGTATTCATTAATTCCACGTCCATCTGCTCTTTTACCTTCTTTAGCTAATGATTCCATGTGGCCTTTCATTAAATTGGAAACGCTATCGTTACTCATGCTTTACCTCCATAACTGTTTTCTAAAGCAATTCTCATTTTTTTGTATAAATCCATACAACCGCTGGTTGCTAACTCTAGGGCTAGTTCAAATTCTTCAGGTGTCAAGTGTCCATCAAGTTGTAATAGTACAACTTCTCCAGTACTTGGTATGATTGCCAAAGGTAAATCAGCTTGTCCGTAATTATCTTCTTCTTTATTTAAATCAAGAACTACCACGTCATTTACTTTTCCTGAAGCACAAGCTGGAATCATATCCCTCATTGGTATTCCTGCATCTGCTAATGCTACAGAAGCTGCAGTCATTGCAGCACATCTTGTTCCTGCATGAGCTTCTACAACTTGCATATCTACTCTAATTGAGGCCTTTGGAAATTCTTCGACCATTACTACTTTCTCAAAAGCTTGTGAAACGATATAGGAAATCTCACTTGATCTGCGATCCAGACCTGGTCTTTTCCTGTCATTTACACTAAAAGGTGCCATCGTGTATCTGGCTTGAACAATTGCTCTATCGGCCTTCTGTTTGTGCCTAGGATGACATTCCATAGGTCCAAAAACACCAGCGTAAACCTTGTTGTTTCCCCATTCAAGATAACAAGAACCGTCTGCATTGTCCAATACTCCTGCGACAATTTTGACTTCTCTTAACTCGTCAGGTTTTCGTCCATCCATTCGGATTCCGTTTTTTATCAATTCTATATCAGTTTGTCCAGCCATTTTATTTCTCCAATAATTTTTCTATTTTCTTTGTTAGTCCTTCAGAGGTCGCTTCTCTGTTAATAGTTTCAATTGCTTCTTGAGCAAGAGCTATATCTTCACCTTTTCCATCAATCCAGATGTAACCATTCTGTCCAATCTGTATTCTGGTACTTGTATTTTCTCGAATTAAGGAAATCATAGAACCTTGTTTTCCAATAACTCTAGGTACATTAGTTGGATTTACCTTAACTATAGTACCGGAATATAATTTTCTAGAATCATCCTTCTTTAAACTAATTTGATGAGATCCGGCAGCATCTACCATAAAAATTTCAGCCCAAATAGCATCTCCTATAGCTAAAAATCTTGCAGTATCTCCGAAGGGAACTTTCCAACTAGATTCACTGTGATGTAATGTAGAATTAAATGAGGCGCCGATATCCATACGCCATATGGAAGGTCCAGTTTCAACACAAATTGCTATGATTTTATCTCCAACTTTTGGACTATATCTTCCAGCTATTGCATTTACATTGATGTATCCAGATTTATCGTTTGAATAACCTACGACTGAAGAATGTATACGTCCTTCACTTCTGAATATTCCCTTTCCAGGCTTACTCTTGGTTTCCATTAAGTCCCCTGGTAATACTAATTTTCTATTTGATGTAACACTTGATTCTTCGCTCATTATGAATCTTCCTTTTTTATTTCTAATACTTCCCTTTCCAAACTCGCCCCTATATGAAGATTTCTTTAATCTAAATTATTTTAGTTTCAGCCGTTCCTTTAGTAACAGATCCCAAAATATCTTCTAGTTTTACAAAAGACGCTGCAGACATTTCTAGCATCCCAATCCAGCTTCCATCGGTTTGATATTCTTCACTTTCAATAGTTCCTAATCCCGAAATTGGGCCATAACATTTTCCAACATGTATAGCTTGTATTTTGACCGCAACACGTATTTTTTCAAAGGAAATTGGAATCAAGAATTTTATAGCTTTGATGATTTTTTCAACTTGCTTTTCCATGGATTCCATCGGATCAATTGAAAATTTAGCTTCATCAATAGCATTTTCTATTCTTTGAGGTGGATGAGGGCCTCCGGTTTGAGGATTCATTCCATTTGCAACAATATTTGCTATAATCTGTTTTCTTTTTTGTTCAACCATCTCTTTTCTTTGTTGAGAAGTTAGTTGAATAGTTCCTTCATTTAAGATGGTCTTATAAATTTCTATAAGATCAGTTGTTTCAAATACATCATTAACCAAATTTTCTGGAGAACGCTCACCTTTTGCATTATCACTCCAGATACCATCTACTGCAATCGCATCTTCCCAATCAATATCTTCACCTTCACTATAATCCTGGGCTAATTTTGGATCAATTAAGATTTCAAAACGGTTTCCACCAGTTTCATATCTGGCAGTAACTGCATCTTCAAGAGAAACCATTACTTAATTTTCTTTACAGCCTCATTTACAGTTTTAGCATCTAAATTATGGAAACCATCTTTAGTATTAACTACGGCGATTTCAACGACATCTGCTTTCAAATTATTTTCATTTGCGGCAGCAAGTCCTTTCAATCCAAGATTAATAGCTTGTTTTTGAGACAGGTTATCCTTGTATTCCTTTTCGAATACTTCCATAACTTCATTTCTTCCAGCTCCAATTCCGCCAGCCTTATAGGCCATTAAAGCACCAGAAGGATCAGTTTCATAGAGATGAGGTCCTGAAGTATCAATTCCACCAATTAGCATTGCAGTACCAAAGGGCCTAACTCCGCCATATTGAGTATAGCTCTGTTTAAAATCACAAAGTTTTTTTACTAACGATTCCACAGCTAAGTCTTCACTATAGTTGAACGTATTAACCTGACATTCAGTACGGGCTCTATCAACCAATGCTCTTGCATCTGCAACTAGTCCTGATGTTGCACATCCAATATGTCCGTCAATCTTGAATATTTTTTCAATACTCTCCGGTTCAATCAATTTTGAACTTAGTCTTTTGTCTACTATCAAAACCACTCCATCTTTGAATTTAACTCCAACTGTAGTTGTTCCTCTCTTTACGGCTTCCCTAGCATACTCTACTTGGAATAATCGTCCATCTGGCGAAAATACTGTGATAGCCCGGTCATAGGCCATGTGTCCTGCTTGCATAAATTTACCTTGTTGCCACGGTCTCGGTTGGTAGAAAAGGGTATCGGTAGGTGCGTAATTATTAAACGTCCAGTATTTGGCATGCCGTGCGCAAGTCGATAATAATTGCATTTTTGCTGCTCATGCCGGGCTGTTTGGACACGACTCCTGAAACTCTTAGTGGAATTGAAATTTTAGCACCATCAGAGGTTATTGAAGGAGATATGGCTGAAATCCAGGCTCATGGAACCAAGCCAAATGGTGCAAAATATTTGTGGGACTTTGGAGATGATACTGGGAGTTCAGGAGAAATGGTAAATCACATTTATTTGGAAGAGGGAGAATATACAATTACTTTGACAGTAGTAGATGGTGAGGGTAAAATAGGCAATTCTAAAACATCAATCAAAATTTTGCATCGTAACGAACAACCTGTTGCTAGTCTTGCTGCTACTTACGGTGGACAAGGTCAGACGATTAAGGTAAACAGTGTTGCATTTTTCGATGGTGGAGCTTCTAGTGATCCCGATGGTGACGTATTGTCTTTTGATTGGGATTTTGGAGATGGTTACTATGGCGATGTTATGCGCCCAAATCATGAATATACTTCAGTTGGAAACTATACTGTAACTTTAACAGTTAGTGATAATGGCAATCTGTCAAGTACTTCGGAAACCTGGGTTTTAGTTCAGATTAGAACTTACGTCGTGGAATTTGTAAAACAGACTATAGTTGTACCGGCGCTTGCAGGTTATACTGCAGAAGGTGCTAGTAATCTTCAAGCTCATAATTATCCCTATAATGTAACTGATGTAAATTATGATTTTGAGTGGACTGAAGATGAAGTGTCAGATTCACCAGATAATCCTATTGTTGGTACCTTATTTCCGGATGATTTCTCATTAAGTGTTGCAACAAATTATATATTCAATTTAACAGAGAATAGTACTTCTGGAAATATTGAGTTAAATTTTATAGTTTTAAATTCAATCCCTAGCGATTTAATATTGTCATTAGGTTCCGTTGCTGAAGTAAATCAATATTTATTTGCAAATGGATATACTAGCGCTAAAGGTCAAGGTCAATGGGATGCAGTTATTACTTGCAATGAAGCAAGTTCAATAACAGACTTAGGCCTTAATTCATTTCTTGATACTGATGACGGTAATGATTGGGTTTTATTCGTAGAATATAGTTATTATAATAGTATAATAACAGAAACCTAATTTTTTCTATTCGAGTAAGTTTAATTGAGTTGCGAAATACGTTATTGTCTTATCTGGTGCCGTATATTCCTTACCACCTTTTTCTTTTGCAAGTTCTAAGTAAGCATATGCACTTTGAACTGCTCCTTTGATATTTTCGGGATTTCGTTTTAGGGCTAGATGGTAGCTACATATTGCAAGATTATGCCAAGCTCTTGGTTCTTCAGGGTCAATTTCCGTCGCTCTTTTATAATGTTCAGCAGCTCTTTCCAATCGTTTTTCAATCCAAGCTGCATTACCTAGTCTAAGGTAATTTTTAACATCAGTTTTTACAATTTCTGAAGCAAATTCTTTGTATTCTCCACCTTCAGAGGAGTATGGTCTTTGACTATAACTAGATTCATAGGCATTTGTTTTTGGTAATGGCGATTCATAAGATGTATTCTTTGTTTCGTAAGTTGTTTTTTCAGATTCGTAACTATTACTTTCATCCCGATCTAATATTCCCGTAGTGTCAGGTATTGGTTCATCAAACATACCTGCACCAAACATTGGTTCATACGCTTCTTCCGTATCGGTTGTTTCAGCCAAATTGTCTGAAGAGATATCAATAGTGTTTTCAACTTTAGTTTCCAAATTAGGTAGACTTATTGGCTCAGTATTTGCTCTCATTTCAAAGCCATATATTTTGTTTGAAGACGTACCGGCAATAATAAAATCAACTTGTTTTGAAATACATAAACAGGTAACTTCTCCTTCCGTTTCTATTTTTTCTAAGAGTTCACCGGTGTCTGATAAGTGATAGATGTGGTTGTCATGTGAACCTGCAATAATTCCTCCATTTTCTAATGAATTAACTGCTCGAACGTATCCTCCAGTTTTATAATTCCATAAATCTTTGCCTGTTGAATCGAGTCCATGAATCATTTCGTCCCATCCTCCAACAAAAATATTATGTCCGTCCCTATCTACCGAGACATCCCACAGTGAATCACTTCTTTGTTTTTTCCAATTTAGATTACCTTCATTATTTAAACAATATAAGTGTTCATCGCCGCATCCTACTACGGTGTTTCCATTTCTAGAAATTCCAGTTCCGACCATTGCTCTGTTTGTAGGATATTCCCAAACTTTCAATCCACTTTCAGTATACAATAGAATAGAATCGCCAGTTCCAATTGCAATATATTGACCGTTAGGATCAACTGATAATGACCAAATTGATTTTCCTATAGTTTGTTCCCATTCAATATTCCCTAGAGAATTAAACATTCGTAGTTTACAATCTTTTCCGCCACAAATAACTTTATTTCCAATAATTGCCAATCCATGTATCCCTTCATCAATATGTTTTTCCCATAAAATATTTCCTGCTTTATCTACAAGAGTTAGATTCCCGTTTCTATCTCCTACAGCTATTTTAGTGCCGTCTTCTGAACAGGCAAGGCATATTACAGGACCTGAAATACTCAGGTCAAAAACAGGTGCATGTGTCATGACTATAATCGTCTTGTGTCACCCTATTATTTATTTGTTGTTCTAAGTTTCTTTTAACAAATAAATTTATATAAAGAGCGATTCTGGTAACGTTAATGACTATGGGCACTTGCTAGATTAAATTTTCTAGAATAAGCTGCATATTAGTCACTCGCAAATTGGTGTAAAAAATGTTAAACAATCGTGTTACATTCGCGTCTGCTATAGGATTGGCCGTATTGGCTTTATTTATGTTAAATGGAGCTGAAGCAGCTTCATTGACTAATTATGAAATATTTGATGATGGTCAAACCCGTGTCGATGCTGACTTTGAAACAAATTTCGGAGTTGACTTTGTAGCAGGAGATGGTGAAACTTTAAATGGCATTTCAGTTTATTTTGATGGTACCAGTGTCACTTTTGATTTAACATGTACTGATTGTGTCGGTCTAGATCCAGATGGTAATTATGCTATAGTTGGAAGCGTACCTATTGCATCATCACTTGTCTCTAGTGTTGGTGATGAGAAGATAGCATGGGGTATTGTTGCAGATGTTGAGGATGGAGATGATGTTTATTGGCCAGCACAAGATGCTTATTGTCAGCCAGGTATAGATTTTGATTGTGGAGATGTAAGAGTTAACACATTACCAGCTCTAACAGATGATGCGGCAGTTACAGGCGATGATATGCCTGAATCAACTCGCACATTGGCCGTTACTTATACTGATGCAGATGATCATGCAGGTACAGTTAGTGCTACAGTATGTGATGTCTCTGATGTATGTGAAGCTTCTTTTTCTTTAACAAAGCAATCTGGTGATGAAACGTCAGGTGCTGTTTATGGGGCAGATTTCACAACTGAGCTTGGTGGCACTCTTACAGCTACAATAACTGCAAGTGATGGATATGATTCAGCTGTTGATGATCGAACAGTTTCATTTTCAGTGGATACTGAAACACCATGGTTGAAGAATGCAGATGTTTCACCAACAAGTGCTGGTGAAGCAGACGATGTTACTTTCACAGTAACATATTGTGTTTTTGACGATAGCACAGGCACACCTACTGTAGAGGTTACAGTTGGAACTGCATCTGCTGCAGCGATGTCTGTAGGAGCTAGCAATTCAGATTGTAAAAACGGCGTTGATTATTCTTTGACTACTACAGTTGCTTGGGCAAATAGTGCTCAGACAGTTGCATTTTCAGCTTCTAATGATTTGCAATCAGCAGATCCGGTGACTGGAGCATCAGTTACGATAAATGATGCACCAACATTAGTGGCAGGTAATGCTGAAAGGCATTTTAATGGTAATGATTTTGTTTTTAATGTTACTGTAAGTGATGTTAACTCAGATGATGGAGATACTCTTACAGTTTATTATGCAATAGATGGTGTCGAATCGGCATATGGCGGAGGAGACTGTACTGCAGATAGTTGTACAGTTACAATCTCTGAAGCATCTATTTTAGATCAAGGTGGAGAACGTTCAATAACTTTCCGTGTTGCAGATATTCATCTTGCAGAATCTGATGCAGATACCTTTGGTCAGACTATAGATGTAACTAAAACTAGTAGCTTTGTTTGGGCTGCTCCAGCAGATGGTTCTTTCCAACCAGGTTCAAATGATTACGAATTTACTATAACTAATAATGGTAATTCTGAAGATACTTTCACTGTAACAGTAACAAGTGACAATGGATGGGTTGCTTCAGGTAGTGAAAGTCAAACAGTTACAGTTGGCAAAGATGCAACTGAAACATTTACAATTACTATGGATATAGCGCATGTCGCAGCAGGTCTTGTTGATCACTGGTCAGCTTCTGCAACAGCAGATAATGATGATACACAAACTGAAAGTCATGATGGTCAAACAACTGTTGCCTCAGTTTCTGGACACGCAGTTTCTATAGGGACTAATTCAGGTTCCGCACTTCCTAGTAGTTCAGTATCTTATTCTTTTGTAATAACTAATACAGGTAATGCAGCCGAAGCCTTTGCTTATAGTATCGCATCAGCAAACGATTGGGGACTTGGTGGTGGCGCTGGAACTACAGCCTCCTTAGAAATGGGAGCGTCTGAAACAGTTACAGTAGTTCACACAGTTAGTGAAGATGCAAGTAGTGGAGATAGCGATACAATTACGTTCACCTCAGGTAGTCAAAGTACAACTGCAACAACAACTGCTGAACAAAATTATGGGGTTTCGATAGTCCTTTCCGGCAGTTCTGATAATGGTTTAGTTCCTGGCGATCAGTTTACGGTTACATATACTGTAACAAATAATGGAAATGGGGCAGATTCTTTTACGGTATTTTTCGATTCTTCTTGGTTATCTAGTTCCAGTTCAACAAGTTTGAATCTTGGTGGTGGTTCATCAGGTTCGGCTACTGCTACATTTACAGTTCCTAGTGATGCAGCTAGTGGTTCTTCTTCATCAATCTCAGCGTATGTAACTGGCGGAGGTTCAAGTTCAGATGATTCAGGTTCAGTAACAAAGACCGTTTCAGCTGGTACTCGTTCAGCTACAGTTGATACCGATTCTGACAGTTACAGTCACAATGAAGGCAGTAGTACTTCAGGAATTGTTACAATAACTAACACAGGTGTCACATCAGGTTTTGCAGTTGTTACAATGGATGATGCATTAAGTTTTGACACGTCTGTGATTTTACTAGGTGCTGGTCAGAGTGGTACTTTATCTTTTACAGTTCACGCTGCAGCAACTGGTGATGTATCCTTTTCGGTATCAGATGCAGTAGACGGAATAGGAATATCGCATACATTTGGAGTAACAGTTAATACCTTCGACAGTGCCTTGTTGACAGAGAATACTGGTGATTGTGGGGAGTCAAACATTGCTTGTACACCTGACACAGCAGGAGGCTGGAATGACGCATCTAATACTTACACAAATGCCGGCACATTCTTTACAACAATGACTGTTACAGACAGTAATGGAATGCAAGGAACACATACTTTTTCTACAACTATAGTTAATAGTGCTCCAGCAAAATCTACAGCCATGGCTGTAGGCGATGCTACAGCCGGTAGTGAACAAACATTTATGTTCTCAGTACCAACCGATTCAGATGGTACTATCACTCATATGGTAGTGGACTTTGGTGATGGTAATTCAATTACTCTTGATGCCTCTAAATTAACAGGCAGCACAGTTTCAGTAACTCATACTTATGAGTTAACTGGGGCAAAGACAGTTACAGCTACAGTGTATGATAATTCAGGTAGCAATTCAGTACAAAGTACAAACATAGAAGTAGGCGATCGCACAGTTGAAATGGGAGATAATTCGTACCTTTACAACCTTGTTTTCCTTATTGGTTTATTCTTGCTAGGAGCAGTTCTAGCTGGAACATCCTTTAAGATGCAGCAAGGTGAAATAGCAGGAGATGAAGAAATGAACGAAAGAGACCGACAGAGATTAGAGAGTGTAGAGCGCCGCATGGAAAGTCTGTCAGAGCGTGAAGAACTATTGGAAGTCTCCGCTTATGACGCATCCCGAGCGGCAACAAAGCTGGAAGAACATATTTCAGCTTTCAACGAGATTCTGGTAAAGGCCCAGGAAATAGCAGCTACAGAAAAGCTCAAAGAGCTTGAAGCAGCTGAAGAAGCAACAAAAGAGGAAGAAGAGCAAATGCAATTGGATTTGGAAGATCCAGATATAGAAATGGTTGCAGAACGCTTCCATACTTCCTTAGCTAAACTGGTTACAGCTCGTTCTGAGTTATCAAAGATTGAGGAGCAATTAGCTCATATCTTGAAAATGGAACGTGATGAGCAGTTAGAAAAATTAACTGAGATGAGCGAATCTTATGAGACTACAAAACGCAAGATTGATGCTCTTCAAACATCAGCAGAAGCTAGAGATGCGGCTGCCGTTGAGAATAATATTATGAATTTACTAAGTGCAGCAGCATCAGGTGGTTCAGTCGGTGGGGCTGATTTTGGCGACTTCGGCAATGAAGATGATGAAGAATATGAAGTCGAAATCTATGAAGATGAAGATGGTTCATTCTACTATATTGACCCAGATACTGGTGAAGAAGTACCCTGTGACGAAGACGGTAACGCGCTCTGAAGATAGGTATAAAATCCTTAATTCGTCAGAAGCCGGGTTTTAGTCTTGACTTTTGATACAGGTTGGTGGTGGAAGTTTCAAGAAGAGATATCCGTTCAGTTTGGTTTTTCAAAGGATAGAGAAGATGTCGTTTCACGTTTAATCACAGGTCTTAAACAAAATAATTCATCAATACGAGATTCTATAGAAAAGAAAGATTTGGTTTTAGTTGGAGCTGGTTTACAGAGTAGTATAGAGATTCCAAGTAGTAATGTAATTGTAGCAGATGGGGCTTTGAGAGCTTGTTTAGAGCAAGATATACTACCTTCACTTATAGTAACTGATTTGGATGGATATATCTCTGATATTTCATGGGCTCGTAAGAAAGGATCTAAAGTAATCCTACATGCTCATGGTGATAATATTGCGCGTGTTTTTCAATATTTCGAGGACATAAATCCGAATTGTATTACTACGACATATCCTTCAGATTCTAGTAATTGTTGGGGGGGCTTTACAGATGGAGATAGAGCATTAATGATGTCTCTATCATTAAATTGTAATACAATTAGAATGATGGGCTTTGACTACTCTATGATTGGAGATTATTCTGGAGATTACAGTCCTAGAAAATTAGAAAAATTAGCATGGGCTCAAAAGATTGTAGAAGCTTGTATAGAGCGAACTAATAAGATAATTATCTAATATCCAATTATTCGAATGAATGCATCTTCTAGATTATTTACACCAGTACTATTCTGTATTTCGTTTATAGTTCCAATTGCTTTTAATCTTCCTTGATCTATAATTGCTATTCTGTCGCATAATGTTTCAGCCATTTCAATTATATGTGTAGAGAGTAAGACAGTTCTACCATTTGCAGATAAATTTTTAATCCAATCTTTCAATAATTTAGTGTATCTTGGATCGAGTCCACTTGCAGGTTCATCTAGTAATACCATTTCCGGATCATGTATCAAAGTCATTGCAATAGCTAATTTCTGCCTCATTCCCTTTGAATAAGTACCAACTTCATGATAAATTTGTTCGCCTAATCCTAAAGATTTAGCATAATATTCAATACGTTGCTCAATCATACCACTTGAGAGTTTTCGTAAATTCCCAATTAATTCTAATGTTTCAGCACCAGTAAGTTTATCATAAATTAGTGGATTTTCAGGTAGATATCCCATCATAGATTTAGCTTTGAGCGGCATTCGTTGTAAGTTAATTCCACCAATTTGAATAATTCCTCTTGTTGGTTTTAAAAGACCACACATCATCTTGATTGTTGTTGATTTTCCAGCACCATTAGTTCCTAATATTCCAAAGACTTCACCATTTTTGACTTCAAATGATATGTCTTTAGCGGCAGGCTTACTGCCATAATATTTGGTTAATCCTTCAACCTTAATCATTAGTCCTGAGGAGGGTGCCTTAACTTAAGACCCCATGTCCATTAGTAGTTTAATGGTTGAAATAGAAGAGTTAGCTTCTATCTTACAACATTTTAAAGAAAATAGTACTAATATTTCTATTCATGTGCAACCCAATTCAACAACCTTAGGGATAACTGGTATGGATATTTGGAGAACATGTCTTAAGATATCACTAGTTTCATCACCTACTAGTGGTAAAGCTAATCTTGAACTTCAAAAATATATATCTAGTCTCTTTGAACTTTCTATTAATGACGTGTCTATTATGTCAGGCACTAAATCTCGTAAGAAAGTTATAAATGTTAATTTACCGTTAGATATAGTATTAATAAAATTAGAAGAAATAATGAGGATTTATGGTTCATAGTGATCAGCAAAAACGGTTAGATAAATTTAATTATATTTTAGCATCTATCAACCTCTCAAATTCACCTATCCTGGTTGAGGGTAAGAGAGATAAAAGAGCATTGAAAAAGTTAGGTTGTACAGGTAATATTATAGAATTAAATAATGGCCATTCTTTACTCATAACAGTTGAATCACTAGTTACATCTTATTCTTCAAAATCATTTATAATATTAACTGATTGGGATAGAACGGGCAATATTTTAGCTGAAAAGTTAAAGAAATATGGAGAATCCTGTGATTTGAGTCCCAATATGAAGATAAGAGACGAATTGATTTTGCTTGGGTCAAACGATATTAGCTGTATAGAAGAATTACCAACTCTGATTTATAAATTCCATCGAGAAACTAAAGCATATCGTTAATAATCCATATTTAATCTTAATTTATGGCGATGTCTAAAGGCTTAAAATCCAAATCACAAATTAAGAATAGTGGTATCGATAAGTCATTCAATAAACTTCTTGATATTAGAGCAAATAGCGGCGAGTCCGATACAAAGGGTATTTTAGATTCTGAGGTTCATCACTTTCTTTCATTGGATAAAAAACTGTCAAAGGCTATCGATGAGGCCCATTCTTATCATTCTAAAATCCGCAAGGATATGGGGGCTTCTCTTTTGATGAAGAATGAAAAGGAGTTGGTTAAGGATCTCCAAGAAGGCCTTGTTAATTTTTATGCTCCTGCTACGGTAAATCCGTATATCGCAATTTCAGGCAAGGGCCCTTGGATAATTACTGCATATGGTGCAGTTATACATGATAATGGTGGTTATGGTATGCTAGGTACAGGGCATGGCCCAGAAGCTGTAATAGATGCAATGTCCGATAATTGGGTAATGGCTAATGTCATGACTCCTTCATTTTCACAGCAACGTCTTGTAGAAAGATTACGTAAAGAGTTAGGACATACGAGAGGCGATTGTCCCTTTAGTCATTTTATTTGTATGAATAGTGGCTCTGAGTCAGTTACAGTAAGTCTTCGTATAGCAGATGTAAATTCGAATAATCTTACATCACCCGGTTCACGCCATGAAGGTAAAGAGATTAAGTTACTCGCAATAGAGCAGGGATTTCATGGGCGTACTGACAGGCCAGCTCAATTATCACATTCTTGTAAAGAGGGCTATGATAAAAATTTAGCATCGTTTAGAGATCGAGACAATCTTTACTTGGTTCCTTCAAATGATGTTGAAGCCCTTAGAGCAGTTTTTGCTAAGGCTAACAGGGAAAATGTTTTTATTGAATTAATGGCAATAGAGCCAGTTCAAGGAGAAGGTAATCCGGGTCAATGTGTCACCAGAGAATTCTATGATGAGGCTCGTAAATTAACAAAAGAACATGGTTCTCTATTATTAGTTGACTCAATTCAAGCTGGATTTAGAGGGCAGGGCTGTCTATCTATTATTGATTATGATGGTTTTCAGGATTGCGAAGTTCCAGATTTAGAAACTTGGTCTAAGGCTATGAATGCAGGACAATATCCACTTTCAGTATTAGGTATGAATGCGCACGCTTCGGAAATCTATGTAACTGGTATTTACGGAAATACAATGACAACAAATCCAAGAGCTTTAGAAACTGCAATAGCAGTTCTCGATAATATTACTCCCGAACTGAGACAGAATATAAGAGATAGAGGTCTTGAATTTGTGGAAAAATTAAATATTCTTTCTGAAGAATTTCCCGAATATATTACTAAAGTACAGGGAACTGGTTTATTGTGCAGTATTGAATTGAAACCAGATATTCTTCCAGTTGTTGGTTTTGATGCCGTAGAACCATGGTGTCGTAGGCGAGGTCTCGGGGTAATTCATGGTGGAAAGAATGCTCTTCGCTTTACTCCTCATTTCGAGATAACTTCAGAAGAAATAGATTTAATAATTTCAATTGTGAGAGAATCAATTATTGCCTTTACTGAATAAGTATTAGTTTAGTTTAGCTCCTAAACCTTCTTCTACCTTGTCTATAATTTCGTTAGATTTGAGTAATTCTACCATGGCATTGTGATCTCTATACAATGGCCTATCTTCATCCAGATAGTCTACATATTTCCGTATAACGCTATGAGCAATTGAGGTACCTTTACCAAGTTTTCCACCTCTTATATCTAATGCTTGAGCTGCAGCCATCATTTCAATACCTAATATTCCGAAGCAATTATCCATTATTTGTTTTGTTTTTTGACAGGTAGTCAATCCCATGGAAACAAAATCTTCTTGGTCTGCAGCAGCAGGAATCGATTGATTTGCAGCAGGATGTGATAGTATCTTTGTTTCAACAATTAGTGCATCTGCAGTGTACTGAGATAGCATCATTCCTGAATGTAAACCTGGTTTTTCAGTTAAAAATGGTGGCAATCCTACAGATAATGCTGGATTTGTTAATCGATTTAATCTCCTTTCAGATAAAACTGCAACCATACTAAGACCAGTCCCAATCATTTCCATAGGTAAAGCAACGGGACTGCCTTGGAAATTCGCACCAGTTAGTACTTCTTCTTCATTCGTTAAAAATATAGGATTATCTCCAACACCATTTAGTTCTATTTCTATTTGTTTTCTGGCAAATTCTAAAGAATCTCTAAGAGTTCCAGCTACTTGAGGTGTTGATCTCATAGAATACGCATCTTGAACTTTCTTTTCACCACTGAATAATATTTCTGATTCTTCTGTCAATAAATTTAAATTAGCTGCTATTTTTTGTGATCCTTTAAATCCTCTAAGAGAATGGATTCTTTTATCATATGGTTTCATATTAGCTTTCAAAGCTTCTAATGACATAGCTGCAGCAATATCGTGCATTTTCATCCATCTATCTGCGTCATGGAGTATAATTGCAGCTAAAGCAGTCAGAACATTACTTCCATTAATCAATGATAATCCATCTCTTGCATGGAGTTCTAATGGTTCTAAACCTATGTTTTTTAGCGCAGTTTTAGAATCTACTATCTCGCCATTTACAAACATTTCACCTTCCCCCATCAATGCTAATGCAATTTGGGACATTGGTGCTAAATCTCCACACGCTCCAACAGAACCTTTTTCACAAACCACTGGTGTAATTTGATGATTTAGTGCATCTCTAAGATATTCCGTTATTTGCCTCCTTCCACCCGAATAGCCTTTGGTATGAACGTTAATACGGCCACACATTGCACCTCTGACAATTTCAATATCCATAGGGTCACCTATACCTGCTGCATGATTTCTTACCAAAAATTTTTGAAATTCTTGAGTCTGATTGGGTGTTAAGGTTACTTCAGAAAATTCACCAATGCCAGTAGTTATTCCGTACATGGTTTCATGAGCTTCAATCTTACTTTGGAGCATAGTTCTACAATCTTCAATTCTTTTCCAAGATTCTTTGGTAACTTCAACATTTTCCTTGTCTCGAGCAACGTTTACTAATTTATTGATGGTTAAAGAATTGCCATCTAGGGATACAGTCATTATGTGTTAATAATTAGGTATTAAATAAACTTCTTAGACTTCGAACTCTTTTTATTGGCGTTTCATAGGGCTTTGTGTCTATTTCAATTGACAAGCAAATAATGGGGCTCAAAAAAGATGCATTATCTTATTCAAAATTAGGGGATTTTTCTAAAGCACAGAAGACAATTAAGAAGGCTTTGGAATTAAAGCCTAATAGTAAAAACCTAGTTCATGAATTGGCTAAAATTAATTTAAAATCTAAAAATTATGAATTATCACTGGAACTTTTATTAGGATTAGAAGATAAAGTAGATAAAAAAAGTATTTTGTATAAGGATATAGGTTTAGCTCATTTTGGCCTTGGTCAATTAGAAAAAGCCATTTATTTTTCGGATAGATCATTGGAAGAAAGTCGAGGATATATTGAAGCCTTAATACTCAAGGGCAAATCTCTCCGTGAGTTAGAAAGCTATGAAGAAGCCATCATTGTTTTTGATAAGGTTTTGTCGAAAGATGCCGACCATAGAGATGCATTATATCAGAAGGGTAAAATCAATCATAATTTAGGTAAATATCGTGATTCTCTTGATCTTTTTGACAAAGTATTAGCTCTAAGTCCTAGAGACGCTGAAGCACTTGAGGCCAAAGGCCTTTCACATGACGAATTAAACGAATATAAAGAAGCCTCAGAAGCCATTATTAAGAGTCAGACAGTTGAAAATGAAATTATTTACAATGATAGAGGAGTAGCTCTGACACGTTTAGGATATAATCATAAGGCAATAGATAGTTATCGTAGAGCTCTTTCTTATAATCCTAAATATGCCATTTGTTGGTTTAATCTTGGTAAGGCTCTGTTTCGTGTAGGTGATCTCAAAGAAGCCTTAAAATCTTTCAAGCAATCTACTGAATTAAATCCCAAAAACCGTAGTGCTTGGAATAATAGAGGGGTAACTCTCCGTCAGCTTAATAGATTAGAAGAATCTTTAGATTGCTACGATAGAGCTATTTCACTTAAAAAAAGTTATTCTTGGGCGTGGCACAATAAAGGATATGTTTTAGAATTATTAGACCGCCCCCGAGAATCATTAGAATGTTACCAAGCGGCTTTGAAGCATAAGCCAAGTTCAAATGAACATGGTGGTGAAGAATGGGAGAGGCTCAAGAAAGATACAAATACTGCCATCAAAAGAATTAATAAAATATTAGGTGAATAGCTTGGATCTTATTGAAATTATAGAATCTGGCGAACAGTTTTTAGAAAATGGAGATACTAGTCGGGCTCATAATAAATTTTTAGAGGCATTAAAGTTAGTCCCAAATGATCCACAAATGCATAATCGTCTTGGCATGTTTGAAATGGCTCAAGGCAATCCCGAAAAAGCTAAACTATATTATCAAGAAGCATGTAAATTAGCTCCAGAGGTCTCACGTTATCATATGAGATTAGGAGATTCTTTACAGCGTTTAAGTAGATATGAAGACGCAATACAATCATATTCTAGATCACTTGAATTGGAGCCTAAGAATGCGCCAGCTTGGAACAATAGAGGTTTTGCAAATTTCAATATCGATAGATGGAATGAGGCACTTCGTTGTTATGATGAATCTATGCGTTCAGATCCTACTTATGCCGTTGCATGGTACAATTATGGATATACTCTTCAATTATCAGGGCGTTTAAATGAGTCTAAAGATTTTTATCAAAAGGCAGTTGATTTAGACCCAACAGATAAGATTGCTTGGAATAATTTGGCAAATGTTCATTATAATCAAGGTCAGTATGAAAGAAGTATTGAAATATATAAGAAATCATTAGAGTTAGATATGGGGTATGTCATTGCAGTTAATAATATTGGGAATGCACTAGACCATCTTCATAGATATGAAGAGTCTATACCTTATCATGAAAAGGCCATTGAATTAGATTCAACATTTCATTATGCTTGGATGGCTAAAGGCCGTGCCTTAACTAAATTAAATAGACCTGAAGAAGGCTTGGAATTTATAGAAACATCTATTGAATTGGATTCAGATGATCCTGATTATTATGAAGCCTTAGGACGTTGTTATATTGAGCTTGGTCTTTTAGATAAGGCCAGAATAATTTTGAATCAAGGATTGGCAATTGATGGGCAGCATGTTCCTTGTTGGATTGCATTGGGTGATGTAAATGCTAATCTTGGAAATAATATACAATCATTACAATGTTACGATGAGGCAGTCCGTGCACAAGATGTCCTTTCAAGAAATCGAATGAGAGATTTAGATTGGATTGAAAAAGGTCGGATTTTACATGAAGCTGGAGTAGTCCATGAAGGATTAAGGCAATATAATAATGCAATAAATGTGGCTTCAGCAACAAGTAGACCCTACTTTAGAATGGCCGAAGTGTTGCTCCGTGATGATAGTTATGATAGGGCTCAAGAAGTGGTAAAGAAAGGATTAGAGGTAGACCCAGATTCAATTACAGGTCAGAAATTACTCATTCAATCATTAAGCCCTTTAGAAGTTAATACAAATATAGATGATTTAGTTTCTAAGTCACAGGGATTACAAAATCTTAAAAGTGCCTTAGGTTCTAAATTAGTCGAAATCAATCCTTCTAAAGCATTAGAACTTTTGGATAAAACTATTTTTAAAGATATTATGAATCGGGTCGTATGTTTTAAAAATCTGAATGATAATGACGAAGCTTTAAATCTATTAAAACATGCAATTACTCTTGAGCCTAATAATGTAAATTCGTGGGTGGCGGCAGGTTGGTCTGCCTATGATTTAGAAAAATATATAGAAGCAGATACTTTTTTCGAGTCTGCATTAGGGTGCGATATATCTTGCCCTGATGCTTTGTTTGGTAAAGCTTCAGTTATGAAAGTATTAGGAAAAGATTATTCATATTACCAAGAAGCATTGAATTCAATTGATCCTGAATTAGTTATTTAGAAATCAAATTCAAGAATATAGTCTCAATATCTTTTGAAACTTTTTCCCAAGAAAATAATGTTTCGACTCTTTTTCTTCCTCTTTTACCCATTTGCTTCGCCATTTCAGGATAGTTCCATATTTTTTCCAAAGCTTCAGCTATAGCTTCAGGATC
This sequence comes from Methanobacteriota archaeon, assembly GCA_014240255.1. Classification (GTDB taxonomy): domain Archaea; phylum Thermoplasmatota; class Poseidoniia; order MGIII; family CG-Epi1; genus CG-Epi1. The sequence continues at coordinate 28,682 of JAAZXG010000006.1, forward strand.
CAACGGTTCTACGATAAAGCCTTCTTCAGGAGATATTACTTCTCTGACACCAGGGATATCACTAAGAATTAAGGGTTTAGCAGTAGCCATTCCTTCTAATCCTACAATGCCAAATGCTTCTAGTCTAGATGTTGAAGGTAAAACTACAACATTTGTAGCTGCATAATAAGCTGGAAGCCAATAATCTGAAATTGGTCCGACAAAGATAACTCTGCTCTCCAAGTTCAGTTTCTTTACTAATTTTTTTAGCCAAGATAAATAAGGCCCATCACCAATAATCAAAAGCTTTCCAATCTGAGTATAGCTTATTGCTCTAATTAAGATACCAATTCCTTTATGGGGCACTAATCTTCCAACAAAGAGTGCAAGAGGTTCATCTTTTTTTGCATATTTTTCTCTAATAAAATCACCTTCATTTGTTGGGTGAAAGCGATCAATATCAACTGCATTTGGTACCACATCTACATCAATATTCCATAAGCTTCTGGAGGTAGTAGCATAACTATTTGTCGTTGAAATTACTCTATCTGCAGCCTCTAATGGATACCTCCCGAGCATATTTTGATATAAATTTACAGCTACATTTCCAAGCAGTCCCTTTAGTTCTAAATCACAATGGTGTGTTACTACAAGAGGTTTATTGGATTCCTTTGCACCTTTGGCTGCGAATCTTTCAGTAAATGGGGGTGGTGAATGGACGTGAACAATATCGGCATGACTTCTCCTTACAAAAGCCTGGATGGCAGTTACTAACGGAGTATTGTAAATATTAATCCACTGAGGTAATCTAGTTACTTTTATTCCATTAAGATTTTCCGTTTCAGCCATTCGACTGTATCTCGATGTAACAACTTCTACTTCATGTCCTAATTTAATTAAATTTTCAGATAGTCCAAGAACGTGTGATTCAACCCCCCCGAAATGAGGATGAAAATATGGTGTTACTTGTAGAATATGCATTAAATAATAGTACTCTGAGATTCGAAAGTTCCAGAAACTGAGGCATTTGGGCCAATTTTAACATGACTTCCTAAGATAGTTCCAGCATTTATGGAAGTATTTATTCCTGTATTAACATTATCTCCGATGATAGCTCCAAGTTTTCTTCGTCCCGAATCAATTTTTTTTCCTTGATGGATTATATTTATAGTTTCCTTATCTAATCGTAAGTTTGCAATTTTTGTTCCAGAACCAAGATTACTATATTTTCCAATTATTGAATCACCAACATAATTATGATGCGGAGCTTTTGCACCTTCCATTAATATTGAATTTTTCACTTCACTTGAGGCTCCAACTTTGTTATTTCCACAAAGAGAGGTTCCTTTTCTAAGATATGCATTTGGCCCTATAACACAATTTTCTCCAATCCAAACAGGTCCTTCAATGTAAGTTCCAGATTTGATGGTTGAATTTTTACCTAGGTATAATTTTCCTTTTATTGTAACATTATCTTCAATAATTCCAAGTTTCTCTTCAATAATATTTTCCATATAATCTTCATTTGCTGTGATTAAGTCCCAAGGAGATCCTATGTCTTTCCAAAATCCAGTATGGTTTACGATTCGTATATTCTCAGCTATAGATTGTAATGCATCGGTAAGTTCATATTCACCTCTTACAGATTTTCCAATTCCATCTATTGCTTCAAATATTTGTTTATCAAATATATAAATTCCTGCATTTATTGTTCCTTTCCCTTTCATACCTTTTTCAACAATGGATGCCAAATAGTTATTTTGACTTTCTACAACACCAAAGTTGGAACAATCTTCTACTTCAGTAACCATCATTGCCATTTTTTTTTCATCTTGGTTAAGATTCATTAAATTTTCAGCATTAATAACCATATCTCCATTTATACAGTAGAATCTGTCTTCAATTATACCTTTAGCTTGAGCAACGGCATGTCCAGTTCCATTTTGTTCTTCTTGAGTAATATAACTAATATTCAATCCATATTTTTCCCCATTTTTTAATTTATCTGAAATATCTTTCATTTGATATCCTATTAAAATATATATATTTTGGATCCCCACTTTCTTTAGTTCATATATTTGTCTTTCAATAATTGGTAATCCACCTATTGGCAAAAGAGGTTTCGGATTATTTTCAGTTAACGGCCACATACGTGTCCCTTTTCCTGCAGCTAGTATCAATGCGTTTTCAATCATATTTCGTTCTTAATCCTATCTATTAAGAGGGCATTTATCTTTGCTCCATCTATTTTCCCTCTGAATTCAGACATTACTGGCCCCATTAATGGACCTATGGCCGACATCCCTCTTTCTTTAACAAATTCTTTTTTCTTCTTAATCAGGAGATCTATAAAGCGTTCAACCTCTTCTTCGATATTTTTACTTCCAAGCTGGATTTCTTGTCCTGTTGCCATTTGAATAAGAGCTTCTTCAATGCCTTCTTTAGATATTCTTTCTTTATTTACTAAATCCAATACAGTGATTATTTCATTATCTGATATAAGGGGTATGTCTTTTGAAACTATATTTGGCAAAGTATGTAATAAAATACGTGACATAATTTTAGGTTCTTTGCAATGTCCCATCAATGATTTAAAGCGTTGATCTAAATTTCGTGAAACCATCTGTTTTGATTCTTCATCATTAAGAGGTAATAGTTTTTCTCTTTCATCTAGAGTTTTTGGAACAATGACTTGAATATCCTTTAGTTTTAGTGGAGGTATATCTGTTTCAGGATACATTCTAGAAGCTCCTGGCATTGGTCTAATATATCTTGTTAAATTTTCAGGAGTTACTCTCCTAACTTCTTTTGGAACTCCGGTCGTTTTAACTCTTTCAATTACTCTTTGAATTGCATCTTTTGCCATATTCTCTTCACCAAAGATTAGAATAAATGCATCCTTATCTTGACAATCTAATATTTCATGTAATTTTCCCGTTTCTTTTTCAGAAATTCCGTAGGCAGGCAATTCATCACTATGCATTAACCCCTTAACTCCCGCTTTTTTTGCATAATCAGCTAGTTCTCGGCCCATTCTTACATGATTTTTTTCAGATTTGTTAGTTCCTAAGATTCCTTTCCAACCCACTAATTTACATGCAATGGCAAATTTCCGATCTTTGAAATATTCAGATACAATAATAGGTTCTGAAGTTTTTCCTTTAGATAAATTATTTAGGTTTGATTGCCGCAACATTTCATTTTCAACAACTTGAGGCATGCTTGACAAATCTTGAAATCCTTTTAGTTCAACACGCTGCCCTCCATTTATGGAAACATTAACATCTTGTCTAATTGTTCCTAATCCTCTTTTTACATGACAAGCTCTTAGAAGTCTTCCAAGAGCTTTGGCAGCTTGCTGAACTTGATTTGATTCCTTAAGCTGTGGTTTTGTCGTTACTTCCAATAGCGGTATTCCTAGTCTGTCCAAAAGATATTCATCTTTATTTTTACCATGTCTACAAGAATCTTCTTCAAGGCAGATTTGATCTAATTCTAGAATTCCACCTTCATATTGAATTTGACCTCCCGTTGCAATTAATGCAGTTCTTTGAAAACCACTGGTATTAGAACCATCGACAACAACTTTTCTCATAAAATGAACCTCTTCAAGAATTGTAGAGTTTACTAGTTTAGCAAATTGGAGTGCTATATCTACGGCTTTCTTATTTGGTCCACGTGGAGGCTCTTCATCTGTATAAACTAAACAATTACATCCTCTATTAAAATAGGTAAATTCCCTTATTCCTTCAGATTTTGCAGCAATGTCTATATTTCCCATTTCACTGGAAGTTGCGTGTAATTTTCTCTTAAAAACCAAGTTATCTTCAATGTCAAATTCATCACATTTACAGAAAAGTTTTCCACAGTCAAGCTGCTGATGAACTTCTAGTCCAGCCTTCAAACTCACATAATGGGCGCGTACTTCTAGTTTTTAAAAGAAGCGGTGAACATATTTTTATGTTTTTTAAGATAATATAATGCTATGATGCTTAATATTGGGCCTATAATGAGAAATCCCATTGCTAATACCGAAAAGAATGCTCCAATTTGTGCATTCTTATAAGATTGAAGTTTGTATGTTACCCCTGCGCCCCAAATTCCAAGTAATGAAAAGAGAAAAATTAAATTAGGACACCAAGAGGATATTTTGAGATATATATTTTCTTCCAAAAAAAGATCACCACTACCTTCTTCCATTATAAAAGTAAAACGATTTATTCCTTCGATTCCTTCATCAGTATCAGGCAGTCGTAGGTTTGAGTCTTGAGGCGCTACGAAAAATTCCATTGTAGCATTCTTATGCATTGGTGCTATTATTTTAGCAAGATATTTCCCCGGCGGTACACCAAATAGACGAACAAACGTACCATCTTTTTGTGGTTCATCCCGATAAATGTTGTATGTTCCATTTTCTTTATATTCATAATTCATCTCTATATTATTAAATAAGATAGTAATATTTTCTAAATCTGATGTGTTATTTTTTACAACAATTTCCAGATTAATATTATTATATTCGTCATACTCAGAATCGAAACCGATTACTAAACTCCACCCCGTTACCAGCCCCATTATTGATGACGATAGTATCAATAGTGCGATAATTTTCGCCATATTTTGGTTTGGAAGTTCCATTTCATATTTTTTATAATCAGTTGGTATTTTCACGTCTTTAATGAATCTTTTTTTTTCTTTTTTAGAAACCAAAATATTCAATTCGTTATTTTCTAATATAATTTCTAATTTAGAATCACATGAAGGACATATTTTTTCAAAAGTTCCACTACTATATCCCATTAAAATTAATTTATTGGTATTATTACAATGAGGGCATTCGTATTTTTTTGTCGCCATTTATGCTATTTCAGGGCTATTGTTCTTGCTACTTGGCATTTCACCTTTTTTACCTATTTTTATCTGAGGTATTTCTATTTTAAATGGCGGAGGCAAATTTAATTTTTTAGCAATATTAAGAACTTCAAAGGATCCTTGAGCTAAAACTCGATTATGTACATTTTCAGCGATATTGTCTGGTAGTTTGTGTTCCTTTTCCCATTTTAGTTCAGCTTTAGTTATTTCATCTTTATTTTCATCATGGTATGCGATTTCACAGTCTAACTGAACAATACCCAATATTCCGTATGAGACGGTATATCTCATTTCAACTGCCAAATCAGTTTTAGTTTTTTTTCTTACAGATGTGATATTTGTGTTATGATCAATTCTAACTTGCTTTTGAGGGGCCGACTTACGATGTCTTTTTGCTTCAATTCCAATTATCTGAAAACCTTTTGCTGGCATAATTCTCTTACGAACGCTAGTTAATGATATTTTCTATTCAAATTAAGCGGTTATTTTTATTATCCCTTTTCTTTAGAATAGTTAAGTGTACAAGGTCATTGGAACGATTTTGATGATAGCAATGGTTTCTATGGCAGGCTGTCAAGAAGCCGAACCTAGTCGTACAATTGTATCTTTACAAATAGATTCAGATGGTGAGAATAATTGGATATATGTTTATACGATTCCTCGTATCAAAATGGATAATCTTACTATAACTGTGGGTGATATTTCTGAAACTCATTCATCTGTGTTTAGTCACCAAGTTCACATGTCAAATGAAGAGATAGATAATATTACTGAAGGAACATATTTTTCATTAATTGTTTCTGCAGATCTCAAAAATACAAATTGGGAATTTATGTGTAAAATACGGATAGTTCCTTCAGAAGTTGATGAAGACTTGTTTGTAGCAGATGTTTTAATAGAAGAGGGCGATAAAGAAGTAGAAAAGGAGTGGCAATTGCCTTATAATTTACCATTAGAATTTAAATCATGAATATATCCAAGACACCGATTGCATATCAAATAACCGTAGGCTTTGTACTACTATTTCTGATATATTTGATTTTATTTCAAGTAGGTTTGATAAGTTTTGATGTTAGTGATTTATTGATGTTTTATTCTTTTTCAGTTTATACTGTTTCTTTAGCTGCAGTATTGGGCGGAATTCTTACAGGAATGTTTATTGCAACACGAGCTCTTTCCAATCAGGGATTTACGCCGTTTGAAGTTTCAATGCTAAAACTTAGAGATGATATACATAATCTGGAAAAAGAGGTTCACAATATTTCTAAAAGATTAGATAATGATAAAAAAAGGTCCAATGAAGACGAGTAATAGTTATATAAACTTTCTACTTTAATGGATAATATGTCTAGAGTAAATTACAAATTTTTCGTAGCAATACTCGCAGCTGTTTTAATTTCACCAATTGCAGGTGTAAATCAGAATATTATAGAGGATAACTCTGAGCTTTTAGTTAATGATTATGCTACACAATCTCGTGATGGAGAGTATGATGTCATGATTGACCTTGCACCTGGTAACGAAGGTTTATCTGATGTAACACGTTGTGAAGAGATAACTAATGAATTCCAAATTTCAAACACGGGAGATCTTGATGATGCTTACGTTCTTTCCGTTACTTGGTATGATGAGTACAATTATGGTTGGAATGCAGAACCTGTTCAGGATACTGTTTTTGTAGCTTCTGGAACTCAAAAAATAGTTTCATTTACTTTTCAGGCACCTATCCAATTTGTCGTCGATGATGATGATATGGATTATACTGTAACGGCTTCGTCTGAAAATTCAACGACCGTAAGTTCAGATGTTACTCAGAAGTTAGTAATAGATAATATTTATGGTGTAGATGTTTATATGAGACAAGGGGATGCTAAAGAAGGCAATAGAGGTGAATCGGTTTATTATTCTGTTGAAATGAAAAATATAGGTCAAAATGGTGATAATTTTAGTATAGGTCTTTCAGATATGCCAAAAGATTGGACTGCACTTTTATCAGAATCTTATATGTATCTTGATCCTCAAGAAACTGCTACTTTTAGTTTAGATGTTACCATTCCTGATACTGCTGCTGAAAATGAGTATGGTTTTATTCAAGTATTAACAAATGTTCAAGCTTCAGGTTACAATTACATATACAATTTTTGCGATTCGAATACGACTGTAGCAGATGGAAGACATTATGCAGTTGACATTATTCCCGAGTCATATCAGAAAATGGTTATTCCTGGGGGGCAAATATTGTATAATTTGTACATTACAAATGAGGGCGATGAAGTCGATTCCTTTATCTTAGAATTAGAGGATGTCATGACTCAAGGTTGGGGTTCAAATCTGAGTCAGTTTACATTAGATAATCTTGGGCCAGAAGAGGAGGCAGTAGTAGTTATGAATGTTACATGTCCTTCAAATTCAATTGAGGATGATTGGTCATATTCTGAGATCACAGTTCGTTCAGCTAATAGAGAACAATTTTCAGATTCAGTAAATATCACTACTTCCGTTCGAATACCTGATAGAGGCTTAGATTTAATTGTTGATAATTTTGATAATAGTGGAGATCCTTCAACAACCGTTGTTTATTTTTTTAGTTTAGAAAATACTGGTACTGATCCAGATGATTTTTCACTAAGTATTGAGCGTTGTGAGGATTGCAGTGCATGGGGTGCGTCATTGAGTACATATCATATATCTGATTTAGATGATGGAGATTTTTATGATTTTGAAATGTATATTGAAATACCAGATTCAGCTCGTGATACAGATTCAGCTGAGATGACTGTTTTTGCCCAATCAGATGATGATTCAGAAGTTGAACAGGGCGTATACACAATAACTAATGTTGACAAGGTCCTTGATCGTCATATTACATGGAGTTCAGGGATGGTATTGAATCCTGGTGACGGTTCATTTATAGATATAACAATCTCAAATTTTGGGAACAGTTATCAATCATATACTTTTGAATCCGATGAGCTTCCAAATGGTTGGGATTTTACAAATTTACCTTATCAGACTGAAGACTTAGAGCCGTATATTGGTGATGAGTCTTTCAGTATTCCTTTCACAGTATCTGAAGATGAGAATCCCGGTTATTATAATTTCACGATAGAAGTTATATTAGATCAAGATAATTATAGAATAGAATATTTTGATGTATCTGTTAAAGTTGAATATTATGCTGAATTTACTGTGGAAGTTATAGAAATTGAATCGTTTGCAGGGCCAGGTAAAATGCATATTTTTAATGTAGATATAACTAACAATGCAAACTTCGAAGACGATATTCAATTAGAAATCATGGGTTTACCTGATGGTTGGGATGCTTGTATTTTAGTAAATCAACTTTGTTCTTCAAAAGTATCGGTTGGAAAAGGTAAAACGACATCCTTTACAATAGAAATACTCACTAACTCGAATGAAGTGGCAAATACAGATACTGGCGTTTTCTTATATCTCGAAGCAGTTTCCGGTCTAAATAGTAAAGAATCTCACTTTGACACTTTCACAGTCTATACAACTCCAGTTTATGAATTGGTATCAATAGTTAATTCAGTGTCTAAAGATGGAACTTCTGGAGATATAATTCCATTTCAAGTTACAATTACAAATATAGGTAATGATATCGATTTTGTCCGATTACCACCTGCCGTTGCTCCAGTTGGATGGCTTACTTATTGGTCTGAATCTCAATTCACATTAAGTCCAGAGCAGTCCAAGATAGTTTATCTTAATGTTGAAGTTCCAGATTCAGTTTATGGCGGTAACAATGATATTGATGGGCAAGTATTATCCGATCAATCTGGACAGGTTTTAGATCTAAATTTTGTAGTTTATGTAGATGAAAAACCAGATATTGACATTGAATTAAAGTTGACAGCAGGTGATGTGACTGCAGGTACAATTGGTAAGTTCACAGTTCGATTAACTAATAATGGGAATACTATTGAAAATTTAGAATTAACAATTGAAGGTAAACGTGCATCTTGGTTTACATTATCTACAAGTTCAGTTCGTTTAGATCCCGGTGATTTCCAAGAATTAATTATTGAAGTTGAGCCACCAATAGGACAAGCTGCAACAGAAACATCAGGAATGCTTAATGTAACTGGAAGTCAAACAGATAAGCTATCTTTGCCTTTCTCTGTTTTGAAATCGGATTTAGTTAATAATGAGCCTATAATTGAGCCTGAAGAGGGTATTCTTGAAAGTCTTCCAAGTCTAAGTTTTATCTCAGTAATATTTATTATTTCTTTAATTTCACTTTTAGGTCGAAGAAAATAATTATTTGGAGAATCGCTTTTTGGCAACTTATTCTAATTCGGATCAGGATTTATCCTTACCAACTGAACCTGAAGAGTTGAGTAGAATTCTTGAATGTCATTGCCATTCTGAAACTGAAATTGATTTAGATAACCAAAATATAAATTTACCATTATTGAGAGCTGCAAGCATTTTACAAGTTCGGGATCGTATTGAAAGAAGTTTGACGCCAGACAAAAATTTAATTCAAGCGATTGAATCACTTGATGAAGCCCATACAACTTTTAATTTAGTTTCTGAAAGATGCATAACGTGGTATTCTCAATTAACTGGAAGTCCTAGAATTAAGTTGGAAGAGATATTAGCAAAAGACGATTTACCTCTTCAAATACAAAAGTTGGAGAAATTCATCCATTCAATTCAAGAATTAGTCTCTATGTTATCAAATTATTTAGATTTAGAATCTCCTAAAGTATTTCCCGCATTAGTAGAAAGATTAGGTACACAATTGGCAGTTAGGATGGTAGCTTCAGCAGGCGATTTATCTAAATTGGCTCGAATGCCCTCTTCCACTATTCAATTGCTTGGAGCTGAAAAAGCACTTTTTCGTCATATGTCTGATGGAAGTCCACCACCAAAGCATGGTTTTCTTTACCAACATCCTACCATAAAAAAATCAAGTCCTAAGGATAAGGGCCGAAATTCAAGGAAATTAGCTGCTAAAGTAGCTATAGCCTCTAAATTAGATTATTATGGAGAAAAAAATGGATAATAATAAATCTCAAAATCCGGTATTTCAAACATTTGGTTATGGTTTGTTAATGGGTATCGCAGATTCAGTCCCGGGGGTTAGTGGAGGTACGATTGCTTTGATCATAGGTATATATCACAAATTAATCAAGTCATTATCTTTTTTTATCAATTTTTTCAAAGAAGGGTTTCCATCAAAATCTTATAATACTTTTCTAAAGGCGGTATATTTTTTATTACCTCTAGGTTTTGGAATTATTTCTTCTTATTATTTAGTTACTAGAATATTAGTAGGTCCTGATGAATCACCAGGATTCTTGAGGCAAAGTTCAACAGCTCCTTACATTTATGCTTTTTTTTTCGGATTAGTTCTTATTAGTATTAAGGAACCATGGAAGGCCGTTTCTTCCCCCTCTTTTAAGAATTATTTTCTTTTGTTTTTAGGAGCCTTTTTAATTTATCTCTATACTGCATTTCCTTCAAGCTACAGCGACAGTAATTTTATGTTGGTAATTTGTGGAGCTTTAGCCCTTACTGCAATGTTATTACCAGGAATCAGTGGGGCTCTTGTTCTTCTAGCATTAGGGCAATATACTCACATAGCAAATTCAGTACATAATTTTGACTTGGAACCTTTAATATTTTTTCTCTTCGGTGGTGTTTTAGGCCTCATAACTTTTGTTCCGCTAATGAATTTTTTTCTAAATAATTATAATGAATACACTTTATCAATTTTGGCAGGTCTAATGCTTGGTTCGTTAATAACTTTATGGCCTTGGAAGAATAATTATGATGGTGAGGGTCTATCTCCAAATTTGGGTTTTAGGGAAATCCTTGATAATTTCGAGGTGTTAGAATTGGTTTTCACTCTATTTATATTTATTTTAGGTTTGTCATCATCTTACGTATTAAAACATTACTTATCGGATAATTGAGCTTAAATGAGTGTAAGAGCTTTTAAGAAACCCCTCTTGTGAAGGCAATATATGCGGGTACTGATTGCTGGTGCTGGTGAAGTTGGATTTCGTGTTGCACGTGATCTAGTTTATCGAGGTCATGAAGTAACAGTAGTAGATTCAAATTCAGCTGCGGTTCAAAGAGCTCAAACTCTTGACGTCCAAGTATTCAAGGGAAGTGCAGCTTCTGCCAAATTATTATTTGAAGAAGCTTCAATCGAAGAAGTAGATTTATTTATTGGTGTTACTGGAAATGATATAGTAAACATCACAGGTTGCTCTATTGCTAAAAAAACCGGATGTAAAACTATAGCTCGTATTAACAATCCCGAATTGACTGAGATGCCAGAAGGCCATGAACTTCAGCAATTATTTGGAGTTGACGCATACGTTTCACCAGATGAGTTAGCTATGCACCGAATTTGGCAAATATTATCGAGACCTGCCCTTACTCGTTTAGAGCATTTTTCAGTAGGAAAACTTCGAATTCTTGAAGTTAGATTAAGTGATAGTTCACCGTCAATTGGGCGCCCACTTGGAAATATCAATTTGCCACCGCATTGCCGTATAGTTCTGATAGCCCGTGAAGAAGGCGTGATAATTCCAAGAGATAATGATACTTTAATGCCTAGAGATAGAATATTGATATTATTAAGTGAGTATAGTGAATTAGATGATTTATCTGATGCTTTAGGAATTCCCAAAGAAATAACTGATGAAAGGAATATTAAACGTATTATGATTGCAGGGACAAGCCGAATAGCAATTCGTTTAGCTGAACAAGTTTCTAAGAGATATAAAGATGTAGATATTTATATTGCAGAACCAGATAAAGAAATGGCAGATTTAGCAAGTGCACAATTACCTGAAGAAGTTAGGGTTCTTGTGGGATCTTCTACAGATAGGCATTTTCTAAGAGAAGAAGGAATTAGATATGAGGATTTGTTTGTTGCAGCTACAGATCGCGAAGACTTAAATGTTTTGAGTTGTTTATTGGCCAAAAAAGAAGGAGCTAAACGTACTGTAGCCTTAGTTTATCAAACTGAATTAGAGTATGTTGTTCAGGATACTGGCATTGATACATTAATTAATCCCAAAAGAGTTACAGTAAATGCTATAGTTAACAGGGCAACATCAACTGATGAAATTGAAGGTATGGAGGAATTAGAGGGGGGGGATGCTTCAGTTCGAGAATTCCTTATCAAAAATAAAAATGGAAAGACAGGAAAGAAGCTATCCAGTCTTAATTTGCCCGATGACACATTAATAGCTATGATTAATCGAGATGGTGAAGCGATTTTCCCTGATGCTGAATCTGTTATCAAAGAAAATGATCATGTTTTAGTATTTACTCTTAAGAATAAACTTCCTGAGGTGGAAAACTTTTTCCATTAATAGATGAGATTAAAACTCATTCTAAGTCTTACAGGTACAATTTTAGCCTTTTTTGGTTTAAATTTCATTGTACCAATAATAGTTGGATTGTACATGGGAGAAGAATATCTAGATATATTTTGGATGTTTGGCATCCCAATGATTATGTCTTTGTCTTTAGGGACTTTTTTACATTATTATTTTTATTCAGAACCAGATATTAGAAATCGAGAAGCTTTTTTGCTTGTAACTGTTATTTGGATTTTAATGGTAATTGTAGGCTCTCTACCATTTATTGCTTCCGAAAGATTAGAACTAATGTCTTATGAAATAGGAATTGCTGGTGCTGTTTTTGAATCAATGTCCGGACTTTCTACTACTGGGGCTACAGTTTTTGATTTAGAGAGTAGTAATCCTGTAAATATTTCGCAATATAATCAAGGATATTTTGATGCACCTAAGTCTCTTCTTCTTTGGCGTTCACAAACACAATGGTTAGGAGGCATGGGGATTATTGTTCTTGCAACTATAGTGTTTTCACGACTATTTGGAGGAGGTATTCAGGTTCTTCAAGCAGAGATGCCCGGTACTGGAATAACTCGATTAAAACCGCAAATGGCACAAACAGCTCGCCTCTTATGGAGCATATATTTTTTTATGACTTTAGTTGAAATTTTGTTATTGTTTATTCTATCAGACATGCCTTTGTATGATGCGATTTGTAATTCTTTTTCCACAGTTTCCACAGGAGGTTTTTCTCCTCAACGAGATTCGATTGGTTCTTATGATAGTTCTTTAGCCATAGGTATTGTTACATTTTTCATGTTGATTTCAGGTATCAATTTTGTTATATTATACTATTTATTTAACAATTTATTTGATTTTTCAAAAAAGTTATCAGAGAGAATTAAACGGTCGTTTAAGCTTTTAAGAGAAAATGATGAGCTAAGTTTTTATATGTCGATGGTGCTATTTTCCCTATCTCTAATTTTTGTTAATTTAATTTTAAACACAGATAATACAAGTAGCAATTTTTCTAATTTTCTTCATGCTTCTTTTCAAACAGTTTCACTGTTAACAGGTACTGGTTTTACTACGACAAATTACATGAGTTGGCCACAAATGTCAATCTTTGTTTTGTTACTTGCTATGTTTATGGGAGGTTGTGCAGGTTCAACTACAGGTGGAATTAAAATGGTTAGAATTATGCTTCTTTTCAAAGCTTTGAAAAGGGAATTAATTTTGGTGATACACCCTCGTGCAGTCATTAAACTTAGAATTGGAGACAAAGTTTTAGATGAGGGTTTATTCCGTAATGTTGGAGTCTTTTTCTTTATTTTTATTATATTATTTTTGTTAGGGGCTTTAGTTACATTATATTTGGAAGGAAATAATACAAATATAGGTGTAATTGATGGAATATCAATATCACTTTCATGTTTAGCCAATATAGGGCCTGGAATAGGCGTTATTGGACCAACTGAGACCTATGGTGCTTTTGGAGATCCTACTCTTTTATTTTTATCTTTCTTGATGATGCTTGGACGTTTGGAGATAATTACAGTATTATTATTATTTTTTCCAGATACTTATAGAGACTAGAGCGCAACTTGTTTAGGCTATCTCTTGCGTAGCTAAATTATGTCCAAGGAAGAGAATACGACTCCAGAGATACCGGCTTTTGTGAAAAAGTATATTCCTGGAGTTAAGCGAGGCTTAGCATGGGCAAAATATGGGAAAGAGAAAGGCGAAGGTACGGCTATTAAGGCTGCAGCTTTTCAAGATTCAAGAGATGAAGGTTTCCAAGCAGCTTTAGCAGCATCTTCTGAAACTTCCGCAGACGATATTTTCCAAAGTGCAAGTAAAGAAATGTGGGCTGTGGCAAATGTATATACTGAAAAAGCAAAAGAGTTAGCTATGAAAATCAATAATCAAAAAAATAAAGATGAAAGAGAAAATGCACTTAGTATAGCTCGAATCGCAGCTCGTAAAGCTGGTTTACATGCCGCCGTTGCAGCAGGATGGGAAAAAGGTTGGAAAGAAGGTATTGAGAAAAACAATCCAAAAAATTAAATTAATCTTAATTGAGTACTACTAATATAATTTCCAGATTTAGTTAATTCTATGCTTATGTCTGAAAGAAATGCATCTTCTGCAAATAATTCATCAATTTGATTTTGGTCAATAGCCATGCTTATGAATTTAGTTCGTCCCTGTCTACCTAAACTAACAATTTTAGCATTAATCATTCCTTGCATGTCCAATTCTGAAATAATATGGCCAACTCTTCTTTGACTCAAGGAATCAAGGCTGAAATGTTTACAAATTTGCATATATGTACTATAAACTTCTCCAGTAGTTTGGTGACCGTCTTTTCTTTTACCTTGATTTAACACGACTCCTGCCAAAGTGGCTTTGTACTGAATGGGTAATGTTGAAACAATACTACGGACTTGGTCTATTTCCATAATATTTTGAGCCTTATTAACATATTTCACAGTAACTATTTCACAATCATCACGTTCAGCTAGTTCTGCAGAGATACGTAGTAAGTCTAATGCCTTTCTTGCATCTCCATGTTGCTGTGCAGCTTTGCTAGCGCAATATGTTAGAACCATAGGGTCAACGACATTGTCATGAAATGCGATTTGAGCTCTCTGAGATAGTATTTCTTCAATTTGGATTGCATTATATGGTGCAAATGTTAATGATTCTTCTCCCAACCTTGATTTAACTCGTGGATCTAACCATGTAGTGAATTTACTATCATTAGAAATTCCAATAAATGATATTTTAGAATTACTTAAATCCGAATTTAAACCTGTAAGGTGGTAAAGAATATCATCACCTTTCTTATTTACTAATGCATCAATTTCATCAAGTATGACGATTGCAATTCCACCATTGTCATCAGCTTTTTGTTTTAGTGCTTCATAAACTTTGTCAATTCTCCAACCTGCATTAGGTACTATAGTATCCCATTCACTTGAATATGTTTTCCCAATATTTGTTAAAACACCGTATGGCGTATTGGTTTGTTTACAATTAATATAAGCTGTATGAATTTGCTTATTTTCATTTCCAGCTTTTTCTATAATCTGCTCGCAAATAAATTTTGCAACTGCAGTTTTACCAGTCCCTGTCTGGCCATATATTAAGATGTTAGATGGCCGCGCACCATACAATGCAGGTTTCAATATGTTTGCAAAACCCTTAATTTCATTATCTCGGTGTGGGAAATAAGAAGGTATAAATGTTGTTGAAAGTGCTTCTCTGTTCTTAAAAATCCTCTCTTTTTTCATGATGCTATCGAAAACGTTGCGACTTCCAGTATTCCGTACTTTTTTCATTAATAATAACTCTACTACTAGCAGGGCCTTGGGTATAGCCTAGTAGGTATAAACTAAACGGGGGCTACTCATTTTTCGTTTGCTTTTTAAAGGCCAATTTAACAAGCATCATTTAATAAAATATAATCTTTTTTAATTTACAAAAAGTGTTTTGTTCTCCCTCTAATTGCCCTAAACTTGGTAGTTAAAGAAAAGGAAATCATTGACTGGCTCTCCGAACGTAAATTGATGCCTTCCCCTGAATTGATAACGCATATTTCTAATCATCCTGATGGTTTAGTTTTACTTGAGAAATCAGTTGCATCAATCGATGGTCCCAAACTTTTTTTGAGTGTATCCGACTTGCTGATTGAGGACAATCCGGAACCCCCTAAACCGATAAGCCGTCCCAAAGTAGCAAACATTCCTCCTGTAATAATTGAAAGACAAATAGACAAGAGCATGGCCGATGGGAAATTACAAAGTTTTGTTTCATTATTTAATGATCGTTTTACTACACTATCACGCCTAGTTAGAAGAAATCCTTCTATGAGAGGTGCTGGACCATTATCTGTTTTAAATCCAGATGAAGAGAATCAAGCGATTGGTATGATTGCCGAAATTCAAACCTTTCCAAATGGTCGGACTAAAGTTGTTATTGAAGATAAGGATAACAGAATTAATATAATGCTTAAAGAGGAAGAAGGCAATCCTCTTAATTTGTTAAATGATGAAGTTATTGGCGTATCTGGTAAGTTGAATCGTCAAGGAAATTTGCTATATGTAAATTCTCCAATTGTTCGCCCACATTTGGGTCGCTATCGTGAGGCAGCACGTTCTGAAGAACCATATATTGCACTTTTTATCTCAGATATTCATCTTGGAAGTGGGACATTTAAAGAGAATGAATGGAATAAATTTGTTTCATGGTTAAATGGTGAAGTTGATTATCATAAAGAATGGATTCCTAATCCCGGTTATCTTGTAATAGCAGGCGATGCAGTTGATGGAATAGATTCTTATCCAGGTCAAGAAGATGATTTGTCTATAACTGATGTTTGGGAGCAATATTCTACTCTCTCTAAATCTATTTCTAAAATACCAAATACGATTCAAACAGTAATAATGCCTGGAAATCATGATGCAGTTCGTTTGATGGAACCACAATTGCCGCTACCTGATAGAGTCATAAAAGATTTTGGAGATAATCTTACATTTACTGCAAACCCAGTGTTATTGAATTTAGCTGGTGTTCAAGTCCTTTGTTATCATGGTAAATCTTTAGATGATTTAGTTAGCCTTCGTGATTTGACATATGAGGATCCTATGTCTATGATGAAAGAATTACTTAACCGAAGACATATGGCTCCAATATATGGGGCAAAAACTCCCCTAGCTCCTGAAAAACAAGATCATATGTTAATCCGTGATGTTCCAGATATTTTTGTGACTGGCCATGTTCATTCATTTGGTATCGAAAGATATAATGGAGTTCTAATGTTGAATCCGGGTACTTGGCAAGCACAAACAGACTATCAAAAGATGATGGGTTTTCAACCTCAGCCATGTAGAGCAGTTGCAGTTAATCTACAAACATTTGATACTCAAGTATTGGATTTTAATTTTTAACTAACTCAGTTTATAAATATTCATAGTTATAGTAAAATTATACATGCGCAATCCCAACAATGCATTTCATTTAGCAATTCCATGTAAAGATTTAGATGAAACTGTTGATTTTTATGAGACTAAATTAGGTTGTGAACTTCGCCGTAAATATGAAGATCGGGCTACTTTTTTCTTTTTTGGAGATCAATTGGTATGTCATCTTTCTCCAGATAAGATAGATTTAGATCCTAATCCATATCCTAGACATTTTGGAATAACTTTTTCAAATAAAGACGAGTTTGATTCATTTGTAAAATATTTAGAGTCGAAAGAAGTCCAATTCTTGAAACCAATTACTACACGTTTTGAAGGGATGCCTGAAGTACACTCCACTTTTTTCTTGAAAGATCCTTCAAATAATATTCTAGAGTTTAAATTTTACCCGAATAAGGAGATGATGTATTAGCTATGTCTAAAATAAAAGTAATAATTACTGGAGCTGGCGGCGGTGGCGCTAATAATATAATTTCAACTATTAAAGAGAGAGATAAGTATACTTTGATTGGATTTGATATTTCTAAATTTAAGGTAGCTAGAGCTGATGTTGATTTAGGTTTTGTAGTGCCTCCAGCTTCTTCACCCAATTATGAGGCAGAGATCATTAAAATTATTAAAGATATAAAGCCTGATTTGATAATTCCCACTAATGATCCTGAGGTTGAAAAATTATCAGAAATTAGAGATAATATAGGAACTGAGTTATTTTTCCCAGATCATAAGTCAGTAGCCCTTTGTTTGAATAAATGGAATTTCCATAATTTTGCAATAAAGCATGATATCCGTGTTGCTGAAACATATCATGTTGAAAAAATAGAAGATGTTGATAGAATTTTTTCAAATTTCAAATCAGATTTACTTTGGTGTAGGGCCATAAAAGGTGCCGGTTCTAAAGGGGCTACAAAAGTTAAGGATCCAGAACAAGCAAAATGGTGGATAAAATATTGGAATGAGATGAGAGGTATGGAAATTTCAGATTTTACAATATCTGAGTTTTTACCAGGTCGTGATTTTGCTTGTCAAAGTACATGGCAAAATGGTAAACTAATTTTGATGAAAGCAGCGGAACGCCTTTCTTACATCGAAGCTGCTTCACGCCCAAGTAATATGTCCTCTTCACCTGAGCTAGCTAAGACAGTTTATGATGAAAAATTGTTTGACTTTTGTGTGGATGTTATTAATAAATTATCTGATGGTAATGCTCATGGTAATTACGACATTGATATAAAAATGAATTCTAAAGAACAATTTTGTGTCACTGAAATAAATATAGGTCGTTTTTTTATGATTACTAACTTATTTAATTTATCTGGAAATCATTCAATGATAGATACTTATCTTAAACTTGCAACTGGTCAAAACTTAGACATCTCAACCCCTTTTGATTTCTCAGAAAAATACTTAATTCGTTCTTTGGATACCTTACCGACGGTTCTATCTTTAGACGAAATAACTAGTCGTCTTTAGATTTATTTTTTTTTACGAATTTATACAATGAGCCGATTCTATCTTCACAAAAGTCCCAATTGTGTTTTTTCTCAGCCAATCTCCGTGCTCGTCTTCCCATATCATTGCATAAAGTTTCATCAAACATCATTTTCATAATTACTGCTTTTAGACGATCCCATTTTCCCCATTCAAAAGTTAAACCAATCTCTTCTCTCTCTACCATTTGTCCCATTAGTAATTCTTTACAAGTTATAATTGGCACGCCTGCCGCCATAGCCTCGAATAATTTGTTTGGCGCGCTCAGTCTATTATTGATATTTGCTGGATCCAGTGCCATTAATACTGCATCACATTGAATTGTTTGTAATGGCACATTATCAGGATGGATAGGTCCTATATATTTTACATTAGGCATTTTAGCTTCTAATTTTTTCAATGTAGGAACTAAAGTTCCAAATCCCCCCACATCGAATTGAACATCTTTCATTTTATTTACAGTAAGGGCAGTTTCAATTATACCTCTCGACGGGTGTTTTTCTAAAACTCCAATATATAGTAATCTGAATGTATTTGTTTTCTGTCTATTCTCAATTCTCCTCATAGGATATACATCTAGTCTTTTAACATTTCCAACTCTTGTTAATCGGGAATTCATAAAATCTCTTTGAGAGAGATTCATTACTTCAAATGCTTCTTCTTCGGTTGAAGCAAATGGGGCCTTTGGTCCGAGTTTCAACATTTGTGATATTCTAGCATAGTTTGCAGGTCCTGCTGAGATAATACCATGACAATGCTTCAATAATCTAGCTTCTAATCTATGTAACCATTTAGCAATAATGCTAGAGACGGCTCCTTCTACTAATCCCGGATAGTTTTCATGACAATCATAAACAAGTGGTATCTCTGCTATTTTAGAGGTAAAAACACCACCAATTAAGGTATCTAAATCATGATAATGAAGTATGATATCTTTTTCAATTTTCTGAAATGCTAAAATCTGCCAAGTAGTCCATGCCAAAAATTTTGGTAGTTTTTTTGCAAAAACAGCGGCATTATTGAGAGGGCATTCTTCTTGATATCTCCATATAGTTCCCCACTCAGTAGCAGTTGTCATCTCATTTTTCCCAGTTCTATCCCATGCTAGAAGTATTACTCGGTGTCCTTGTTTCGATAAAGTTTTTGCAGTATCTGAAACTACAGGTTCAGCAAAACCGCCTGTTGTCAAGCGTGTTCGAACCATAATTACTAGAGACATTATATCTTAAGGAAACGATGCATAAATACAATCTTTGTTCATCACAGAACTTTTAAACCATACCTCAGTCAGCACCCTTCAGTGCCGCTGTAGCTCAGTAGGTCAGAGCATCCGGCTGTTAACCGGACGGTCATCGGTTCGAATCCGATCAGCGGCGCCACTGGGGCCCGTAGCTTAGTCTGGTGGAGCTGCTATGGGATATCTTTCTGAATTAAATGAACTAAATGAGGATAATTTGATTATAGCTATGAAATATGGTTCAGCGGTAGCTTCAATCACAGTAGAAGGCTTTGGAACTGAAAGCATTATGGATGTGGAAAAAGAAGAAGTTGAAAGAAGATTTAGCATTCTGAGTGGTGGGCCCGGCCGGATTTGAACCGACGAC
>JAAZXG010000070.1:0-530 GCA_014240255.1 Methanobacteriota archaeon
CAGAACTGTCATTATTATTGCAGCAAGGTTTTTTGAGTATTTTTTGGAGAGTTTATTGAAGCTACTATAGGTCGATATGCAAATTAATAGCGATAAAAAAAGGTAGGCAATGAATGGTGTAAATAACCAAACTAGGGATAGAATGGAGAGAGCCAGAAGAATTAATACTAAGCCATTTCCGTGTTCATTTTTGATGTTCTGTGTCATGTCTACTCCATTTTAATAACTCTTCAGGAAAATAGTAATTACTGAAATTAAGGGAAATATCCCTTGAGAAATAAAAGCCTTTCAACTTCATCCATGCGCTCAATAGCATATCTTAAAGTAGTTCTTGGAAGTTGTGCGTAGTTTTGTTTCAAAAACCGTTTTATGAGGACCTCATCTCTCTTATAAATTTCACGCAGCATCCATCCTACAGCTTTGTGAATGAGATCGTGGTCATCATTAAGGAGTAACTTTGCTATTTCAAGGGTTTTATTGAACTCATTATTTTTAATAAAAGCAAGTGTTGAAACGATACTGATGCGTCT
>JAAZXG010000070.1:540-765 GCA_014240255.1 Methanobacteriota archaeon
AATCCAGAGATTTTCAGAACGTGAGAATTCTAATAAGATCTTTGATTTTTCTGGATTTTTGTTGAGGTAGTCACCAACAATATGAGGTGCACTGGTATCTACTAAATCCCAATTATTGACTGAGTTTAAATGTTTCAAGTAGTATCGATAAATTTTGTCGCTATCTTCTTTTTTATACTTATTGACTAATATGATGAGCGCACAAAGTCTTACCTCATGAATAGG
>JAAZXG010000071.1:0-472 GCA_014240255.1 Methanobacteriota archaeon
TTTCATGTGAAGTTATAACAAAAGATGAATAAAATATTTAAACTAAAGTCAATTATTACTCAAACTTACTTTATAGTTTTTGTGTCTTTTCTAATGGGAGTAATTATTACTTTTATTTGGATTTCTTCTGAAAATAAATGGGGTTCACAAACTCAAAGAGCGGTCGAGAACTTTCAAATAAGTCGACACAAAATGCCCGCAGAGTTTATTCAATCACTCGCACTTTTAAAATGGTCTCTAGCGTCTGCTAATGCTGAACTGGGTTTATTATCCCCTGAAAAAGCTGAGGCTATAAAAAATAATGCTCTGAAGATTTCTAATGGTGATTTTGGCGATGAATTTCCCGTGGATGTTTTTCAAACAGGTTCCGGTACAAGTACAAACATGAATATGAATGAGGTAATTGCTAACCTTAGTTCTAATGCAGAGATTGATATTCATCCTAATGATGATGTTAATTTTGGGCAAAGCA
>JAAZXG010000071.1:482-765 GCA_014240255.1 Methanobacteriota archaeon
ATGATGTTATTCCATCTTCCATAAATATCTCCGCAGCAATCTATCTTGATAAATATTTACTAAAAGCAGCAGCTCATTTAGAAAAAACAATAAACATTAAAGCTGATGAATTAAGATCTGTGGCTAAGACTGGTCGCACACACCTAATGGATGCAATGCCGATAACAATGGCACAAGAGATGGGAGCATGGTCAAGCCAAATAAAAGATGTTATTGCTCAGTATGAGTTTACATCTGAGAAAATTCAGCAATTAGCTATTGGCGGCACAGCTGTGGGGACAGG
>JAAZXG010000072.1 GCA_014240255.1 Methanobacteriota archaeon
AGCTCATTGTAGGATGATTCTGAGTAGGGATTGAAAAGTCCTTGGTTATTAGCCCGTGTAATAGCAACAGACTCTGTGATTTGATCCCAGTTCGCTGGATCGCTAACATCGGCATAGTCTTCTTTCTCGAAGAAGATTGGTTCATCGTCATTACCCCAATCAAAGCCGTAAGCATCCATCCAAAAATATTCAAATTGTAATTCATACACAGACCCATCATAAGCAACAGTCATATTACTTTCATCCCCTTCACAGGAGACAGCATAGATTTCGCCACCATCGTAAGTATCGTTTTCATTTTCATCAATGAACTGAAAATAATATTCTCCGAATTCATAATTATTTGCCCAATTTTCAAATTCGGATTGAACGGCTATGTCAAAAGATGTAACTGCATCCATCTCTTCAAGATTCCCCGTACATCCATCACAACCAGTGCCCAAACTTTCTAATACGCTGCCATAATCTGCATAAAGATCAGCAACTGAATTATATTGAAATTCAATTCCTCCACCGTCACTGCCGCCATCATTTTCACAAATATCATCAAGTGGCCAATCTTCTTCGCAGCATTCGCAATATATATCAGATGGTTCCATTCCGTAATCATTATAATCGTTGTACTCATCTTCACAAGAAATATCACAGTCACCTCCACCATCACCATCTTCCATAATAGATGGGTCAAAAAGGTAAGTCAATTCTGTTACATAATCACTTGCGGTGGCGGTAATACTTCCCTCTGCTTCTAC
>JAAZXG010000073.1 GCA_014240255.1 Methanobacteriota archaeon
TAGATAAACTGTTCAGTAGAGCACTATTTTTTTTTTTTTTTTCCTGAATTAAACTTATAAATTTTAGTGATTTTTTAATTTTCCATTTAATATTTAATAAGTTTCTTTTAGCATCATCAGGTGTTTTAGAGTTTCTAATTATTTTAATAACTTTATCTAAGTTTTCAACAGATACCGATAAACCAATTAATACATGTGCCCGTTCTTCAGCTTTTTTTAATTCAAATTTTGTTTTTTTGATTACAACATCTTCTCTGAACTTTAAAAAATTTTCTAAAAATTCTTTAAGGTTACAAGTTTTTGGTTTTTTATCAACAATAGCTAAAGTATTAAATCCAAATGAACTTTCAATTGATGTATATTTAAACAATTGTCTTTTTACAGTTTCTGGTTCAACATTTGATCTTAAATCAATTGCAACTCTAATACCTTCTCTATTAGATTCGTCACGAATATCTCTAATACCTTCAATTTTTTTATCTCTAACAAGTTCTGCTATTCTTTCATTTAGTGTAGATTTATTAACTTGGTATGGTATTGATGAAATTACCAAACGATCTCTACCATTTTTCAAATTTTCAACTTTGATTTCCCCTCTAATTTTAAATGAACCTCTACCAGTTTTATAACCATCTTTAATAATATTTTTACCAATAATTATTCCACCTGTTGGAAAATCTGGACCTGGTATATGTTTCATTAATTCATTAATCTTAATTTCTTTATTTTGAATTAGTGCAAGGGCACCA
>JAAZXG010000074.1 GCA_014240255.1 Methanobacteriota archaeon
CGAGTCCTGGGACTATCCTGATTGGCTGTCACTGGCAGCTAACGCCCTTACGGGTACGGCACTGGAACCTGCGAGTGTTCACTTTCCGCTTCACCTAAGCGATGGTGAAGCCACGGTGACGGACACGTTCCACCTGTCGGCCCAGTTCTTTAATCCCCGGGTCACATCGGTCACGGATGTACCGGAAGATCAGGGCGGCAGAGTGTATGTTAGTTTCCTAAAATCCTTCTTTGATCATCCTGAAGCCACGAACCAGTCCTATACGATCTTAAGAATGGATGCTCTGGAAGATTCATCCGCCTGGGTTGTGGTTGCGTCAGGTGACGCCTTTGGAGATCCAAGCTATACCTATGAAGTTTCAACCCTGATGGACTCTACGGCAGAAGGTAATGGTATGACAGAGTTCAAGGTAGTGGCTGCCATGAATGAAGGTAATTTCCATTCTAATCCAGCGATGGGCTACTCCACAGACGATATCGCTCCAGGTGTACCGCAAGGTCTCATGGCTGTGCTTGTAGATGAAGGCATCCAGCTTACATGGGAGATGAGTGCAGATGAAGACTTCCAGTACTTTATATTTGAGAAATCTGCTGATGAAGCATTTACAGAGCCTGAAGTGTTTGAGATGATTGATATAGCCTATCTGGACCTGGACTATGTATTGAATGAGAGTAATTACTACAGGATTGCAGCGGTAGATCATGCAGGTAATATGAGTGACTACTCTGATGTATTAGATTTTGCAG
>JAAZXG010000075.1 GCA_014240255.1 Methanobacteriota archaeon
AAGATATTACTTCGAGTCCCAGGGATAAAAATGCCGGTAGTACCCTCTGATGGTTTACGGCTAGACTCTCCCAAGTCTAATTAATATTGCAGATCATTTGCAACTATCATTAATCAGAAAGTTTCAATTAAAGGCACACTAAAGCAATCGTCAGATACTCAAAAAAAAACCCCAGCCCTAAGGCTGGGGTCTGATACCTCTGAGGTAAATCGGGTAGCCGTTATTACATCATACCTGGCATTCCACCCATTCCACCCATTCCACCCATTCCACCCATACCGCCACCACCGGCAGGACCATGGTCGTGGGCTTCTTTTTCTTCAGGAAGATCCGTGATCATAGCTTCTGTAGTCAAGAGTAAACCAGAAATACTTGACGCATTCTGCAACGCTGTGCGAGCAACCTTAGCAGGATCAATGATTCCAGCTTTGATCATGTCAACATAAGTACCATTTTTTGCATCAAAACCGTGATCGCCTTTCAAAGTTTTTACTTTTTCGACAATCACTGTTCCCTCTTCACCGGCATTATTGGCGATTTGACGGATCGGCTCCTCGATAGACCTCTTGATGATTTTCACACCGAGTAGAAAATCGTGTTCGCCTTTAATCTTATCTAAAACATGGGCTGCTCTCAGGAGAGCTACCCCACCGCCTGGAATAATACCTTCCTCAACCGCTGCACGAGTAGCATGCAAGGCATCTTCCACACGAGCTTTCTTCTCCTTC
>JAAZXG010000076.1 GCA_014240255.1 Methanobacteriota archaeon
ATGGATCTAATAGTACGTGGACCGGTAGAGCTGGCAGAAATTACTGGTATGGATAAGGACACAGCATCCAACATTGTAGAAAAGGCAAGGCAGGCTCTTGTTGAAGGTGGATTACTAGCTAAAGACTTTGTTAGCGCAACAGAAGTTTACAAAAGAAGACAAGAAATTGGCAAAATAACTACAGGTACAGAATGTCTTGATTTGTTACTTGACGGTGGACTTGAAACACAGGGATTGACTGAAGTTTATGGTGAATTTGGATCTGGCAAAACACAATTTTGTCATACAATGTGTGTAACCGTTCAAAAACCAAAAGAGGAAGGTGGATTAGATGGAACCGTGTTGTATATTGATACTGAAAATACATTTAGACCAGAAAGAATTGTGTCCATTGCAAAAGCACATGGAATGGATCCAGAAAAAGCCCTTGATAGAATTATGGTAGCGCGAGCATACAATAGTGCACATCAGACATTAATTTTAGAAGAGGCAAGTCATATGATTCAAGAAAATAACATAAAATTACTTGTTGTTGATTCAGCTGTAGGTCTGTTTAGAGCAGAATATCTAGGCAGAGGAACACTTTCAGTACGTCAACAAAGATTAAACAAGTTTGTTCATTTACTAGTTAGAATTGCAGAGACATACAATTGTGCTGCATTGGCTACGAACCAGGTGATGGCATCACCAGATGTATTCTTTGGTGACCCTACACGTCCAA
>JAAZXG010000077.1 GCA_014240255.1 Methanobacteriota archaeon
CATCTTGATAGTAACAAGGTAAAACATCCACACTTGAGAATCCCAATTTACGATAAAAGGCTATAGCTTTTGAGTCTTTCCGGACTTCCAAAGTGACTTTTTTAACTCCAAATAAGCTGCTTTCCTTGACCATAAGATTCATGAGCTGCTTTCCTAGTCCTTTTCCTTGGTAATTTTCATCCAGAACTAATATAAGAATTCTTAATTTATCGTTTGGTAAAATGGCCCCACAACACACTCCAATCATATTGTTTTTACTTTTTATGATTGAATCTAAAAATGCCATAAGCTGGTCGAGATCCTCTGTCTTAAATTTACTAATTTTCATAGTTCTTCTAATTTTAAATTTCCACTTAATTCGCAGTTTGATACGTAACTATTTTCTAAATAGTTGGCCTTAGCAGTTCCTTGACTTGAGAATAAATAATAATAGGAATATAAATTTTCACCATCACCGTCGTCTACCCAGTCAGAAATTCGATAGGCTGGCATCCACATGAAGTATGAATTTGCGATGTCTATGTTTACAGTAGTTACTGTTCCATCTTTAAGGGGAACAATTGCATTAATCCACGCATGACCTCCCCAGTCTTTTAAGTCACATTTTCCGTTTTGGCTGTCTACATATGCAGGTATCTTCCCTAATTCTAACCATGTAGGGATTCCTGCCGCCCGGGCTATTGAAGAAAATAAGATTGAGAAGTCATCACAGTCT
>JAAZXG010000078.1:0-429 GCA_014240255.1 Methanobacteriota archaeon
CAGAAAAATGAATAAGTATTTTATTAAAAACTCCCTGCCCAATTGCCATTACAACCATTGAAAGTGAAGCCGGTAACCCAACCTTAACTATATCCCAGATTATATCCGTAGAAAATGAGAAATATTTCAGCCTAAAGGTTATATAGGAATGCTCTTTTATAAATAACATGTAGATAAACACACAGAAAACAATAGCCTGGCTGATCACTGTTGCCATCGCAGCTCCGGCGACACCTAAACCAAGTCCAATTCCACCATAACTTTCTAGAACAAAAATAAAAATTTAATCTTTTGGTCGTTTGTGAATCTTGTCATAATAAAATTCATAATAATTAATTTTTTTTATATAATTAAAATGAAAACTGATAAGATAATGACTATTATCGGATTAGTTATACTCTGGCTACTAAGAAATTACTTATATTTACC
>JAAZXG010000078.1:439-712 GCA_014240255.1 Methanobacteriota archaeon
ACCATAACTTTCTAGATCAAAAATAAAAATTGGATCTAAGATAATATTTAACACAGTGCCAAGACCCGCAACCATCATAGGAAATTTCATATCACCTTCACCAGCAAGTATGGATCTAAAAAACCCTGAAAATATCATAAATGGCATGCCTATGCACATTACATGTAAATACTCCCAGCCAATAGAAAGAATATCACCTTCTGCCCCAAATAAAGACAAAATTGTTTCTCCAAACATTAACCCCATGGAACATAGAAATATGCTGATTCCCAC
>JAAZXG010000079.1:0-402 GCA_014240255.1 Methanobacteriota archaeon
ATTTAATTCTGATTATCGAGATGAACTACTTCTTTCAGGTCATTGTAATTAACTGTTTCTTTCAGATTATAGAGATGAATTACTTCTTTCAGATCATTGTGATTAACTGCTTCTTTCAGAATATTGAGATGAATTACTTCTTTCAGATCTTTTTGATTAACTGCTTCTTTCAGATTATTGAGATCAACTACTTCTCAGATCATTGAGATGAACTACTTCTTTCAGTTTATAAGAGATGAATTACTTCTTTCAGATCATTCTGATTGACTGCTTCTTTCAGATTATTGAGATGAATTACTACTTTCAGATCATTTAGATGATCGACTTATTTCAGATCATTGGGATGAACTGCTTAAATCAGATCATTGTGATGGTCTACTTCTTTCAGATTATTAAGATCAA
>JAAZXG010000079.1:412-708 GCA_014240255.1 Methanobacteriota archaeon
GATGAACTACTTCTTTAGATCATTCAGATGATCTACTACTTTCAGATCATTGTGATGGACTACTTCTCTCAGAATATTGAGATGAATTACTTCTTTCAGATCATTTTGATTAACTGCTTCTTTCAGATTATTGAGATCAACTACTTCTTCAGATAATTGAGATGAACTATTTAATTCTGATTATTGAGATGAACTACTTCTCTCAGAATATTGAGATGATTACTTCTTTGAGATCATTTTGATTAACTGCTTCTTTCAGATTATTGAGATCAACTACTTCTTCAGATCATTGAGAT
>JAAZXG010000007.1 GCA_014240255.1 Methanobacteriota archaeon
ATGATGGAGGGCGTACCGATTTTGAAGAATGTGAAATTGATTCAACCAATCCAAGAGATTCTGAAGACGATATTGGCGATTATGACGACGATGGTATTTTTAACCATATAGAAGAGGGAAATTGTATATATGGTACAGGACAAAATCAGTGTACTAATTTTGAATCGGACGATACTGATGGAGATGGGATAAATGACTATGATGAAATTTTCAATTGTTTTTATGGTGAAAACAATGACCAATGTACTGACCCAACTATCGGAGATACAGATGGAGATGGGTTAAATGACAATATAGAAATTAACAATTGTATATATGGTGAAGATAATAATGAATGTACTGATCCAACTCTCATAGATACTGATGGAGGGGGGACTAATGATGTGTTAGAAATTAATACTGATTTTACAAACCCACTAGATAAATCTGACGATATCGAGCAAGGAGATAGAGATGATGATGAAGATGGATTGAAAAATGTAGAAGAAGACGTCAATCTTAATGGCATTCTAGACCCTGGTGAGACCGATCCAAATAATCCAGATACTGATGGAGATGGATTGGAAGATGGTGATGAAGTATTACGAGGAACTAATCCTCGAAGAAAAGACAGTGATAGCGATGGTTTAGAAGACGGAGATGAAGTTAATAATTTGACTACTGATCCAAAAAACACGGACACTGATGATGATGGGCTAAGTGATTCTACCGAAGTTAACAATTGTGTATATGGTGAGGATGAAAATGGATGTACCAGTCCAATAAATCCTGATACTGATTTAGATGGATTGGAAGATGGCGATGAATTAATAGAAGGAACTGATCCAATGGATTCTGACTCTGACGATGATTGGTTACCTGATGGATACGAAATTAATAATTGTGACTATGGCGAAGATGAAAATGAATGTACTTCTCCAAATATTGCTGACTCTGATGGAGACACCATAAGTGATGGTGAAGAAGAAGGCATACATGGTTCTGATCCAATGGATACTGATACTGA
The DNA here is from genome assembly GCA_014240255.1 of Methanobacteriota archaeon. Taxonomy (GTDB): domain Archaea; phylum Thermoplasmatota; class Poseidoniia; order MGIII; family CG-Epi1; genus CG-Epi1. The sequence continues at coordinate 1,007 of JAAZXG010000007.1, forward strand.
TGATGATGGATTAAGTGATGGTACCGAAATCAGCAATTGCGATTATGGTGAAGACAATAATCTATGCACAACAGTGACTAATGCTGACTCGGACTTTGACGGGATAAATGACAATATAGAAATTCTCAATTGTATCTATGGGGAAACAGATGAAGAATGTACCGATCCAGTAGATTGGGATTCCGATAATGATGGCGTAATAGACGGAGGTGAGATTAACACTTACTTTTCTGATCCAATGGATACTGATACTGATGATGATGGATTAGACGATGATACAGAGGTATCTCTAGGAACAAATCTTACAAACTCAGATACAGACGAGGATGACCTAAGTGATTATGTCGAAGTAAATAATTGCATTTATGGACAAAATAACACAGGTTCTGATTGTACTAGTCCCATTAATGATGATTCTGATAGTGATGGAATAAATGATTGGGTCGAGATAACTTTGTCAAGTACTGATCCAATGGATGAGGACTCTGACGGAGACCGCTTAACTGATGGTCAAGAAATAGCTGGACAGGATGGAAATGGTACTTCTCATGGACATGGCTCTACGGATCCTCTTGATAACGATTCCGATAATGGAGGAATAAGAGATGGGACTGAAGTGGATACTGATGATACAAATCCTAATGATTTGAGTGACGACTTCCTTGATGCCTTAGATAATGATGGGGATGGACTAAGTAATGGTGAAGAAATACTAGAAGGAACAGACCCAGATGACCCAGACTCAGATGATGATGGCTTGATTGATGGGGATGAAGTTTATGGTCTCAATAACACATATAGTTACACTTCTGATCCAAATGAACCTGATTCAGATGGTGATGGATTAAATGATTCTGTCGAAATTAGCAATTGTGTATATGGTACAGGACAAAATGAGTGTACTAATCCGGAAAATACTGATTCAGATGGTGATGGATTAAATGATTCTTCAGAAATTAACAATTGTATATATGGTGAAGATAATGATGAATGTACAGATCCAAGAAAATCTGATTCAGATAATGAGGGGTTAAATGATTATGATGAAATCAATGAACACGATACTGACCCAATGGATAATGACTCTGATGATGATGGCCTTGATGACTTGGAAGAAGTATTGTGGGTTACTGACCCAAACGATACCGATTCGGATGATGATGGACTAACAGATACTGTTGAATCTTGGTTGGGCGATTGCTTCTATGGTGTAGACAATGATCAATGTACCAATCCAATTAAACCTGATTCGGATGATGATGGAATAAACGATTATGATGAAATTAACAATTGTATATATGGTGAAGATAATAATCAATGCACAGACCCTCGAATTACTGATTCAGATGGTGATGGATTAAATGATTATGATGAAATCAATGAACACGATACTGACCCAATGGATGATGACTCTGATAACGATGAATTAAGTGATGGTTTGGAAATTAGCGATTTAAATAGTAATCCTCTAAATATTGATTCGGATAGTGATGGATTAAATGATACTTGGGAATGGACTCGAGCTACAGAAGGACATCCATATAGTCTAATTGATAATGATACTGATGATGATGGCGTATCAGATGGTGCTGAAGATTTAGATAATGATGGATTAAGTAATTTAGATGAAATCCAAGGAAATAACGATTATGGATATATTACAAATCCATTAAACTCAGACTCTGATGGTGATTCTCTGTTTGATGGAGACGAAATCGACCCTGCAAATATAAACAAAGATACCGTTGATAATCAATACAACTATCCTTCAAATCCAACAAAATCAGATTCAGATGGTGATTTAGTAGGTGATCTGGAAGAAATCCTTCCTTCAAATGACACATATAATTCACGTACAAACCCGAAAAATAGCGATACAGATAACGACGGACTGGATGATTATTATGAGCTATTTTATTACTGGAATATTACTGGGGATGACAATACTCCTCAATTATTTTATAATGTTCAAGGATGGAATACTTCGAATCCGAAAGAAGAAAATACAGACGACGATAATTGGGATGATGGCGACAGTGGAGAAGAAAATCCAGTATATGGTAATTTTGAAGATGAAGACCCACCATGGGGAAGTCCACCATCAAGATCTGAAACACCCGAGTTACCTCCTGAAATAGTCTACAAAGACCAAGAATTTATTTGGTCATTTAATATGATAAACGGTACTTCTGAAGAACCATATGTAGGAGTACTAGTAGAAGCATACATAAATGAAACAGAAGATTATGGAAGTCCATCATATAAGATAGGCCAAGGGACAACTGATACTGATGGATTTGTGGAAGTCATATGTAATATTAGTTCTATCGAGGCTGAAATACACTCTGGTAATTGGGTAATTCAATTAAATCGCCCATTACAATTCATAATTCATGCAAATGAATCTAAACGAATTATAGAAAGTTGGAGCCCAGTACTAGACCTAAAAGTCAAGGGAAATAGTTCTATGATTCTTAATATACCGGCAACTGGAGCAAGCCAAGATTCTACAATTGTTACAGGCAAATTAATTGAATTAAATGATTTAGATTTGGGAGATGAAACTGTTGAACTGACATTTAATGGTGAAAAATACTATCAGGTTACTAATGAAGATGGAAGTTTTGCAATTGAAATAAATTTACCAGAAGTTGAGGATCAAATATTTGAATTAGGCTTTAAATATAATGGCACTGAAAATATTACTGATTACTTTGTTATGAAATACATTCGTGTAATTAATGCTTCAATTAATTTAAGTTTTAATCAAGATAATGAAAATGTACTTGAGTTGGGAAATACATATAATATAGGTGGAAGTATTTTAGGTGACATAATAGAACAACCAGTAGGTACTGTAAGCATTCAATATGGTGGCAATGAAGTCGGTAGTATAGATATCACGGGGAATCAAGATTGGGAATTCGAACTTACGATTCCAGGTAATGCCTCATGGGGTGAAACTATCTTAACTGCAACATATTTACCTTCCATAGGAGATATACACCCTTCTGATGTCTCTGTTTACAATATTATAATAAAAGGCCAAAGCAGTTTAACTATTGAGTCTATACAAAGCAGTGAAATTTGTATTGAATGTCTTAGAACTAATATAATAAAATTAGAAGGAAATTTGACAGATCACAATAATGAAAGTATACCTAATCAAATAGTTAATTTATATTTTGATGATAATTATGTTGGTTCCGCCGAAACAAATAGTCAAGGAAGATACACTTATTCTGTTGATTTGTCACTTGAAAACTCTGGAGAACATAGTGTTTCAGTTCAACTATTTGATTCAGAAAGTTTACTGGGTAATTCAAGCATTTCCAATTTGGCGCTTTTGGCCTCATCATCTTTAGTATTTGATGAAGAAACAAAATGTGATATTGGATCTGATGAAGAATGGCTATGTAAATCGGAACGAAATTCAGAATATCTTATACTTGGAACTGTAATTGATGAACTAGGAATCCCAATTCAAAATGTAAGTTTAGAAATTGAAAGAGATTCCTACTTACTAATTAAAACTGATGAAAATGGCCAATTTAGCTATAGTACTTTTGTTGATGAAGGACAGACTAACATATTTGATATTGATATCACAATTGTTGCTAGCAGTAGTGTAGAGAGGACCAAAAACAGCTTATCTGTAATTCCTCAAACTACAATTATAATGTTTGTAGAAGTTAGTGATGCATTAAGAAACGAGAATGTAACTGTAAATGGACGTATTACTGACAATGATGGAGCCCCTATTGATAATGTAACAATTGGAATATATATGGCTCAAACAGAATATTATGTTGAAACAGACATGCTAGGTACATTTAACTTAAATCATACTCTAGTTTCAAATTATGATGTTGGATTAGATAATATAACTGTAGTTTTTAACGAAACGCTTTGGTATCTAGGCCATGAGGAAAATGTCACTTTCACAGTTTATGGAACCAGTTCTTTTGATTCGGTGAAGGTTATAGGTGATTGGCATGGTGGAAAAATAGTAAGAGGCGGAGCCATAACGGTCACTGGAATCTTGATTGATGATTTAGGTAATCGCTTAAATGGCAATATAAGTGCATTTATTGGAAGCGAAGAACTAAACACAACCTATACAAATCAAACTACATTTATAGCAAATGGATTTATTCCTGAAAAATATAGAAATAATCATACTTTGAAATTAGAATTTCAAGGAACTGAGTTCCTAATTGGAAATTCCTATAGCCAGGAAGAAAATATATTAGTGATTACTAATATAGATTTTGAAATCGAACAACAAATTAAAGATTTACCAATTTACCCCGGCGATACTGTAAATATTACAATATCTCTTGATGAAGATGATGGATCGCCACTGCCTAATTCTAATATTTATGTTAATATAACAATGTACCAATTAACGGAAACCAATAGTCTTGTAATATTAGAAAATAAGGACAATAACCAAGTACTAACAACTGACGAAAATGGACAAGCAATATACAGTTTTACTTTCCCGCGTAATGGAACTACTGTCACAATCGACATAAGTTATGAGGGAGGATATGTCAAATTTGATGATAAACTCCAAGCATCCGAATTTACTGAGATGAGTGTCTCAATTAGTATAACAAAAACACCAACCCCTATAGCACCATTTGATTTTAAAAAATATATACCTTTATTCATAGGAATTCCAGCTGCATTACTAGTAACTGTATACTATATGTATTGGACTCAAAAACATAAATATGAAGTTAGGAATCTTATTAAACAAATGCAAAAAGAACTAAACAAAGATGAAGACTATCGTCAAATCATTATAAAATCATATCATCAATTACTAAATATTCTTAGCAGATATGGATTCATTAAAACCAATACACAAACAGTTCGTGAATTTACAGATGTGATGAGTAAAGCATTGCCTATTCCAGTAACCACAGTCAAACTTCTTACTTCTCTTTTTGAGATTGCAAGATACAGCGGTATTAAACCAAAAGTTGTTGACGAATTTGGAATGGAAATGATTGATGGATCTTATAATATATGGTGTGTAGAGGCAATTAACAATTTACATCAGGTAGAGCATGAACTAAATACTGGTTTGAAGGAAGGTAAGGTTTCTAGATTTACTAATATTTTTGGAATGGGGAGATCTAAATGAGAGGAAAACTCAGAAAACAATATGGCTCTAAACTATTCGCTCTTTTTATTGTTATAATTATGGTAACTGTAGTTTATCCAGTTATTGTTGATAATGCGAAAAGCCCCTCTCAACTATCGGTTTATGATGATGGGTGGAATGATATGTCACAATTTGCAACCGATTTAAACGTTGAAGAAAATGGCAAACATAACATAAAAACCATTGTATCCAGACCGTCTATAATTAATAAAATTGCTGAAGTTGAAAAGAACACAACAGAACAAACCATTTTGAATAATCAAACAATTTTAGTAATTATCGGGGTTGAGAGAATGTACAACGAATATGATTCTGAAGCACTCCATGCATTTGTTAGTTCTGGAGGCAAAGTTGTCATAGCTGATGATTCCAGTTATGGAAATACGGCATTTCATGGACAAGCTGGAGCTCTTGAAATTGATGTTAAATTAAGAACTAATAGGGTGCAAACAGGTTGTGTACCTGAAGATTCTTCAACACTTGTTGGAAGCGTCCTCGAAACAATGGGATATGAGGGTGGAGGAAGTAGTGATCCTAAATGTAAACCTGCCCAATTATATGACATGAATCATTGGGAAGAAAGTATACATACTCAAAATGTATCAACGGTAATTATAGATGCCAACATCGAAAGAATGGATTTTAATGGGCAAATAATGATGAGTGCACCCGGCGCATTAACAATTAAACCAGGAGGAAAAGCTGAGGGATTAGCATGGTCTAGTCAAGAAGCATATATTGATTATGATCAAAATGGTTTAGGAGGAGTTGGAGAAGGTACCTATAGAGAGAATTCAACAAACGGTGTAGAAGTTGTATCTGAAGCAAATATTGGCGAGGGAAAAGTGATTTTTATATCAGACACTAGTTTATTCACAAATAGATATTATGATGAATTGGACAACAAAGAATTTATAAATAAATTATTTGAATATCTTAGTGAAGGCAAAAAACAAACCATTATTTTTGATGAAAGTCGACACATTCAATCCGACTTAATTTCTTTAGTATATGTTCAATTATTTGGAATTTTGGGGCATATAAGTAGTAGTGAAGTTCTGGGAATGATACTGTTAGGTTCGATTATATTGCTAATGCAGATAGTTATGATGCGTGTCGAAAACCCTTCAGTATGGAGGCACTCATTCAATATATATGAAGGACGTTTATCTAGATTTAGAGTGCCACATGCACACTATACGCACCCTGAGTCTATAAAAGAAATATTTATTGACAAAGTTAGGATTGAGAATGGTTTTACAAGAGAAGAATTCGGAATGTTGGCATCTTCAAAAATTGAAGAAATTATAAAAGATCCAATATTAATTAGATTCATTATAAATAATGAGAAGAACATGACCTTAAAGCAGGTTGAGGAAGCAATCAAAGGGTGGGAAAAATGAGCCTATTTGGAAGTAATAAAAAAGAAGAAGAAGAGCAAGAAGAAGCAAAAGCTGAGACTGAAGTGCAAAGCGATGGAGTTCAAACCTACATCATGGAGCCTTCTTTACAAGATACACACGATATGGCGCATGCCGTGCTTGGGGAAGCTGAGCAAGTGGTTATGGGTAAAAGGCCCATTTTAGACTTGTGTATGGTAGGCATCCTAGCTGGTGGAAATACTCTTTTTGAGGATAATCCAGGCCTGGCAAAGACTCTATTGGCTAACACATTTGCGCAGTCGCTAGGCATTAAGTTTAAACGTGTCCAATTTACTCCAGATTTGCTACCTGCAGATATAACTGGAATTTATATTTGGAACCAAAAAGACCAAAAATTTCAATTCCGAAAAGGCCCCCTCTTTTGTAATTTGTTATTAGCTGATGAAATTAATCGGGCACCACCAAAAACCCAAGCTGCACTTCTTGAGGCTATGCAAGAACATCAGGTAACTATTGAAGGTGACACACACATACTTCCGGAGCCTTTCGTAGTTTTAGCAACGCAGAACCCAATCGAATCTGAAGGTACATATCCTTTGCCTGATGCTCAGCTTGATCGTTTTATGATGAAACTATCAGTTGGATATCCAGGAAGGCCAATTGAAAGGGCCATCCTCATTAAGAGAAAACAACGTGGTAAAGACGACCATACTCTCAAAGCAATTACAACACCGGAAAAATTGAGAGAAATGCAGCAGAGTCTGGAAAAAGTTCAAGTTGATGATGCAGTTATAGAATACATTGTAGAAATTATTAATCGAACGAGAGAAGATCCAAGAGTTAAAGTCGGATCATCTCCAAGAGGAGCTCAAGCACTATTCAAACTTTCGAGAGCCTTAGCTGTGTTGAATGGAAGAGACTATGTAATTCCTGATGATATCAAAAGATTAAGTATATACACATTGAGACATAGAATTATACTGAAACCAGAACCTCGTATCAAAGGTGTAAAAACAGAAGAAATTATTTCGCAAATATTAGAAGAAGTAGAAGTACCAACAACCCAAGGTCAATTAGAAAAGTAGATGTGGAGTAAGAAAGCTGTTGCAGTCGCAGGCGGCGCTATATTCCTAACTTTAGCGGGTTTAATCCGATTGAACTATATGTTTATCAGTGCAGGATTAGTGATGCTGACATTTGTTGTTCTTTCAAGCTTCCTTGATGTTTGGATGCCTAATGTAAAGGTCCGGAGAGAAACATCTTCAGATAATATCTTTGAAGATGGCAGCATCAATGTAAAATTTATAATTAAGAACACTGGACTCGGATTAGGGTTTGTAGAAATCTATGATAAGTTGCCACCACAAGCCAGAATTACTAAGGGTTCAAACTACACCTTATTATACATGAAACCATGGCAAGAAGTATCATTTGAATACTCTCTAAAATTACCGTTACGTGGACATTACCACCTAGGACCTGTAAGAATGAGAGTAAAGGATGCGTTTGATCTTTTTTATAATGAAAAGATTGAAGAATCCATACATAGTTTTTCAGTATTTCCTCAAATTGAAGTTTTAGAAGAGCAAGTAATAAAATCAAGAGCTCCAAAATTACTATCAGGTGCAATGCCTTTGAATTTAATTGGTTCTGGAACTGAATTTTACTCTCTTAGAGAATTTGTCCCAGGTGATTCACTAAGAAGTGTGAATTGGAAAGCATTAGCTAAAAAAGGGAAAATGATGGTTAATGAAACTGTAAGAGAAGATGTTATGGATGTAATCTTATTATTAGATGCTAGAGAAGTTTCTGCTGTTGGAGGTGGAAGGGATACGCCTTTAGAAATGTCATGTCGAGCTGCTGCAACATATGCTAAGCAACTCCTTGATGAAAGAAATAATGTGGCTTTAATGACATATGGTGATTCTATTAAACGAGTAGATTTGGATAGAGGTGAACATCATCTTTTCAAGATCCTGACATCACTATCCAGTGTAAGGCCTGAAGGAAATTTGAAATTAGAAATAGTCCTAAAAGATTTACTACCATATATACCTAGTGGCTCACCAATAATTCTTTTCAGTTCTCTTGATGATGATCATACTATTTCTGAAGCATTTACTAATACAATTAGTAGAGGATATAACATCACTACACTATCTCCTTCAAGCTTAGATTTTGAAGAGAAAATGAAGCGAATACCTCACCAACCTTTGCTTATTGCCAGAATTGAAAGAGATAATATGATTTCGGAAATAAGAAGTTTTGGAATGGCAGTTGGAGATTGGAAAGCCGATGAAGCAGTTAATACAGTATTGCAGGGAGGATAAATGGAAGAAATTGAAACAAAAAAATCAAGAATGCCTCAAATTAATAATATTATTAATTATAAAGATTTTGTAGGAGAATATCCTCTTATTTTTGCTATTAAAATTATCTCAAGTATAGCTATGTTTTACGTTATATATGAATTCTATATATATCATAATCCGTTAGATTCATTGATAACAAAATATGCTCCAAAAGTAATTGCAAACTTTAAACCAAATCCCGATATTTTTGTAATGTGGGGATTTATTGCGGGATTTTGTTTTTACATATTTACACTTTTCAAAGGTAAATACAAATTATTAATTCTAATAATGACTTTAATAATAATAGGTCAGTATATTACTGATCCGGCGTTAGATTGGCAAGTTGGTGAATATGTCATTCCTGGTAAAGTAGAGACGAATGGAGATGCTGAAGAAACACAGTGGAAATGGAAACCAGTAAAAATCATATATGATGATAAAGAAGAGACTAATGAAAGAATTGCCGATATGAAGAACAGACTGTCGAATATGATTTTTGGAATAGTACCCTTTTTAGGTGCATATGGAATATGGAAACGTAAAGGATGGGCAATTGCAGCCTCTATTGGACTAGTAATTATTATTGGCTTTTTGTATAATCCCAATCTTTGTTTAGAAAATTATGATGCTGCATATTGTGGATATGATACAATGGAAAAAGATCTTACTTGGAAAGAATATCTTTCAGGAGGCATATTTATTGGATTAGGATTTGTAATATATATTGAATTATCTTATGCAGCAATCAAATATGAAAATTATGCTGAACAATTTAAACCTGCGGGATTGGATTCTTCTCTATTATCTGATGTACAGAAAAAGAGTGTAGCAAAAACACTAAGAACTTTATTTGTTAGCTATCTTATAAATCTTGGAGTAATGTTATTCATTACATTTAGTGTAGCTGAAATTGTAATAAATATTAACTATTATTTAGCTACAACTGAAGGAAGAATACAAGATTCTATTGAATTACAAGGACCGTATGGAATTGTATTTACTTCTTTAATTTTCTTTATGCTTTTAGGTATATTGCGAATGTTTATTGGTGCTGAATATGAGCTTGAAGAAAACTAATCAATATTGATATATTCATTTTCTTGTGGTAAAACTAAATCATAATCCTTAAGATCTTCAGAAAAAGCCTCACGATTGTCACCATGATAAAGAATAACTTTCTCAGGATTGCATTTATCGATAAAATTTACTATTTGGCTATGACCTGCATGGCCGCTCAAGTCAAACGATTCAACTTTACAGTCTACACCAAAACTGGAAGATTCCGGGTCTCTTTCAAGCCTTAAACGCCCTTCTTCTTGAAGCAAATGGCCGTTCGTACCTGGAACTTGGAACCCAGTTAGAAATACAGCCGAAGATGAATCTTTACGTATTTTAGAGATATAGTTAAGGACAGGGCCTCCATTGAGCATACCTGAAGTAGTGACAATTACATCTCCCTTCATTGCTCTAGTTCTTTGGCGGCTATATTTTACAAAATTTGTTTCCTTAAATGCTTTATTCATAGAACCCACATCACGAATAGCGCCAGGGTACTTTTGGAATATCTTTGCCATATCTCTTCCCATTCCATCTAGCCAAACCTCAAAACCTAAACCTTGTGTTAACATTAATAGTTCCTGTGAACGTCCTAAACCAAACGAAGGAAGTACTACTTGCCCTCCAGAATTAACTGTATCTTCTATTGAATCTATTAACTCAGATTCGACCTCTTTTCTATCAGGATGTTCACGCCCGCCATATGTTGATTCGATAGCTAAGGTTTTACATTGTTTTGGTTTAGCTGCTCTTGTTAATTGAGTATCTACGGTATGGATGTCGCCAGTAAAAAGAAAATCATGCTGTGGGAATTCAAACATAACTGCACCCGGTATATGGCCTGCATTATGCATTTTAAATTCAAAACCACCCCTATACTCTACACTGCCAGGTATTGAAGGTCTTAAATTTTGTTTTAAATCGCCTATTGCTGTTGGATGAAAAGGACGTGGATAATTCTCTATTTCAGACACATATAAAGTATCTTTAGCCATTCTTGCAGCCAATTCCCCAGTTACTGGCGTAGAAATAATCGGTGTGCCTCTACTTGCAATATCTGGAACTAACCCACAATGATCTAAGTGAGCGTGTGTTAACAATAAGGCATCAACATCTGGAGCTGGTAAAGGGAAACTAGGTGGATCGTCTGGCTGAATACCATAATCCATCAGTAAACGACCTTGACTGCCTTCAAGTAAAGCACCAACTTTTCCAACTTCAGAAGCTCCCCCTAAATATCGCAATGAGACTGACATGAAAAATCCTTAATTCCAATCATCCCAGTCATCATCGGACTGTGAACTATTTTCATCGGAAGAGGTAGCTGTATCCTCTTCATCATAGTCTTCCCAATCATCTTCATCAGAACGGGAATATGTGACAAAACCAATTGTGATAATCAAACCTAAAAACACAAAAACATACCATAAGTCTGAAAAAGCAGAAACCAATTTATCAGTAAAACCTTGTTCAACTTCAATGAGAAAACTTTGTTGTTGCTCAATTTGAGAAAGTTGACTGGAAATAGAAATTGTTATACTCTCTTCATCACCATTTCTAGCTTCATCACCTACCGTAACCTGTATTGGAATTACTTGAATTCGGCCAGCACCTACAGGAAAAAAATTCCCCTCTGGAAATATAACTCTCCAACCTGAAGGAACTGAAGTAGCTGACAAAGTAAATTTATCATCCCCATTTGCATTATTTTCTAAATTAAGCTGAAAAGTAAAGCTTTCACCTGGCTCTAAATTTGCTTTATATTTTATAGAAGATAAATCAAAACCATCAGTAAGTTTGAGAATAACTGTTATCGGCTGGCGTGCATTAACAGTATCGTCTCCAATCTTTGCTGCTAAAACGTCAAACGAATCGCCATCAATATTGTAGATAGCCTGACTTCCGATAGTTATGAGTAAATCTAGAGATTTACTTTCATCACCACTTATCTCAATATCTTCAATGGTATTGCCATTTTCCTTAAAGGTATATGACCAATCACTAGGAAAATCGTCTGATAGATATAACCTAATTGAATGGTCTCCATCAATTGCACAATCCAGTAATAAATCAATTTCAAATTGTTCACCAGCTTGTTTATTCAAGAAAATTCCTGAAGTACCTTGCGGTGTAACGCTAAGAGATAAACCAAATGTTCGAGTTAAGGATAAGATAGCAGTATCACTTTTGGTAGTATTACCTTGTGATATACCTATTAACTGAATATTAGCTGTTTCAATATCTCCGCCTTGTGCAGGCTTAGCCCACACTGTAACATTAATTACATTATTTCCATCACCTGAACGAGGAATACCTTCGACAACAATAGAACCTTCATTTAGTTCATTGTATTCAAATTTAATTTCCCAATCTGCAGGAACTGCTTGAGCTAATAATTGAACGGCATCTGTAGCCTGACCTAGATTTGCTATACTTAATGAATATTGAGTCCATTCACCGGCGACACCGTTTGTAGATAGGCTAGAGACTGCTTGACCTGAATTTGGATCATCAAAATATAATGATATTTCGTACTCAGCACCTACAGAGGTCTTTGTTTCAAGATCGAAATTTACAGGTTCAACTGAATTCTGGGATTTTCCTGTGAAAATAACAACGGTACTTTTTCCAACCATTTCCGTAGAATCTGCTGCAGAGACTGTAAATGTGATAACCTGTTCAGCACCAGGGCTCAATGAACTACTTATTGCCGATTCTGGATCAATAATCCAATTATCTGAAGTTTCACTAGGTTCAATCAAGAAAGTATCAGTTTCATCACCTGAGTTCAAAACAAAAATTTTATACTCTATAGTTCCACCAACTGCCACACTTTGTTGTGGTTCTGGTGTAGAAAGATATACACCATAAGCATCCATTAGTATTGTTTTATCTAGTGAAAATTCATTTCCTTGTTGATCGATAGCTGAAACCTGAATTGTATATATTCCTTTACCATTATGATTCTCAGTTGGCTCGGCAGGATCATTATAATTCCAAATTATATCCTCAAAATCATTTGTTCCTGTATTCTCTTCCGATTCATCAACATCTATTTGTCCTTGAAATAATTCATCGCCATCTGAATCAAAGACAGTAACACTGAAACTGGTAATATCATAAGTCCCAAAAGCATTCAAAGCTTGACCAGAAACAAACATCTTAGATATTTCTGAAGGTAAATTAGGATTGAAATTATCTGTAACTTTCTTATCTTCAGAATCAGAAGTCTCTAAATTATATGATTCAGTTATAATTTCAATATCTGTAACGGGATTTGTATTTGTTATAAGTCGGGAAGGTGAATCCCCACTTTTACCAGTATCTAATTCTAAATTAACTGCATTAGTTCCATCATTTTCCAACTCTAATACAATAAAATGTTCCATATCAAAAGTATATTCTGGGCCATAGTCTTCTTCCCAAGGCACATCTACATGAACCTCATTAGAAGATTGTAAAGCTGTTGGAATATTTATATCTCCTGAAGCAACTAATTCTCCATTTGTCATAGTGGTTCCATCTCTAACAAATATATTCAAGTGGGCAGCATTCCAATCTGCCGAATTAGCATACAAATAGATATGAAAACCAACATCACTTCTATAAGATTTTGCTAATAAATCTGCCTGAAGACTATAATTTAAAGCAAAAAATATACTACTTCCTGGTTGAATATTGACTTGATTCGTATCTCCATGATTTCCAGTCTCCATGGTGTGAAGCTTCCCAATTCCATTGTCACTGTAAAGATAAAGTGATATGTCTTGTTCTTGACCAACTACTTCTTCAGCTGAAGCTGGCGTCCAAATTATTAACATTCCAAAAAAGGCTGCTGAAACAATCGCAGATAGTATTTGGCTTCTGTTCACACTAGATTGAGCAATAAAAGGTCATAAATAGGTATCCCTCCCAAAAATATAATAAAATAATTAGTTATATTATGTTATTTTGCTTTATTTTGCCAAGTTCTAACAATACCTTCTAAGTCTCTAATAAATTCAAATAATCGAGTCCTTGCATGCTGAGGAATATTGGTATCATTTATTTGTTCTTCTAATACCGAAATTGTAGAATATATTCTTAAATCTAAATCATCTTTCGTATTCATCAGATATGTTTCTAATCCTGTAACAACATTAGATCTGACATTTCTTGGTACTGATGGATCTTCAGTAATAGTACTACGTATATCTTCTGATAAAGTGGATATCATTTCTTCGACCATTATTTTCACCTCTAATTAAATACTAGATTGCGTCGCAGTTAGAGGCTATGTATAAGAGTTAGGCTAGCATTCCATTAGAATCTATTTCATTGTTCCGTATTCGGCTGCTGCTAATTTTTTGACCATCATAGGCTTTAACAAAAGGCACAATAATAATTTCTAATTTATTTTTACCATTCTTATTGCGAATGGTATTTATTTTTTCTGCTGTTTTCTTAGTCTCTTCAGATACTATAATTGCTGTAAATGCTTCCTCAATAACTGAAGGACCCCAATCATCATTCAATGGAACTATCTGGAAATTACTAGAAAGTTTCATAGAATCTAATAATATTTCAAGATTATTTTTTCGAGTTTCGTAGGAATTAATTTTAACTTCAGGACGCCACTTTCTAGCCCGCTTATCTGTAGTCAATCCAATTAATACTTTATTACCTATTTCTGAAGCCTTAGTTAGCAAAGCTCTATGTCCTTTATGTAAAATATCAAAAGTTCCACCCATACAAACGCTATGTATCTGTCCCAAACGAGTTAACTATAATATAACCCTTTAATGGACTTGGGGTAATATGAATTTAGAACAAGATTATCGACCATTCCTAATATTTGGAAGTATATGCACAGTTTCTGCTGCTGCAATTACCTTAGGTGGCATCGATTTTGTTGGCGTTTGGATGGATGCACTATATCCAATTATAATTTTATTTGCAGTAGCTAGTCTCTCAATCAGCTGGATTCGATGGAAAAAAATGAATGAAGAAAGTTAATAAACTCCATCATATAAATTGAAATTAGGTTAAATATGAAAAAACTACTTATTTTTGCAATTATCTTTCTGTTACCATCTGCAGTTTCTGAAATGTCTCATTCACCAAGTGAAGTAGCATCTGGAGACAGTTTTACGGCCATTATTGATGCTGAAGAGGATGTGAAAAAAATTACATTTTATGTTTGTACGCTAAAAGATCCTTATACCTGCTACAAACCTGAAAAGATGGATAGAAATGATAGTATTAATGGAAGATTTCAATTTACATATCAAGTCAAAGATAACGACTATCCCGGATACAAATACTATCTTGAAAAAGATGATGGTGGAAATGAAACAATTCCACGACAAGATGATTTTGCTCATTATGAAGGATTAGAAGTAGAAAAAATGGAAGACACCGACTCCTACTATTTTAGAGTAGATATTAAATCCGAAACTTCAGACGAGGACTCGCGACTCTCATCTATAAACCTCATATCCATCGCTGCAATAATGGCAATTATAGCACTTAGTGGTCGAAGATGAATTTTGATGAAATACTAATTTATCTTAATCCATTACTGGTTTTTTTAGCCCTATACTTTGGATATTGTAATCTCCGTAATAATAGTGAACTGGGCAAGCAAAAATTTGATTCGTTATTATACGCTGTATTAGGTATACACTCTATTTCATTAGTTGTGCTGATATATTATTTTTTAGTAACAGATCTTAGATTCACTTATGTATCTGATTATTCTTCTGATGACTTATCGATAGGATACAAATTAGCAGGAGTTTGGGCTGGAAGAGATGGAACTCTTTTAATCTGGAGTTGGGCCACTATTGCTTCAATAGTTGGCGAAAGAAGACTGTCTAAAAAAGAAGACTCCCAAAAAGAAATAACGACTTTAATAGCCTGTATTCTCCTATTAGCATTAACAATTATTCAATTATATATAAATCCTTTTGAAAGAAATGAGATAATACCAGATACGGGAAAAGGATTGAATCCCTTATTATTATCGCCATATATGATAATTCACCCACCAATTATATTTCTATCATATGGAATGATCGTCTTACTCTACTCTTCTGGAATGTCTTATTTAATAACCAAGAATAAAAATTGGAATGAAACAATTAAAAGATGGGGAAGAGCCTCTTGGATTGGAATGAGTTTAGCCTTAGTTCTTGGAGGATACTGGGCATATGTAACTCTTGGCTGGGGTGGATACTGGGCTTGGGATCCAGTAGAAACTGCAGGATTATTACCATGGTTAGCTATGACTAGTCTACTACACACCTCAGTAATGTCACGCCGCAAAAATAACTATAAAATTTTAGGACCCTTACTAGCAATGCTGAGTTTGGTACTAGTTTTTCTAGAATCATTTGTTACTAGAGGGGGAATTTGGTCTTCAGTCCACTCCTTTATCGTTGAAGATAATGGCGGTGCTTGGAGTCGTTTAGGCTATGTATTAGAAAATGACATTTCAGTAAAAGGTTTTTTCATATTAATGATTCTAAGTTTCATTTTAACTCTTGGATTAATATGGTTAAATTATAAGTCAAGTAAAGAAGAAGAAACTCAAAATGACAATAATACGGATATATTTAGTGAAGATAATACCTTTTTTGCAGCAATATACACTCAATTGCTAATACTTACTGTAACTTTAGTATTATTATTTATCCGAGCTAATGGATATCTTGAACCTGAAGTTTTTGAAGTAAGATTAGCACCATTTGTTGTTATTTTAGCTGCCATTTTTACAATACACACGCTAAGGCCTTTTATTGAATTACGGAAAATTTTAATCATAGTAAGTTTTGGAATCCTATTCAGCCTAATCTACACTATTACTTCTGAAGGAAGGAATTGGATGGTGGGGGCTATGATCCCTTGGGCCTTTATTTGCGGTTTTTCAATTTTTAGATATATGTGGAGATATCGGACAAAAAAAATATTACCAATGTTAAGGGCTTGGGGACCATACACTGCACATCTAGGAATTATGCTTATTTTAGTAGGATATTGTTTTTCCTATGGATTAGGGACAGAAACAAGTATTACTCTGAATGAAGGTGAACGTAAACTAGCTGGTAATTTCGTCCTGGAGCTTGATAAAGTCACAATGAACCCTGGACCTGATGAGATGGCTTGCATCCCAAAGTGTACTGCTTTCATCAGATTAATAGAAAACGATGATGATGTGGTAATTGATGACGAAATCTCGAAACAGAGAGACGGGAACCAGGAAACTACACAAATTTATCTCAAACACGAAATTCATCGTGATTTGTACATAACTCTGAACAGTGTTGCATCTGAAGATAGTGAAAACAGTGCGACAATAACTGTAAGAGAAATTCCCGGAATAATATTAGTATGGATTGGTGCAGTATTAACAATACTTGGTATGTTACTGACAATGTTTACTGAATGGAAACCTGGAAAAAAATGGTTGAGATCTATTTCATAAAAGTGCCAGACCACTGATGTTGTCGTCCTAGTAAGATGTCAGACACCACATTTCTTCTCAACCCCGCGACCCACTCGAGCGTTGGAAGTCCACGGTGAGGCTGCTCCCTTCCGGGCCTGACCCGGTTTCCATGATGAAGATTCGAAATCCACCCTCCGGTAAATCTCATTAATCACCTGCAACCCCGAGGGACAGGATATCTCAGTTGAAATGCGGATTAGACAGCCCACTGGATGCGCCGTCACCAGCTGTCGCCCCCCCTAAAGGCGGTTGAGGGTTACAGGGTACGTCTAGCTCCCCGGCCAAGTCTAGCTTTACCTCTCTTCAGTACGACTATTTGGAGGTTTGCATGCCAAAAATACGCTTTAAACCATGTGATGAACTACGGAAAAGTTTTTCAGTCCATGTCTCTTTTTCAGGACTAAACTGCTTAATTATTGCACTACCATAAGGCTCAATCGTGTCACTTGCAACAACGGCATATCCTCTTTTATGAATATCAGATAAAGTATCACCATAATATCCTAAAATATTCTCATAAAGAATTTTACCTGCAACTTGAGGAGCGGTGGTTGCTATAGCGATAGCTTTCTTAGCTCTCTTTGTTACTTGTAATGTCATCACTCCGCTTAACTCCATCAAAGTTTGATCTTCTTCAGAAGCCGTTTCAAGAAAATCCTGTATCAAAATAGAAACTTCCTCTTTAACATCTCCAGCAACTTCTCCTGTTTTTGAAAATAAACTACCTATAGAATCTTGAATTTCTCTAAGATTATCTCTAATCTCATCTCTAGACAGAGGCGGTACATCTATATTTTGAGCAAAACTTGTAGTTGTACGTTCTATACCTTCAAGCAAATCATGGATAGAATCAGATTCATTCTTTGAATCTATGTATCCCTTCTCAATTAATTCTGCTCGAAGACGTTTAAGATATATTTTACCACCTTTTACAGAATCTGCAAAAAAAGCAAATATCCACAAGGGAGACACATGTACCGTTGCAAGACCGATACCTTCAATTGCATTGCCAAGTAATTTCCGACTGGCATAATCACCATCAAGTCCTTCATCAATATAGATTCCTTCTACTTCACCAATATTCTCGACAGTAAAACGAAGCACATTAGTTACAAAAATATTATAAGTTGTAGTATCTTTAACAAAATCAGGAATTAATATCTCTGTTGTTTCATGTAACATACCACCTAAAAGTGCGGTTAGGCCTCTAAGATATCTTTCTGGTAAAGATAAGGTATACAATGTACTATTCCACAAGGCTTCTGTAACGCGTTTGATAGGTTCAGGCATCTATGACTTTACCACCAATAATTACAGTTTCGACATGATTTACACCAAAATGATAAGTTAAATGGCGATAATCAGGTATGTCACATATCAGTAGATCTGCGCGCCAACCTTCAGCAATACATCCTCTATCTGTTTTTTCAATAGCTAGTGCTGCATTGATTGTTGAAGCTACTAAAGCCTCAGCTGGCGTCATTTTCATTCTAAAAACGGCTAATTGCTGTATAAATTGCATTGACTCTGTATAACAGTTAGGATTACAATCTGTAGCTAAGGCAATAGGTAAATTATTAGCAATCATCTTTCGTGCTGGAGAAAATTTATCTGAAAGTATTGCAAACGGAGTGCCTGGTAAAAGAACGCCAATTACTCCTGCTTTTTGTAATTCTTTAATAGTCTCTAAAGTTGAACCTGCAAGATGATCGGCACTAACAACGCCCAGTTCTGCTGCAAGTTTACCACCTCCAGTATCTCCAAATTCATCTGCATGTATTTTTAAGCTAAAATCATGTTCTTTAGCAGCTTCCAATATTTTCCGAGCTTCATTATCTGTAAAAGCTCCTTCTTCACAAAAGACATCACAAAAATCAGAAAATTCTCTTACATCGGGAAGCATCTCTATAATTTGATTAATATATGAAAAACGTTCAGAACCTTCGGGTAGTGCATGAGCACCCATAAATGTAACAACTGTTTCTGCAAGACCTAAACTTCCTAACCAATTTGCTACCTTCAATTGCTTAATTTCAGTATCTC
The DNA here is from genome assembly GCA_014240255.1 of Methanobacteriota archaeon. Taxonomy (GTDB): domain Archaea; phylum Thermoplasmatota; class Poseidoniia; order MGIII; family CG-Epi1; genus CG-Epi1. Next base: position 20,504 of record JAAZXG010000007.1, read on the forward strand.
TTTCAAGGCCGTAGCCCGATTTAATTTCAATTGTTGTACTTCCGTGCTTAATCGCATTATTAAAACGTAAAAGTGATTCAGCCTTTAAATCCGAAAAATCCGAATTACGAGTTTCTTTAACGGTTCTTAATATTCCGCCACCATCAGCTAATATTTCTTGATAAGTTCGCCCTTTTAATTTCCATTCAAGCTCATGTTCACGAGAGCCAGACCAAACTAAATGCGTATGCGGATCTACAAAACCTGGAACAATAACTTTACCACTTACATCTATTACTTTTGAAGCTAATGATTCTAAGTCTCTGCCAACTGCAACTATCTTATCATTCTCAATTAATATATCAGTATTAGGATGTCTTTCAACTTCACCCATTGCTTTACCTGAAAGTGGTTTTGAAGTCACTGGAGGCGTGACTACTTCGGCTGCCCCGCGTAAAAGAAGCATGATTTGCAATGCACCAAGTTCATAAAGACCACTGCTGTCTCAAAAACAATGCTTGAAATGAAAAACTTCCGGGAAAATTCGGAAGAAATATTGGAAGATCTTCAAAGAAGAAAACTTTCTGATAAAATAGTTAAAAGTGTTATTGAGAAAGACAAACAATGGCGTGAATTAATTGAAGAAGGAAATCAAATTAGAGCAAAAAGAAATAATATTTCTAAAGAAATCGGAAAATTAAAAAAAGATGGAAAGGATATCTCTAAATTACTATCTGAAATGGCAGGAATAAAAGATAAAATTAATGAGAACGAAGAGTTAACAAAGAATACATTAATTGAAAGAGACAATTATAGAATGAGAGTTCCTAATATTTTGGAAAAGAGTGTCCCAATAGGGGATGATGAAAATGACAATAAAGAAATCACCATACACGGACCTAAAATCAATACAACAAAAGTTAAATCACATCAAGAAATAATTGAACATATAGGGGGAGCTGATCTTAAACGTGCTGCCAAAGTAGCTGGTAGAAGATTTTATTTTTTGACAGGAGATTTGGCAAGACTAGAAATGGCCTTAGTTAATTATGCAATTGATATACTATACCAAAAAGGATATTCTCTCACAATACCTCCTTTCTTTATGAATAGAGAGGCGTATGAAGGAGTAGTAGATTTAAATGATTTTGAAGATGTTATGTACAAAGTTGAAGAACAAGATTTTTATCTTATTGCAACTTCAGAGCATCCTCTAACTGCACGATTTAAAGATGAAATATTGGAACTCAAAAATGAACCATTACGTTTTGCCGGATTTTCAACGAATTTTAGGAAAGAAGTGGGTGCACATGGTTTAAGTGATAGAGGAATATGGAGAGTTCATCAATTTGCAAAAGTTGAACAAGTAATTATATGCAAACCTGAGGAATCTGAAATACTCCATAATGAAATACTGAACAATGCAATTGAAATATTTGAAGGTTTAGAAATACCATTTAGAGTGGTAGATATTTGCACTGGAGACATAGGTACTGTAGCTGCCCGGAAATATGATTTAGAAACTTGGATGCCTGCATCACAACAATGGAAAGAAATCGTGAGTGCTAGTAATTGTAAATCCTATCAAAGTGTAAGACTTAATATGAGATACCGAACTTCAGAAGGCACGAATTACCCGCATACCTTGAATTCTACAGCTATAGCCACAACCAGAGCTTTAGCTTCTATTGTAGAAAATAATCAAAGAGAAGATGGAAGTGTTATCATTCCGAAAGTATTACGAAAATGGATGGCAAACCAAGAAGTCATAGAATCTAAATGAAGAAAGGATTAATTTTAGGCAGATTTCAACCTTTCCATTTAGGACATTTAGCATTAATAAAAAATATCATTAATAATAATTTAGAACCATTAATCTGTATTGGCTCTTCACAGAAAAAGAGGACTAAAGAAAATCCTTTTACAAATTATGAAAGGAGAAGGATGATAGAGTCGGTATTAGACTCTTTAAAATGTAATTATGAAATTTACGAAATTCCCGATATTAACAACTATGATCTCTATGTATCTCATCTAAAGAACTTTGTGCCTTCTTTTGATGTGGTATATAGTGGTAATTCATTAGTTAAAAGATTATTTACAGAAGCAGGTCACAAAGTTATAGTTCCTGATATGATTAACCGTTCGGTTTGGGAGGGGTCTTCCATCCGTCAGGAGATACTGGAGGGTGGTGACTGGGAAAAGGATGTACCTCAGTCAGTGGCTGAAATAATTTCCGATATTGATTACAACAAACTTGCATAACTACTTCTAAGTTTAATTTACTTTAACCTTAGTTCCTTTATCTTTCTCAGAAACTTTCTTCTTCAAAACTAAATCCAAAATCCCATTAGTGTATGTTGCTTTAGATGACTTACTTTGAACTTCATGTAAAAGATTTATCTTCTTGAAATAATTTCTAGATTCTGTTTCAACCTTAACTTCCACTTTATTTTCAGTTACATTTATGTCTATATCTTCTCTAGATACACCTGGCAATTCTACAGTTATTGCAATCTCGGAATCGGTTTCATTAACATCAGTAAGAGGTTCACGACTGGTGTCTACTACTGCTTCCTTAGTTCCGCTTTTAGAGGATGAAAAAGGCCGAATCCGTGTATTGCCAAAATCTTCAAACTTAGGAATACCGTCGGGGCCTGTCGTTACTGAAAATCCAAAGACAAACGGGCTTTTTGTAGCATGATCAGGAAGGTTACCTTCAACGGCATCTCGCATTAAGTGATCCATTTGTTTGCGCATCTTTCGAAATTCACTATCAAGATTACCGAATATGTCATCTATATTCCACTCACTATCACTAAACCAATCACCATCTCTGTTGTCTCGTTTTCTATCCATCTTACACCACTATACAACCTCTAGTTGTAAACCTATAGTTTAATAGAGATATATAAAATTAATCTTAGACTTCATCTTCAGGCAGTATGGCAACAGCCTGAACAACAATAGGTTCAGCAGCTACTGGTTGCGCCACTACAGGCTCAGCTACCACAGGTTGCGCCATTACGGGCTCAGCTACCACAGGTTGCGCCATTACGGGCTCAGCTGCCACAGGTTGTGCCATTACGGGCTCAGCTACCACAGGTTGTGCCATTACTGGTTCAGCAGCCACAGGTTGTGCCATTACGGGCTCAGCAGCCACAGGTTGTGCCATTACGGGCTCAGCAGCCACAGGTTGAACATCAGGAACTGGATCTGACTTCCCAAATAAGCCAAACCACTTCTTTTTCGGTTTAACAGGAGTTTCTAACTGTTCTGATTGAGTAACCACTTCAGGAGATAAGGCCAGTGGGGCAGTCTCTGGCATTATAGATGGAGCTATCGGTTCAGGAACCTTTGCTTGGGGAATCGGTTCAGGAACTATCTCTTGTGGAGCTAAATTATTATCTGTGGAAGAAAAATCGTCAATAAATTCAGGAATGTCTTCTAATTCATCATAGTCCTCATAATCTTCATCATCATAACTATTGAAATTACGATAACCATAAAGTAAAACTCCACCTAGAGCAATCATGGATACCCCATAAAGAATTACATTAGATTCAGTAGACTCTTCAGCGGAAGTTGCTACAATTTTAAAAGTGTATTGTTCAGATATTCTTACTTTCTGATCATTCTCCATCCATATATTAATTTCATATGAACCTGTATCTGCATATGAAGGTACCGAAATTAAGAGAGTGATATCAACTAATTGTGCTGGAAGTAATGTCAAAAATTTACTATAAGCAATTACATCTCCGTCTTTATCCTTAAAAGTAACCCAAGTCTCAGCTTCTCCAGAAACTCCAAAATATATTCGATTAGATTCATCAATATCTAAATTTGATATTTTTAACGTATGAGTTAAGGATTTACCTAATGAAGTTTCTAGCTTAAGATTGGAGTTACCAATTATATTACCGCTTTGTTCCAAAAAGATTTCAATAGTTTCCATCTTTGTTTTAGAATCTCCTGCAGAAGTAACTTCAATTTCAACAAAAGTATTAGTCCCATAGTAATCATTACGAGGAGTTAAAGTCAAAACCACTATTTCATTCTGATCTGGAGACACGGATGATAACGAACTTCTATCAAAATTACTACTAAATGCATTATCTATAGAATTGAATTTCAAATTGAAAGCATTTTGTTCATTCCCTAGATTGGTTACTGTGAATGTGATTTCTAAAAGTTCTCTATCTTTAATTATGAAACTGTCACTACTATAATCATAATTATCATTATCTTGCTCATTAATAATTATCGAAAAATCAAAATCAGGTTCAGGCTCTTTAGCAGTAGTAATCAATGTAAGTGAATCCGAAACTTCGGAATCTGATGCTGCAGTAACGGTAATAATAGTTGGTGATTCTTGGCCATCTGATGCTGATTCGGAAGGCATTATTCCTATTTTAATATTCTGGCTATCTCCCGCATCTAATGTTAAATCATAAATATCTACTGAAACATCCCAATTATCATTATTATCATAAGTTATAATAAATTCATCACTTCCAGAACCACTATTTCTCACTGATAATGTATAGAGTGCGGTCTTTCCAAATTCCACTACCTTAGAAGTACTTGTAACTGCTTCAATCTTGGCATCTGGCTCAGGCTCAATGTAAATCATAGTTTGAAGATTCTTGGACCAAGACAAATCACTAAGAAGATCTGTCGTATCAACTTCAATATTGTATGTATTTTCTCCAGCCGGTAAAGTCTGGCCTTCAAAAGACCAAAGAAATCTAACTTCAACATAATCTCCTTTATCTGAAACCTTATCAACACTAGAACTCCATGGAGATTCGCCACTAGGGGCCATCTGCATACTATAATCACTTTTACTCAACGATATTACGTCGTCCACGCCAAATACATCTGATACTTCGACGTAAACATAGAATTCACTTTGGCCCGGAAGTAAAGAAGGTGATGAACCACTAGACATTCGTAAATGACTTATTGGTATTGTAACTTTAGTATCTGAAGAATCTGTGCCATAGTCAAATGTAATAGTAGTATTACCTTCAGTTGGAGGGGGAGGGGCTGAGCCGGGTTGCGCCGTCCAACTACTTTCTACTAGAAGAGTAATAGAAGATTCATCTAACCCTTGCAATGAAAAATCACTAGAGCCAGTTAATTGGGCCGTTTCGCCGCTATATACATCACCTGAAAACTCAAATTCATCAAGATTATTATCATTTTGTATAACAGTATATCTAAGCGTAACTGTAGCATCTCGATTAGATGAAATCCATGCTTTACCAGACCATTCACCTGAAATATTTGACTCAGCTAAAAATGAATTTGTAGTCCAGCGACCGACCTCTTGAAAAGTACCTTGACCTGATTCTCCATCTGCAATAACTATAGTTTCAGTACTGGAACCTGAAGGTTCTTCGATTCTTAGTTGACCATTAGGTTGACCTGAAATATACAAATCAACAGAAGCAAAAGTTTCACCTGTTGCAGTGCCCCCTATAGTTATGAAAAATAAAACCAATGCGAAGATAAAAAATAGTGAGATTTTCTTCATGTCTTATAACTCCCTCTTGTAGCTAAAATATTAAACTTTAGTCTTTCACGCCATAATCCCAAACTTTGTCGCCTATATAATGAAGTGCTTCTATAGCTTTACCTTGTTTATGAGCTAACATATCTTTAGCATCTAAAAGTGCTTTACCAACGCCTAACGGTTTATGATGTGTTTCTTCGCGTATCCAAACATATTGACCTTTAACTATTTCAGGACTCACATCATTTATGCCTGCTGACATAATATTCGCACCATTACAAACAAAACGTACTGCACCCATATCTACCTGCACCCAACCATTATCTGGCAAATGAGAAAGTAGACCTCTAACCGAAAAATGAAGAATGTCATCAATCAAAAACGCAATAATATAACCATTCTGAATAATCACATCAAAATCTTTTGAATTCGCTTTTTCGAATTTTCCAGCTTCGAAAGAAAACGGAAGACCATGTGCTGCCCTTAATTTATCATTAAAGAGCTTAGCTTCACGTTTATTAATTGGTCTTCGCTTTTTAAGGTCTAATTGAGTAACCACGAAACTTCTATAGGAGGGTCTTTTATGTAACTCCCCTAGGGCGTAAACAATGAATATTACTGTGATGGGAACTGGATATGTGGGGCTAGTTACGGGTGCCACTTTGGCCAATACTGGAAACCAAGTGGTCTGCTTAGATCTTATTGAAAGTAAAATTACAGATTTAAACAATGGAATCTCCCCTATTTTTGAACCAGGATTAGATGATTTAATTAAATCCGGATTGAAAAATAAAAATTTAAGAGGATCTACAGATATCGAAAATTGTATTAGAGAAAGTGATCTGACATTTATCTGCGTAGGTACTCCTTCAAACAAAGATGGAAGTATCGATTTGACCTACATAAAATCTGCATCTGCATCTATTGGTAGGGCATTAAGAGCAAAAGAAGAACATGAACATACTATTATCGTAAAATCAACCGTAGTTCCATTAACAACTGAGGAAGTTGTTCTTCCAACAATCATGAAAAAAAGTGGATGGAAAAGAGAACAATTGGGTATTGGTATGAATCCTGAATTTTTAAGAGAAGGATCGGCTGTGAAAGATGCTCAAAACCCAGACCGAATAGTTATGGGAACGTCTGATGACATGTCACTTAAACAAATGAATAAATTATATGAAATGCATAATTGTCCTAAACAAAAATGTATTCCAAGAACTGCTGAATTTATTAAATATGCTTCAAATTCATTTTTAGCTGCAAAAATCTCTTTTGTTAACGAAATGGCGAATTTATCAAATGAATGGGGAATTGATTTTGAAGAAGTCGCTGAAGGAATGGGGTCTGACAGTCGAATCTCTCCATTGTTTTTGCGAGCAGGAGCTGGTTTTGGAGGTTCCTGCTTTCCAAAAGATGTCAAAGCCTTATCTGCCGCGTCAAAAGAAAATAAAGTTGAATCTAAGATGCTTAAGGCAACTTTAGAAGTTAACGAAACTCAACCTCTCAATGTAGTGAGGATGGCTGAAGAACGCTTAGGCGTAATCAAAGGAAAACGAATCGCAATTCTGGGATTAGCTTTCAAACCAGATACTGATGACGTAAGAGAGACTCGAAGTGAAGTTGTAATTAAAGAATTAATGAATAAAGATGCACAGATTATTGGACATGATCCAAAAGGAATGGCGAATTTTAAAGAACTAGTAGACATTGAAATGGCTAAAACTGGAATGGAGGCAATCAAAGATGCAGATTGTATTATTTTGATGACGGAGTGGAAAGAATATACTGAGCTAAATTACGGAAAAATCAAGGAAGAAATGAATGGAAATGTAGTAATTGACGGAAGAAGAGGGTTCAATCAAAAGAGGATGGAGGAAACTGGTTTTGATTACAAAGCAATCGGTTTGGGTTAAAACAAGTTATTTTATAACCCTTCTAAGTGCGACAACTCCCCGATACGGTCCGAGTTATCGCTTTCGGGAAATCACGGTTAAAAAATGAGTAAAGGAACTGCAGCACAAGGTAAGCGCCAGAAGCAGACACATCTAATTTGTAGAAAGTGCGGGCGTCATGCATATCACATGCGTAAAAAACGATGTGCATCTTGCGGCTTTGGTGATAGTGCAAAAAATCGTACTTTTAAATGGGCTAAAACACACTGATGCCACTTAAGGAGGCATGTGGAGTTTTAGGTATAGTAAATAAATTCCCCGTACTCAATTTATTACAAGTAGGATTAAGGGCTTTACAACATAGAGGACAAGAATCTGCAGGAATTACGCTTTCGGATAATGAGCATATCACTCAAAAAGGAATGGGGCTTGTTAGTGAAGCACTAAGTGAGTTTGGTTCTGAATTTAAAAACGGAACTGTTGGAATCGGACATGTAAGATACTCGACAGCTGGTGGCTCTTCAATGAAAAATGCGCAACCAATGACTGTTTCAACAGTCTCTGGGGAACTAAGTATTGGACATAATGGAAATATTGCAAATCAAGATAAACTAAGACACGAAAAAGAAAATGCTGGCTGGGCTTTTATGTCAGATACCGACTCTGAAATAATAGTCCGAATGATTGCGAATCAATTGTCTAAGAATCATAGTATTACAAAATCAATTCAATTAACTATGGAGAATCTTATTGGAAGCTATTCAATTGTCTTATTACATAATGATAAAGTTTTAGCATTTCGTGATCCACTAGGGATAAAACCATTGTGTGTTGGCCAAATAGAAGATGGATTTGTTGTAGCGTCAGAGAGTTCAGCCATTGAAATTATGGGAGGAAATGTAATTCGAGATGTCGAACCTGGTGAGATAATTAGTATTGATTCTAAGGGAATAAATTCTCACTCTATTTCTAAATCTAAAGACAAAGCATTTTGTATGTTTGAATATGTTTATTTTGCAAGACCAGACGCAAAAATTGATGGAGTCTTGACATACTCAGTTAGACAGCGTATTGGCCATAAACTTTGGGAAGAAGCACCTTTAGAGGCAGACATTATAGTGCCTGTACCTGACTCTGGCATTGCATGTGCCCTCGGATTTTCTGAAGCTTCAGGCATTGTTTACAGAGAAGGACTAATCAAAAACCGATATGTACATCGGTCATTTATACAGCCTGGAAACGAACAAAGAAAGGCTACTATTAGTGAAAAATTGAATCCTGTCAAAGAACTTGTCGAAGGGAAAAGAGTAGTACTTGTAGATGATTCGATTGTTAGAGGAAATACTTCCCGAAGAATCGTAAAGAGAGTAAGAGAAGCTGGAGCTACAGAAGTCCATCTAAGAATAGGATGTCCACCTATAATTTCACCCTGTTTCTTGGGGATAGATATGCCTAGCAGAGAAGAGTTTATTGCTCCAAACAAGACCATAGAAGAAATAAAGAATGAAATTGGTGCGGATTCTGTAGCCTATGTCTCTATTCCTGGCCTAGTTGATAGTATTGGAAAAGAAGAAAAAGATCTTTGTTTAGGATGTATTACTGAAAATTACCCCTTACCTATTGAAGGTGAAAGACAACGCGGACAAGCCACTTTAGAAGATTTTGAAATTTAATCCCAAACAAAGTAAGTCTCTATTCCATACCTAAGTGCTAAAACATTATTTCCTTTCCAATCTTTAGGTGATATAGCTTCTACTGTTTGTAAAGTAAATGGATCTAAAAGGAGATATTCAGAATTTCTATGACTTATGACTTGTACTTCGAGCGGAGAATCAAGTAAAGGTGCATTTCTCAAAGTATCTACTTCAACCATTTTTTGATGGAAAGGAGATGAAAGCATTATTAATTTTGTCCGACGCCTATCAATACGCAGAACTTTCCAAACTTTATCATCCAAAAAAAGATAATCACTAACGCCAATACTTGGTAAACGTACTCCAAATGTATGCCTCAATAAATCTCGGCCATCTTTGCGGCCAACAAGTGTATTAGTTTCAGTAACATGACCTCCATATTTGACCATTAGATCACGAGATATTGTTCGAGCCTTATCAGTAGAAGACAATTGGAAATCATAACCTCCTCTAACTGGACCAGATTCGGTTGTAAAAAACTCAGATGGACCTGAATCAATTAAATTGTAAATCTCTTCTACAGCCTTATTCAAAATCTCTTTACGTTTTGTTCGAACTTGTAAAATTGCCTCATAATAACCACCTGCTAATCTGGAACAAGTTTGACAGACTTGGAATTTTATCTGAACTTCAGTCTTTAGATTAGCATCCAATAAAAGACCTTGATAATCTCCCTCACATCCAATATTTACTCTAAACTTCTGAGGATCTAACTGCTTAAGAATTAAATTTGAAGTATTTTTACCTATCTCTGAATTCCATTCAATGGATTCTGTAACAAAGTGAGAAACTGATGACTCTAGGTCACTAAACTCAAGCCAAGTGCCTGGAATCTTTAAAGAATAACAGGCTTTGCAACAAACCATATTGATTGCTGGCAATACTTTTGAAAGTTCAATATTTTGGCGAACGCAGGTGTGGCAAAGCTGTGAAATCAATGGCGTTTCAGCTCCACATTTAAGGCAGACCTTCACATGGGTCTAAGGATTGGGTATTTTGTGATTTATGGTTTTAGAAAGCTTTTAGTGGATTAGCGAATTTGTGTTATTATTAGTATGCTAAAATTCGAACCAAATAAGACTATGAAACTCAATGCCCACATAAACAGTATTGAAGAGTACAATGAAATTTACAAGCACTCAATTAATAATCCTGAAGAGTTTTGGTCTGAGCAAGCAGAGAGAATATCTTGGTTTAAGAAATGGAATAATGTATGGGAATGGAATTTCAATAAAGCTGAAATAAAATGGTTTGAAGGGGCAAAACTAAATGCCAGTTACAATTGTATTGACAGACATGTAGAAGAGGGATATGGAAAGAAAGCGGCCTTGATATGGGAAGGTAATGACCCAAGTGAAACTAAAAACTATACTTATGATGATTTATTAGAAGAAGTTCAATTAGCAGCTAATGCACTCAAAAATCTGGGTGTAAAGAAAGGCGATCGTGTATGTATTTACATGCAAATGATTCCTGAATTGGCCATTTCAGTTTTAGCATGTGCTCGAATAGGTGCAGTCCATTCAGTTGTTTTCGGAGCTTTTGCTCCAGATAGCTTAGAAGCTCGAATAAATGATTCAAAGTGTAAAGTATTGATAACACAAGACACTGGAGTTAGAGGAACTAAAGACGATATTCCAATGAAACTGAATGGAGATATTGCAACTAAAAAGACACCATCTATTGAAAAGGTTCTCGTTGTTAAAAGAACTGGAAGTCCAGTTGAAATGAAGGATGAAAGAGATGTTTGGTGGCATGATGCAATCAAATCTGCAGATAAAATATGTATTCCTGAAGAAATGGATGCTGAAGATCCGCTTTTCATACTTTATACTAGCGGTTCAACTGGTAAACCAAAAGGTGTATTGCATACCACTGGTGGTTACATGGTTTATACAGCTACAACCCACCATTATATCTTCGATTATCATCCTGATGAGATTTATTGGTGTACTGCAGATATTGGTTGGATTACAGGCCATTCTTACATTATTTATGGACCAATGGCAAATCGTGCAACGACAATGATGTTTGAAGGTGTCCCAAATTATCCAGATTATGGAAGATTCTGGGAAATTATCGAAAAACATAAAGTTGATAAATTTTACACCGCACCAACAGCATTAAGAGCATTAATGAAAGAAGGAGATAAATGGCCAAATAAGTATAATTTAGAAAGCTTAAAAATACTTGGAACTGTTGGTGAACCAATAAAAGAACCAGAATGGTTATGGTATCATAAAATTATAGGAAAAGAAAGATGCCCCATAGTAGATACATGGTGGCAAACTGAGACGGGAGGAATAATGATCGCACCATTACCTGCTGTCACTCCGACAAAACCAGGATCGGCTACACTACCTTTCTTTGGAATTGTGCCTGAATTATTAGACGATGAAGGAAATGTGCTAGAAGGAAATGGAGTTGAAGGGAATTTGGTAATGCAGAGACCATGGCCTAGTATGATGAGAAACATTTATGGAGACCATAAACGGTTTTTTGAAACTTATTTCGAAAAGTTTCCTGGAAAATACTTTTCAGGGGATGGATGTAAAAGAGATGAAGATGGATATTATTGGATTACAGGAAGAGTTGATGACGTAATAATTGTTTCTGGGCATAATCTAGGGACGGCCGAGATAGAAGGATCAATAGGTGGACATCCTGATGTAGCTGAAGCTGCAGTTGTTGGTTACCCTCATGAAATAAAGGGAAATGCAATCTATGCATTCGTGACGTTAAGAACAGGACATGAAGTGACTGAAAATACTAAATCAGATATAATTAAAAGAGTGAGAGCTGATATTGGGCCACATGCATCTCCTGAAAAAATACAATTTACTGAGGGTTTACCAAAAACTAGATCGGGTAAAATAATGAGACGAATTCTCAGAAGCATCGCATCTGGAAATATAGATAATCTAGGCGATATTTCGACTCTAGCAGACCCTTCGGTCGTAAGTTCTTTAGTGGATGAACGTATCTAGGCTTGAGGCTGAACCATCTTTTCTGGATTTAATATTTCTAATAGCTCAGTTTCAGAAAGATCAGTTAAATCCAAAGCAGTTTCTAATACCGTTTGACCAGAAGCATGGGCTTCCTTAGCAATCTTTGTTGCTTTTTCGTATCCTATTACTGGTGCAAGAGTCGTAGCTAGCATTAAGCCAGTCATTAACAATTCGGGACCTTTTTCAGTAGCTTCAATACCTAATATGCACTTATCTACAAAAATTTGTGAAGAATTAGTCAATAACGATATTGCTTGAAGAAGATTATGGGCCACAAACGGCATCATTGTATTTAACTCAAAATAGCCACCCTGAGCGCCTTGTACCAAAGCTGCATCACAGGCTACAACTTGAGAAGCTGCCTGAATTACAGCCTCAGGAATAACGGGATTTACTTTACCCGGCATAATAGAGGAACCTGGTTGAACTGCAGGTAGTGCAATTTCTCCTAAACCGGCCCGTGGGCCAGAACCTAGCCAACGCAGATCATTAGCTATTTTTTGCATATTAACTGCAAGACCTCGTAAAGCTGAGCTTGTGGTTAATGCACCATCTAAGGTAGATTGAGCCATAAAATGATTATCTGTTTCATAAACCTCTACTCCCGATAATAGTGAAATATGTTGGCAAGCAAGCATTGAAAATTTTGAGTGTGTGTTTACTCCCGTCCCAACGGCAGTTCCTCCTAAGGCTAGAAGTGATAATTCATCTTTTATTAGTAATAATCGGTCTAAAGAACGCTCAATCAAACCAGCATACCCCTGAAATTCTTGACCCAATCTTATAGGAGTTGCATCCATTAAATGTGTTCGACCTGTCTTTATAATTGACATAAATTCGTCAGCTTTTCTTTCTAAAGCTTTTTGAAGGTTAATTAGAGCAGGACACAATGATTCTTCAATATCCAAAAGAGCTGAAAGATGAATAGCGGAAGGAATAACGTCGTTAGAAGACTGACCTTGATTAACGTGATCATTTGGATGAATTTTCAAACCTGATGCTTTGGAAGATAAATTAGCTATAACTTCATTGGCATTCATATTTGTTGAAGTACCGGAACCTGTTTGAAAAACATCTACGGGAAAGTGATCATCATACTCTCCACCGGCTACTTGCAAAGCTGCATCTACTATTGCATCCTTCATTTCATTCGTAATAACATCTAATTCAGCATTAGCTTCAGCAGCACCTGCCTTGATATATCCTAAAGCCCTAATGAACGAACGAGACATCCTAAACCCACTAACTGGGAAATTAAGAACAGCTCGCTGAGTACTGGCCCCCCAAAGGGCAGATTCAGGAACTTCCATTTGTCCCATTGTGTCAGATTCTGTTCGAGTATACGGGTCGGCTGGAAGACTGCCCGTTAGCGAAATTGTATTTCCTCCTTGTTTGCCAGATTTAGTTCTAATTGTTCGCCTTAACTTCTCTTTACGGCTTTCAGGACATTCATAAATCCCATATTTTGGAAATCGGACATGGCCTTCTTGCAAATTTTCCATATGGACTTTCAGCATAGAGTTAATTGAAAGATCGGAATAACAAGCTTCAACATAATTTTGAAGACTATTTCTTACCTTTTTAGTCACCCTTATAGAAGTATAGGTCTCTTTTACCATACTATCGTTAGAAAGAAGACACTATTAAATAGTATGCATTTTGCATAAATATGCATTTTGCATACATAATAAATTGCAATGGAGGCCTCTATTCAAGAAAAAATACGATTTTTTTATCTAAACTGGAGCATAAGGCGGAGGATTATTCGGATCCCAGCATGTTACAAACGTTTCATCCAAATCATCCAAACGTTTCATCAAAGAATCTGATATTTCAAAATCAAACACTGCGAAATTCTCAACTATTCGATTTTCATTAACTGATTTTGGAAGAACTATCATACCTCGTTGCATTGCCCAGCGTATCAAAATTTGAGCTGGAGTCTTATCCATTTCTCCTGAAATTGCCACTAAACGTTCTTCATCCATTCTTTTGGCATGAACTAATGGACTATATGCTTCAATTATTATGTTCTTAGAATTACAATACTCCAATAAATCCTTCTGGTAGTGATAAGGATGGAATTCAACCTGATTTACTGCAGGAATAACTCCGAATTTATCCTCTAACTCTACTAAATTAGCTATTGTGAAATTACTAACGCCTATCGATTTGCAAAGTCCCCTCTTTTGTAATTCAATAAAGGCCCTCCAAGACTCATTTCTTTTATCTTTCAATGGCCAATGAATAAGATACAAATCAATGTAGTCACAATCTAATCTTGCTAAACTCTTTTCACAAGCTTCAATAGCCGTATTATAACCTTGATCTTTATTCCATAATTTAGTTGTGATAAACAAATCTTTTCGATCGATATCGGCATCCTTAACAGCCCTACCTACATCTGATTCATTATCGTAAGCTCTGGCCGTATCAATATGCCGATACCCTGCTTTAATTGAGTTGAGAACTGCATTGTATGTAGAATCACCTGGCTCTGATTTCCAAGTACCTAAGCCAACTACTGGAATCTTATGCCCGTCATTCATAGTCAAAAATAATTGATTACCCATATTTCACCAAAGCCACAGCTCTAAATTAGTTGTACTCTATTATAACTTAAGAAGTTCTACCATTTTATCGTGAATTACACCGTTTGTTACTAACCATTCTCTAGTCTCCATAGTATAGGGTTCACCTTCAAAATTCGTGATTTTTCCACCTGCTTCTTCAACAAGTAAAGCACCGCCAGCCATATCCCACGAATATTGACCTGATGCCACATAACTTTCAATTCTTCCAGCTGCCACATAAGCTAAAGATAATGCTGCTGAACCTGTTTTACGTATCGAATGAGATTCATATTCTAAACGTATAAATCTTTCAATCATATTCTTAAACCGTTGAGACTCTTTATTATGTGGAAATCCTGAAGAAAATAATGATTTGTGAAGCTCGCTAGTCTTTGTAACTTGTAATTTTGTTGGTTCACCCTCATTATACAAATCATTCATGTATGATCCTTGATTTTTGCTTGCAAAAAAAAGTTCATTACTGAGGGGATCAGCTAATGCGCCGACTAAAATTGTATTCCCTTCACATAATCCTATAGAAGGACCACAAAAAGGATAAGAATGTGAAAAATTAGTAGTTCCATCCAACGGATCTACAATCCAAACCTTTTCACCAGGAATATTTGTCCCTTCTTCACCAACAATCCCATAATCTGGAGTTTCGGAGCGAAGAATATGCACTATTTCTTCTTCGCATTTCTTATCTGTTGCAGTCACAACGTCAACACGTGATTTATACTCGATACCAGTAGGATTACCAAACGTTTCTAAGATAATCTCTGAAGCTCTAATCACTGCCTTAATCGCTACTTGTAAATCATCTACTGACAAAGAAAATCAACAACTCCTTCAAAGAGAGCTCGACCATCTCCAGGGCCTGAAGGATCTTGGCCTGTCGAAGTCCAATCTGCATGTTGCCAACCATGAAGTACTCGTTCAGGATGAGGCATCATCCCTAGTACATTTCCTTGAAGATTAGTAATCCCTGCAATATCGTAAGCAGCCCCATTTGGATTCCAAGGATAACCTGGTTCCAAATTACCTTTATTATCACAATATCTAAATGCAATTTGATTGTTATTTTTCAATTCCTCAAATTTTTCTTTACTCATCATTAATTTACCTTCTGCATGTGCATTCGGAATTGATAATACTTGGTTTGTTTCATATTTATTAGTGAAAAAACTTTGTGAATTATCTTCCACTCGAAGATGAACATGTCTTGCTTCAAAACGATTAGAATCATTTGTATGCAGTACTGCATCTGGAACAATACTAATGCCTGAATCTGTACCTGGTAATGCACCTAATTCTACTAAAATCTGAAAACCATTGCAAACTCCTAAAACTGGCCTACCTTCTTTTATAAACTTATCGACTTGAGATTTGAGACCTGATTTTATACGTGCTGCAAAGATAGCTCCAGCACGAATATAATCTCCTGAACTAAATCCTCCTGGGAAATAAAGCGCATCGTAATCCATTATATTTCTGCGACTAGATTCTTCAACTTCACCCAACAATTGCTTCAGATGAACCTTCTCTGAATAACACCCTAATGATGAAAAAGCTGCTGCAGATTCATCTTCACAATTAGTACCCTCTATTCGGATAACTCCTACACTAAGGTCTGACGGATTAGGCATGATTTTTTACCATAAGAAACGGGATTAAAACTATGACCTATACTCTCTTAGGATAAAACTTAGCAATTCTACTTTTTTAAAGAATTTGAGAATTATTCATAAATCCAAGATATACTATCTTGAGTCCATTCATTTAATCCTTCTGAAAACCATAATCCTAATTCAAACTCAGCTGTTTCTGAAGCGTCGGAACCATGTATCATATTATAACCAATATCCATTCCAAAGTCACCACGGATTGTTCCGGGTGCTGCTTCACGGCCATTCGTAGATCCTATCAAATTTCTTGCAACACCAATTGCGTCAATACCAGACCAAGCCATGCAAACAACAGGTCCGCTTGTAATAAATTTAATTAAACCAGAGAAAAAAGGCCTTTCAGAATGTACGGCATAATGCTTTCGAGCTATTTCTTCACTTGGTACAACCTGTTTAAGTCCAACTAACTGTAAGCCTTTTCTTTCAAAACGTTGAATTATCTCTCCAACAAGGCCACGTTGTACACCGTCTGGCTTAACCATAACATAGGTTACTTCGTTACTCATTTATCTCTCTTTGAATGGAAAGTATCAGTCCAGCGTGTACGGGCTGGAATTCTATTCAAATTAATATAATTTTTCTTAGCTTTAGAGTTAATAAAATAAAGTACTTGACCTGTCTTTTTGACATACATCATACCAGTTCCAGGAGGTATCTGCTTTCCTGTAAACGAACATTTTTTTGTTTCGGCCATTTTATCTCCTGTCTAATGCTTTAGCTTCTCGTGAAGAGTCTAATAATAATAATTGGTCGCCGATATCTACAGGTCCGACAACATTTCTTCTTATAATTCGACCACGGTCGTCACCATCTAAAACTCGAACCTTAACAGAAGAGGCTTCACCTCTCATTCCCGTTCGTCCGAGAACTTCAACTACTTGTGCTGGAATGCCGTCCATATTTCTTACTTCTTAGCTAACTCTATAGCTTTGACAACTTCATCTAAAGCGCCCTTCTTCTTGCCGATCTCAGTAATTGCAATTGCTGCAGTAGTTACTTTGAGACCTGCTGCTTTACCAAGTTCATCTCTGGAAGGAACATAAGTGTATGGAATTTGTTTCTCTTCACAGAGCATTGGTAAATGCGCTAAAATTTCAGGAGGTTCAACATCTAAAGCCATTACAACTAATTTTGCTTGCCCTCTTTCAATCAACTTGGTTACTTCATTGGAACCTTTTCTAACCTTACCACCATCACGTGCTGTTTCAGCGGCTAGGTATGCTTTCTCAGATAGCTCTTTGGGAGCTTCATATGTTACGAATAACGGATTTGCCATTTTTTTTACCTCTTTCAGACTTTTGTCTTCATTAATCACGGGTTACCCACGTGGGTTCTCGTCTACGAAAGGGGGCCTATTTAATACATGCTCGAAATGTAGCTTTAATGAGTATTACAGTCTACACTACAGCCCCAGACGAAAAGACTGCCGAAGCTCTATCTAAAGCTATTATTGAAGAAAGTTTAGGTAAATGTTGTAATTTTTGGCCTGTAAGAACAATTTATTCTTGGAAGGGCGAAATGAAAAATGATACTGAACATGTAATCTTCATAAAGACTACCAAAAATAAATTTAAGGATTTAGAAAAGTATATCGTTAAAAACCACCCCTATTCAATGCCAGCAATCGTTTCCTTACCATGGGGCGATTCACACGAACCTTTCAAAAATTGGGTAAATACTAATGAGTGAATATGATGTAATAATCTGCGGAGGTGGACCTAGCGGTGCTACAACTGCCTTCTATGCTGCTAAAGCTGGAATGAAAGTATTAGTTGTAGATAAATCAAAATTTCCTCGAGATAAAGCATGTGGTGGATTACTAACTGCAAGACTTTTTGATGAATTGCCTGAATTAGAAGAATACATTAAACCAATAATTGAATGTCCATCCAGAGATGTTAATCTATATTCACCTTCAATGAAATACCAAATAGATTTTGAATTCCCAGAAGGAACACCTTGGAATATAACGAGAGAAGTTTTTGATAATGCCCTATTGGAAGCTGCAAGAGACGTCGGGGCTGAAATTCTAACTGAAACAAGAGTAAGTGATTACGAATTTAATGAAGGTGTCACTGTTAAAACTTCAAAAGGTGATTTCAAAGGGAAAATGGTTATTGGAGCAACGGGACCTAATGACAAATTAGCTACAATGATTCGAAAAAAAAGAAATATCAAACCTTGGAGTGATAACCAGATGGGGACTGCTTTGATGTGGGAACCAGTAGTTAGCAAGGAATTTATCGATAAAACTTATGGAGATAAAAGATCTTTACTAGTACATTTCAAACCAGGTGGTATCGAAGGATATGGTTGGGTTTTTCCTAAAAAAGAAATATTGAATATTGGATTCGGAGGATATAATCGGACTATCAAATCTATAAAAATAAAAGAAATTTGGGAAGATTATATAAATTTATTAAAGAAAGATGGCTATTTTCCGAAAGACCAAGATACGCCCCCTGTGAAAGGAGCGCCTCTGCCTCTTAATGGTCCAATAAAAGCTACAACCATGGACTATACTCTACTTGTGGGAGATTCTGCAGGTATGGTTTCACCACTTTCTGGTGAAGGGATATATTACGGGATGCATGCTGGTAAAATTGCTGTAGATACTATCAAGAAAGCTCTAGAAACTAACGATTTTTCACAAAAACATTTGGATCAATATCACCGTGATTGGAACAAAGTATTTGGTAAAGAATTGAGAGATTTATCTTTCTTTGCTCTTATGGCATTGAAACTACCTGAAAGAATGGTTTACTATGGTGCACATGATGATAAACTATGCGAAATTTTTGCAGATTTATTTTTAGGTGTAACACCAGGTGGTTTAGGAAAGCGAAAACCTATCACTAGATCCATATTCAACTTCTTCAGGCATCCTTATTTCCTGAGATTTTTTAGTTCTTAAGAGACATTACTCTTCTATCACTATTCAGATACTTTCCAAACTTATCTATTCCCTCTTTGATTAAAGCTGGAGCATGATTCTTCTGATAGTTTTCCAAAGAGTCACGACTATCCAACTGATATCTAATGGACCAATGAATTTTATCGTCATCTGAATCACAAACAAACCAATCTGCCTTTTGAAAACCTTCGATATCCAATATTTGCTCAATGTGGGGCCCTAACCATTCTGCGTATTCCTCTGCTGCGATAGTATCAATGTGCAGATTTACCTCGTAAACTATCATATCTTCCCAGTGTATACTGAATTTAAATGTTCAGTAGATAGTTTTCTACTAGATTCGAGATCTACGGAAAATCGTAATTAAACCAATTGAAACAATCGAAAGGATTAATGATATACTTGGTAAATCACCTAACACACTTTCTTCATCTAATGGGGTTAAGGCACGAACACTATAACTTTCTAGTTGCATCTCCATATCCATCTCACCTTCTTCATACTCTGAAAATTTAACCGGAATACCAACTTCAGAAATATAAGTCAAAGTGTAATTTCCACCCTCGTCCTCTTCATCGATATCTTTGAATTCTAATGTTTCAAAAGTTCCTGCTGTAGTTGTCACTGATACTTCTCTCAAAACCTCTAAAGTAGATGTACTCGTTTCTTCTTCATCTATTTCAGAAGTCTCCCATTTACAATCCTCTTCTCCATCCATACACATGAATTCGCTCAGCATTCCAATTTCTTCTGTAGTTTCAGAAGTGGTCCACATACTTCCCACTTTATAATCAGTTGGATAAGCTCCACTATTATTTACAGTCTGAGTTTCAGTTCCAGTGATCGACACTATCCGAACAATAGATTCATTACCTTCATTGTCATCATTAAAAGTCATATTCATATGCATTTGATCATAAGTGATCTCCTTAATATATTTTGCATTTAATATGCCCAATCCATTTTCATCAAGAATCCAAGATTCCGTCCTCATATTTAATGAAACACTAACGGAATCTTCTAACCCATCATCATCATGTAAATCATTAAAAAATAATGTGAACTCAGTTTTCCAAGACGTTGTCAAAACACTATAGTCAACCGTCTCTCCTCCAAACCAACCTTGACTTTTTTGAGTTACTTCCATCCTCAATCCATTGCCATCATAATTCTCAACACGAAGATATTTTTCTTCATCCACATTTTTACCCATACTATCAGGCACACTATTTCCAACCACTTCATATTGGAAAAAATCACCAATATTAGCATC
>JAAZXG010000080.1 GCA_014240255.1 Methanobacteriota archaeon
AAGAAGAAATGATCAAAAAGAATACCATTGAACTGGATTATACAGCCAACTTGGGTTTGTTGATGGACCCTTATTCAAAACTGAATCTTCTTCCTGTTAAACACAAGGAAGAATACCGCTATTTTGCAACTAACCGTATCCTTCAGAATGCGCTTTTGGTTCTGGTAATGGTGTGCTCATTGGCAGCTTATGCGCAACGTAGTAAGATTGAGCCTCTGGAAGCTAGTCTTCCGAACAAATATTCTGAACTTTCTTTGCTAACCATGCGTCAGGAAATAAAGGAAATCGTTGAGAATCAAAACACGGTAGCAAATAATTTTCAGGAACTCATTAATGAAGATAAAACTCTGTCTACTAACATGGTGGCGATGCTCAAATACTTGAGTAATAAAATTCCTGATAGTTTTCGAGTTACAGAATTGGCTCTAAACAAAATTGTATCCAGCCATCTCGTGAATGATAGAGCATGGGACAAACTAACAAAATCAGAAGATCCCAAGCTTATCATTACCTTAAATGGGTTTTATAACCAAAACCTAGAACAGGCATCTACTTTGGTGACTCCTTTCCGTACTTCATTGGAAAGTAGTGGCTGGTTCAATATAGTGGATTTCAGTAATGGACAAGAAATAAATAATGGGCAAACATCCTTTTCAATTAATTTGGTCTTATAGGTAAACATGAACCAAAAGACAAAATATGTTATCT
>JAAZXG010000081.1 GCA_014240255.1 Methanobacteriota archaeon
ATCTTCTTTAGAAACTTGAATTTTTTCTGGAATTTTTCTGGCTCTTTTTGATGGTAAAATTGGAGTTCCACTTTTTGATTTCTCTCCTTTATATAGATTTTCAAAATTATCCCCAACATCTTCATCTTCATCAGTAGAATCATCAATTTGTTCAACGTGTTTTCTTAGTTTATAAATAGCGCTTTCTTCTAAATCAGATACCTTTATATTTTCAGATGCTATTTCTCTTAAAGCTATAACTGTGTTTTTGTCATTATCTCTATCAAGGGTAGGTTCTAATCCAGAATTAAGCTGAGTAGCTCTTTCTTTTGCAACTAAAACTAATTCGTAAGGACTATCTACTTTATCTATACAATCTTCTACTGTTACTCTTGCCATGCGGGTTATTTATACTTGGAAAGCTATAAAATCAAGTGATTTCTATATTTTTATAGGGTTTAAGTTTTTTCTTATAAAAAACAAAGAAATTATTGAAATAAAAATATAAGTTGCTGAAACTAAATCAAATGAAGTAAATCAAGAAGATTCTGAAACTTCAAATAGTTAAAAAAATAATATAATACATAGTTATGAATAGGAAACTTTCAGTTGCTCCTATGATGGATTGCACTGACCGTCATGAAAGATTTTTTTTACGATTAATTAGTAAGAATGTTCTT
>JAAZXG010000082.1 GCA_014240255.1 Methanobacteriota archaeon
AGGTATCTTACTGGAATTTACGCTTTTATGAGAACTCAATATGACAAGTTCGTTACAGGATTGCTGTGGCCACTTGTGTTTATCATATCTCTTGTATTGATTCCATTCCTTGATAGATACAAGAAATTCTCGTGGAGAGATCGACCAATGGTTACTGCATTTGGTATTACCAGTCTTGCACAAATTATGGTAACAACTTACTGGGGATTCTATATTTCTCCAGACGTATCAATCCCATTAGTAGAACGTTTGG
Source organism: Methanobacteriota archaeon (assembly GCA_014240255.1). Classification (GTDB taxonomy): domain Archaea; phylum Thermoplasmatota; class Poseidoniia; order MGIII; family CG-Epi1; genus CG-Epi1. The sequence continues at coordinate 254 of JAAZXG010000082.1, forward strand.
TAATTGATCCAATATTCTTCTATGGAACAATGATTCTATTGGTTCCATTAGGATTTGGATTTACATACATGATGATTAAATTAGCAAATGAAGCAGAAAGAAAATCAAAACTTGCTAAAAGTAATGGCCCACAAAAAGTTGCTACCATCAATTTATCTGAAAAATGGATTAATTGGTTATTGGTTGCACTATTAGCTTTCCAAGTATTCCTAAACATTGCAGCATACAATGCAGCATTGACAGGAATGAAGAATATTTCATTGTTCTTTATTGGAATTATCTTGATAGTATTTGCAGCATTCTTCCATGTATACCGATATGCAATGAGTCAGGACAAAAATGCACCGCCTCCAGCACCTGTGCAAGAAAAGCCAAAACTCATTGATTCTAATACTGCTAAACT
>JAAZXG010000083.1 GCA_014240255.1 Methanobacteriota archaeon
TCAGGACTAGCAGCTTGTGCAGCAGGTTTTGTTATTCAAAATAATGTCCTAATTGTGGCTGGTGCCCTAGTTGGAGCAAGCAGCCTAATTCTGACAAATATAATGTGTAAAGCTATGAATAGATCCTTAGCAAATGTATTGTTCAGCGGATTTGGAGCCATCGTCGCAACAGGAACAAGCAAGGGTGAACAAGGAGAGGTAAGGCCTATTGTGACAGGAGACGCCTATTTAATATTGGAAGCCGCCTCATCGGTGGCTATAGTCCCAGGATATGGTATGGCTGTTGCACAAGCACAACACGCAGTTAGAGAATTAGGTGAATTATTAGAAAGGAACGGAACAACCGTGCAATATGTTATTCACCCAGTAGCTGGAAGAATGCCCGGACACATGAATGTGTTGCTAGCAGAAGCGAACGTTCCCTATGACCAATTGATCGAACCCGGAGATATTAACCCAATTATTGAATCCGTGGATGTATGTATTGTTATTGGTGCAAACGATGTGGTTAACCCAGCTGCACGAGAAGATAACGAGAGCCCAATATATGGAATGCCAATAATTGATGTAGATAAAGCAATTACAACTTTTGTTCTTAAAAGGTCAATGGCCTCAGGTTTTGCTGGTATTGAAAACCCTTTATTT
>JAAZXG010000084.1 GCA_014240255.1 Methanobacteriota archaeon
TCACTTAAATTTGACATTATGGACTCAAGCTCCTTATTGCCTTTGATCCAATGCGTTCGTTGGTCTTCTCCAGGTGACACTGAATACATTTGATACTCACCATCAACAACTTCATCCATTCGTTGTTGCATGACATCGTTATGATCTATTGAAAATAGTGGATCCCACTCAGAACCCCAAATAACTTTAATAACACTCCATCCTGAACCTCTGAATACAGCTTCAAGCTCTTGAATAATCTTTCCGTTGCCTCTAACCGGGCCATCCAATCTTTGAAGATTACAATTAACCACAAAGATAACATTATCTAGCTGCTCTCTTGAAGCAATGTTAATAGTTCCAATGGTCTCTGGTTCATCCATTTCTCCATCACCTAAAAACGCCCAAATTTTCCCTAAATCTTTAGACAGTAACCCTCTATTTTCTAAATATTTTGCAAATCTAGCATAATAAATTGAATTCACCCCATTGAGCCCCATTGATGCAGAAGGACTTGGCCATAACTCTGGACGTCTTCTTGGGTGAGGATAAGACGGGAGGCCACCCTCTTCTTGCAATTCTCTTCTAAAGTTCCCTAACTCTTCAATTGTAAGTCGGCCTTCTAGGAGTGCTCTTGAATAGATGCCAGGAGATGCATGAGCCTG
>JAAZXG010000085.1 GCA_014240255.1 Methanobacteriota archaeon
ATGGATATTACTGGATCACAGGCAGAGTGGATGATGTGATTATTGTGTCTGGACATAATCTTGGAACAGCTGAAATTGAAAGTGCTTTTGTTGCTCATCCAAAAGTTGCTGAAGCAGCTGTAGTTGGATACCCACATGATATTAAAGGTAACGGACTTTATTGTTATGTAACTTTAAATGTAGGAGAAAGAGAAACAGGTGATCTTGAAAGAGATTTAAAGCTATGGGTTAGAAAACAGATAGGACCCTTAGCAACACCAGATTTAATCCATTTTACTCCTGGTCTTCCAAAAACTAGATCGGGTAAAATAATGAGAAGAATTTTAAGAAAAATTGCAGCTAATGAACATGATCAACTGGGCGACACAACTACATTGGCTGACCCAAGTGTTGTTGAAAGTTTAGTTGATAATAGAAAAAATATTTAAAATTCGATTAACTTCTCAAATTCCTGTCTAATAATATCCCATTTTAAGATCATGGAATTTAAAACAATTTTTCGATCTAAAATTTTAAGTTCTTCAGCGATAGGAGCCCATTTATATAATGACAGTGCACTTGGATTAAATGGAAGGTCTTTATAATAATTTTCCCAATTCATGTTTTGTATTCTTTCGTTAAAAGTTTTTTTTGCCTCGT
>JAAZXG010000086.1:0-294 GCA_014240255.1 Methanobacteriota archaeon
ACGTACTTTTCATTATAGATTGGTAGCTGAATGGTGATTGTTGGTTCACCGACCTCAATAATTGGATTAATATCTTTCCGGCGACTGGATAAAAATGCCAGATAATAGAAATTACAGGTATACCCAATGATTAGAATTGCACAGAATATGAAAATTTGAAATATAAATTGAGTGAACGGATTTCCTTCCAATGTCTACCACTTTGAAACTTGTATCGGTGCTATATATCTGAAATCAGAAAGATTACTTTTGTTCAAAGATTTTGATGGCTTTTGGAGGACAAACTCCCTCACA
>JAAZXG010000086.1:304-634 GCA_014240255.1 Methanobacteriota archaeon
TCAGGTTCTTTTGACATTAATGGTTTCTTATCAGACGCAGGATTTCCAGAAAATTCTGCAAATTCATAAACACCTACAGGACATGCATCAATACAAGCACCATCTGCAACACAAATATCAAAATCAACTGATACAAATTCGCCCCATACACCCATAATTCCATTTTCAGTTCCAATTCGACCCCATGTTTTAATCTCATGGCCAGTTTCAGCTTCGAACGATGGAGATTGTTTCATTTTAGATTTATACTCAATGTCAATTGGTCCAGGCTTTGCACCATCTGGTATTTCCATATTCGCTTCATCGATTTCTTCAATTGCATCATCTTCA
>JAAZXG010000087.1 GCA_014240255.1 Methanobacteriota archaeon
CTTTGAATACCTGTTCTGGGTATCCTGGTCTGCTGTTAAATTCTGGATGAAATTGAACTCCTACAAAGAATTTATGAGATGGAATCTCTAAAATTTCCATTCTTCTTCCATTATCACTTTCACCTGAGAAGATCATTCCATTTTGTGCAAATTCATCTAAATATTTTGTATTAAATTCATATCGATGTCTATGTCTTTTTGAAATTTTATCTTGACCATAAATTTTGTTTGCTATTGTATCTGGTTTGACATTAATCTCGTTTGCACCTAATCTTAATGATCCTCCCATATCTGTAATTCCGTCCTGTTCTGGGAGTAAATCTATTATTGGATTATTGGTATTTTGTTCAATTTCTGTTGAATTTGCATCTGTATGACTACATACATTTCTTGCAAATGATACTGCGGCTAATTGGAATCCAAAACAAATTCCAAGATATGGGATATTTTGTTCTCTTGCAAAGTTTGCAGTTTTTATTATTCCTTCAGAGCCTCGTGTACCAAAACCTCCTGGCACCAATATTCCATTATATTTTGATAATGTATCAACATTTCCGTTAATGTTTTCTGAATCAATCCAATCAATTGTAATTTTTTTTCCAATTGATGCAGCTGCATGTTTTA
>JAAZXG010000088.1 GCA_014240255.1 Methanobacteriota archaeon
AAAATGTAAATAAGTGGTTTGGTGACTTTCAAGTTTTAAAAGAAATTAACTTAGAAGTTAAATTAAAGGAAAAAATCGTTGTTTGTGGACCTTCAGGTTCAGGTAAATCTACATTAATAAGATGTATTAATAGATTAGAAGAACACCAAAAAGGAACCATTATTGTTGATGGAACAGAAATTTCAGAAGATACAAAAAATATAGAACAAGTTAGAGCTGAAGTTGGAATGGTATTTCAGCAATTTAATTTATTTCCTCATTTATCTATTTTAGACAATTGTACTTTAGCTCCAATTTGGGTAAAAAAAATGCCAAAAAAAGAAGCTGAAGAATTAGCATTAAAACAATTAGAAAAAGTTCAAATTTTAGATCAAGCTCAAAAATTTCCTGGACAATTATCTGGTGGCCAACAACAAAGAGTAGCAATAGCTAGAGCTTTATGTATGAAACCAAAAATTATGTTATTTGATGAACCTACCTCTGCTTTAGATCCTGAAATGATATCTGAGGTATTAGATGTTATGATAGAGCTGGCTAAAGAAGGAATAACAATGATTTGTGTTACCCATGAAATGGGCTTTGCAAGAAAGGTGGCAAACAGAATTATATTTATGG
>JAAZXG010000089.1:0-381 GCA_014240255.1 Methanobacteriota archaeon
CTGATGAGAGAAAAGCTTTTGTTGTTAGAACAGCAATTGCTGTAGGCTTTGTAATTCTTATTTTCTCTTTTGTTTTGAGTCGATATTTTATTAAACCAATACAAAACCTTGTAAGCTATACAAAAGTTATTAAAGATAAAAGTCAATCTAAAACAAATTGCAAAAACAACTCATGGATTTGTTGGAGCTGATTTAGAAGTTTTATCGAAAGAAGCAGCAATGAGATCATTACGTAGAATACTTCCTGAAATTGATTTAGATGAAGATAAAATTTCTTCAGAAATTCTCCAAAAAATTGAAATTACTAGTGATGATTTTCAGGAGGCATTAAAAGAAGTAAGACCAAGTGCATTAAGAGAAGTTCAAGTCCAAATTCCTGAT
>JAAZXG010000089.1:391-604 GCA_014240255.1 Methanobacteriota archaeon
ACTGGTAAAACTTTGATTGCAAAAAAAAAAAAAAAAATGACAGAATCTAATTTCATTAGTATTAAAGGACCTGAATTGTTATCAAAATGGGTTGGAGAATCTGAAAAAGGTGTTAGAGAAATTTTTAGAAAAGCACGACAAGTAGCACCATGTATAATATTTTTAGATGAAGTTGATGCACTTGTTCCAAGAAGAGGTAGTGGAAATTCTGAT
>JAAZXG010000008.1 GCA_014240255.1 Methanobacteriota archaeon
CAACAACCTTTAAAGATACTAATAATGATCAATTAGAAAACGCTCAAGTTACTTTGAGTAAAGGCGGAAGTACAACAGTTCGTCTAGAGATAAGTTGTTATGACGATTGTAATACTGGAGATGTGAATTCAGTTCAAGTAATTGGATATAGTGATCCTAAATTTTATCCTGGTAGTACTAGGACAAATACTGGAGATAACAAGTGTGGAAGTGATGATTGTAATACAGATACAACTCCAGCTTCAGAATCATCTAATTCAACTACTCCAGTTGAAATTACTTTGACTGCTCGAACCGGTTTATCACATAAAATATCCGAATGTGCAGATGAGCATGATGGCGGTGGTGTTGATGTTTACCAAGGTAATACATACAGTTGGCCATACACTTTGACTAACACAGGATGGAATACCGATAATTATCAATTCACCTCTACAGTTACAAGTGTTTCAGGTGCTAATGTTGATGAGTGGAATGTTATTCCTGGTTTAGAAAATGGTAAGGTGTTAACAGGGGTTGATACTTCATTGACTGGAATTGAAGAAATTGAATCTTCAATACAAATAACTCCAGCATCTACTGCACAACCTGGAACCTATAGTATCGAATTAATTGTTTCTAGTAACGGTGGTGGTGCACCAGATAATTGTGAGTTTGATGTAATAGTCCCAGCACCAGATTTAGAAATAACTGATAAAGATATAGATTTCAGTCATACTTCAGCTTGGATTAATACAAGAGGTGATTCTCAGCTAGTTACAATATATGCCACAGTTAGGAATAATGGCGGTAACATTGATACTAGTGGTTTCAGTACTAATGAAGTAAATGTTAAAGTTTATGTAGATTCAGCACCTGTTGGCACTACTCAAACTCTATCTTTAAAACATGGAGAAGAGGAAACAATTGAAATATCTTGGAATCCATCTAGAGCACATACAACAGATGAAGTAGGCATAGTAGTTAATGTCAAAGTTGATCCAGCTAATGATCTAAGTGAAACTGATGAGTCAAATAATGAAGGTACACAATATTTTAAGGTTGTTCGAACTAAATCTAGCACTCCTTCTTTCTTTATGGGCTTCTTTGCCTTAATTGGTTCAGTGGCAGTAGCTGTAATGTTATCTTCTTATTACAGAAATAAAGACTCGGAAGAATAAATTTATTCTAAGTCATTAGATTAAATGAAAAAAGCTCTGACTGGCCCAGATATTAGTCAGTTAGTTGATGGTTGGCAAACTTTAGTTGGTTCACGTGTTGATCAATTTGGTAGACCTGACTTAAACAAAGTAGTTCTTAAGTTACGTTCGAGAGAAAAAGGTACTGTAAGATTATTAATTGATTTGTCAGGCTGGGCTTATCTTACTAAAACAACAATAAGCACTGAATCTAATCAGGGGGTTTTTGTTCAGAAGGTTCGAAAACTTATTAAGAAATCAAGAATAGAAGCTATAGAACAAATAAATGGAGATAGAATTTTATCTATTTCTTTTATCAGAAAAGAAGAGAAGGTAACCTTAATTTTCGAAATGTTCCATAAAGGTAACATAGTTCTGTGTTCAGATGATAAAATATTGGCAGTGATGCGGAAGCAGAAATTCCGCCATAGATCTCTTGAAGCAGGTTTACCTTATCAGTCACCTCCAAGCATAGATCCGTCTAAAGTTGATTTTGACATATTCAGGGATAAATTAGCTAAATCACAGAGAGGTTTAGGTGCTGCATTAACAATAGATTGCAATATTGGTGGAGATATTTCAACATTAATTTGTAAAAATTTGGGAATAGACAAGGAAAGCAATACTTCTGAAGCTAATTCGAAACAAATATATGATGAATTGAAAAGAATTCTAAATGATATAATTGAACCAACAATTTTTGTTGATGTAAATGGTGAAAGATTTACAGTTTCAGCTTTCGATTTGGATATGGAATTCGATTCTAGATTTTCCACACTTGATGAGGCAATAGAGGATTATATTTCTAATTTAAAACCAGTTAAGAAGGAAGTTAAAAGTTCTGATCAAGTTCGAGTTGACCATCAGAATAAGGCTATAGAAAAGTATAATGTAAAATCTAAAATGTATAGAGAGAAGGGCAATATAATTTTTTCTAAATTGAATGAGATTCAGAAGATGATTGATTTTGAAAATGATGAAGATGAAGTAGTAATAGAATTGAATGATACTGAAATTTTGATTGACAAAAAGAAATCATTAGAAGCTAATGCATCTTCATATTTTGATAAATCTAAGGAAATGGATAGAAAGGCTGAAAGGACAAGAGAAGTTATAGCTTCAAAACCAGTTTCAAAGCCTAAAAAGAAGATAATCAAGAATAAAAATATTGAATGGTTTGAGCGTTTTAGGTGGTTTATTACTACAGATGGAGAAATTTCAGTTGCAGGTAAAGACGCAAGATCAAATGAGCAAGTTGTAAAGAAGTATCTAAAAACTAATGATAGATATGCACATGCAGATATTCATGGTGCACCCAGTGTAGTAGTAAAGAATGTAAATGGTGTTCAACCTTCAGAACTTTCTATGTTAGAGGCATGTAATTTCAGTTTATCATATAGTAAAGCATGGGGCGCTCGTGTTTCCGGTGGACATTCTTTCTGGGTAGACAACGATAAAGTATCTAAGACACCAAATACAGGGGAATTTCTTGCAAAGGGAGCTTTTGTTATTCGTGGTAAGAGGAATTGGAATCGTAATCTTGAATTGAATGTTGCCATTGGCCTTATTTCATATGATGGCAATCCAAAATTTATGGGAGGGCCAATAAGTTCAATCGAAAAATTGGCAGATAAATATGTCATATTTAGACCAGGTTTTACCGATAGAAAGGTAGTTATCCGCAAGCTTTCAGAAGCATTTAGTGCAGATTCCACAGATATTGAAAAATTGTTGCCTAGTGGTGGCTTTGATTTAGTAAGAACAAAAGGTATTGAACTAAAGTTGTAGAAGGAAATACAGTAAGCAATATTAGCACAGATATACGAACGTTTGTAGAATAAATGGTGCGGGGGGTGGGATTTGAACCCACGCACCACTAAGGACTAGGCCCTCAACCTAGCGCAATTGGCCTGGCTATGCGACCCCCGCTACAAAATTGTACATTTGGACTTTTTACATTAAACAATGTACTGCTAATAAATATTTACTAAAGTTTTTTTGTAATTATGCAGCAGAATTAAAACTAGTTGCAAACTCATTACAATGCGTGTCAAATGCTTTAAGAGCTTGTTGTAAAGCTAAATCAGCTTTCATAGCCCCATTTGTTTCAAATTCAAAAATAAAATGATCAGTTTTAGTTGTAACTTTCATAGCTTTTTGAGCTTCTTCATCGTTCCATAATTTTTCTAAATCTTTCAAAGCTTGGTGAGCATCTACTGGATTAGTGATTACATGATTCGATCCCTTCTTTGTAAATTTATCTTTACCAACTGCGTTCAAAACAGCTTTAGAACCTTTTCCAGATGAAACTGTAATAGTTGGTGCCTGGTAGAATCGAGGTGCAACTGCACATTGCCATTTTGTGTGTTTACTTGCAACTCCCATCTTAGCTTTAGCGTAAACTAATATTGCTTGTCCTTCTGCTAATTTAACGATAGGTACATTTGCTTCAGGAATAATTAATGAATCATCACCATTAACTGGTTCTAAATCACCAGAATAGACAGTGCAAGGTCCCTGCTTATGTAATGAATACATAATGTCAGGTTGCTTACTATCATCATCTATGGATTCTCCAAAAGCTTCAACAGTTTTCTTATCAGTAGGAATTGGTAACATTCCGAGTCTGTGAGCTATAATTTCATTAAACATAGCACTAATAGATTCATATTCTTTTTCATCACCACTCTCTTCATCCACATAGGATCCTAAAGAACCCATGTGAAAATCAATTTCATGTAATGCTAAACAAGGAACCATAGAAACTAATGATCTTCTGACTGAGTTTACAAAAGAATAATCAACATCTTTAAATTCAATTTGGGCGTAATAATCATCCATATTCAAGACTTTGATTTTCATTATACTCTCCTTCCTCTACGTCCACCTTTAGGCTTTCCACCATCATGCGGTATCGGTGTTACATCATCAATTCTAGTAATCATTATTCCAGCTCTTGCTAGTGTTCTAATTGCAGCTTGTGCTCCAGGTCCTGGAGTTCCACTTCTTTTACCGCCTGCACCTCTTAGTTTAACATGTACATTAACAATACCTTTCTCTTTCAAGGCTTCAGCGACTTGTCCTGCAGCCAACATTGCAGCATGAGGACGAGCTTCTTCACGTTGTGAACGGACTACCATTCCACCAGAACATTTTGCAATAGTTTCAGCACCAGTTGAATCTGTAGCTGTAATAATAATGTTATTATGTGATGCAAATATATGTGCTATTGCCCATTTATCCATTATTTCTTAGCCTCCTTATTATTTGTTTCTTTGTTTTCAGGTTCTTTTGGAGTATCTGCTTTTTCAGTTTCAGGTTCTTCTTTAGGTGACTCTTCTTCAATAGTTTCATCTTCGGCAGGCGCTTTTGCACCGGGTCTAACTGGATGTAAATCACTGTTCAATGCAGAAGACGGTGAATAGATAATATTCTTTTCTTGTAAACGTGTGACAGTCATACCTGGGACTCTTGTAACTGCACCATCAACAGAGATATGGCCATGAACAATAAGTTGCCTAGCTTGTTTGACAGTAGAAGATAATCCTTGTAAGTAAACTTGAGTTTGTAGTCTTCTATCTAATATATTCTCTGGACTCATTCTTAAAATATCTTCTAATGCAGAGTCTTGTTCAAGCATTCCCAATCTATTTAATTTTGCTAATAGTAAAACTTTTTCTTTTTGAGCTTGATTATCACCAGAATTAGCCGTTAACTTTCTCGCTTGTCTTCGCATTTCACGAACTTTAGTATCTGCTCTCCAGATTTCTTTTTTATTTTTTAATCCGTATTGATGAATCAAGTTAGATTCTTGTTCCATCCTAACCTTTTGCCACGGATGTGATGGTGTATTGTAGTGCTTACTAGGAAATTTTGGATCGCCCATCTATTATCTAAGCTCCCTTCCTTTTACTTACACCTAATGCAAGCCCTTTACGGCCATTAGAATAGGTTCTTTGTCCTCTTACTTTATGTCCTGAGGCATGTCTAATACCTTTATAGGATTTTACCTTTTTCATACGATTAAGATCATCTTCATGTGCCATTTTTAAATCAATACTTACGGGATGAACGTCATCTCCAGTATCGTAGTCATTTTGTCTATTAAGTAACCATTTCGGCACATATTCACTAATATTCCCAATGGCCGTTTCAATCTCTTCTACGTTTTTATCAGTTAATTTACCAGCTAACTGAGTTGAATCCAATCCTAATTTTGTAATTATGGCATTACTTGTTCTTTCACCAATACCTCTTATTGATGTTAGAGCATATGCTAATTTATCTTCACCAGAAACGTCGGAGTTGGCAATGCGAATTATGTACTTAAAATCGGGGTCTTCTGACATGTTAAATTCTTCGGAAACTAATCCGGAGTTGGCGTCAGTCAGGCCCCCTATTTATATGCTTTTCTTGATAATAATCGTTGATTAAGTGCATGGGTAACTTTTAATACAGCACAAATAAGTTACAATCAGTATGAAAAAGATATCATTACTCATATTGATTTTACTTCTAGCAGTAAGCGCTTCAGGTGGTTATGGTTATTATGAATATGTTTATAGTGCCGATGATGAAGACGATAATTCAGACGATACAATAGTGTCGTCAAGCGGTAACAAACCCGTTGCAAAAATAACACCATCTAATCCTAAAATCCAAATAAATGAAACTATTTCTTTTTCAGGTTCAGATTCAACAGATTCTGATAATGACGATTTAACATACTTATGGTCTTTTGAAGATGATAGTAAACAGTATGAGGGAATAAGTATTGAGCGTACTTATCCTGATAAGGGAGAATTTTTGGTTACCCTATTAGTTACAGATTCAACAGGTTTATCTGATGAAATTGAAACAACCGTTTTTGTTGTTGAAGATTACCATGACGAACAGAGTGGAAATGTTAATGGGAATGATGGTAACGAAGAAATTGAGATGCCTGTAAATAATGGAGTCATTAGTCTTCGTATAGAATATTCACTACAATCTGCAAGCATAAGTCCTTTTGAAGATGATACAGTCACACTGAGGTTAACTGATGCTGACGGAGTTATTCTTGATGAAGAAACAGGTGTGGGAGAAGGCGATGGTGCTTGGTCTTATACTAGTGATGATTTGAGTTCTACTGGGGATTATGTGTTTACTATAGAAAATGAATCAGGTAGTATGGATTATGATGTTATTATTGATGTTAAATATTAATTTTTTTCTAGGACTATAATATTTCTTGTAAGTGATTTGTGAATATACCATTGAAACCGATAAATTTCCTTATAATTTTTATTTTTAATAAGTTCAGGTTTTGATAGGGCTACAACTAATCGTTCACCTTTATTCATATTCTTACTAAATACTTCCATACTCCGTTTCATCAATTTATCAACACCTTCCCCTTTTGTGGTTGTTGATATTCCATACGGTGGATCAGTAACAATAGCTTTGAATTTATGATTAATTATATCATTTATATCGCCTTGAATTACTTTGCTTTTTAGTTTAAAATAGTTTAGATTGCCTTTTGAATACTCAACCATTTTTCCCAGTATATCAATTCCGATTGAATTAATTTTCATATCGCTTGCTTCAATGAGCATACCCCCCGTTCCACAAAAAGGGTCTATAACAGTGTCATTTTCTGAGCAATTTGCAAGATTAATCATAGATCTAGCAATCCTGGGATGGATGCCTATCGGGGAAAAAAAAGGCCTATTTTTTATGTGGTATTTCAGACATTTTTTATAGAAGGTTTCTTTTTTTGAATCCCAAATAGAAATAATTGTTTTCTTTCCAGTAAAATATAATATTTTAATTTCAGGATGGTTTAGGTCTGTTTTATTATGTTCTGGTATTTTTTCACCCAATACTTTGGCGATTTTTTTTTCAGATATTCTCTTATTACAAATTTGGCGTATTGCGAATGTTTTTTGCTCAATATCTATCATTGGCATTCTTCTAACAACATCTTCCACCTGAGTTTTCTCATCTTCATGAAAGATTTTTGAAATTCGTTTAGTCATTCCCAATCTTCTTATAACTTTAGATTCAATAATGTTTGAAACACTTATGATGATAATTGAGTTTTCATCTAATGTTAGTTCGGGTTCATAGTTCTCAGTTAGCAGTAGTTCTAATGCTTCAATTTTACCCAATTCAGTATTTTCTCCACCAAGTTCGAGCAAATATTGATGTTTCATAAACCTCCAGTAAAACTGTTTTATAATGTTGTATCCACATAGTATCTTGTGGTAAAAGTACTAAGGAGACTTCTGTCTCCAATTTATAAGGTCTATGAAAAACGATTAGAACGTCAAATTCGTAAGGGGCCAGTTCCAAAACATTTAGCAGTTATAATGGACGGTAATCGGAGATATGCTGAAAGTTTAGGCATGCTTCCTTTTGAAGGACATCTTAAAGGTAAAACGACTTTAGAAAATTTATCAGATTGGTCCCGAGACTTCGGTATTCATTATCTTACAGTTTATGCATTTTCATTAGAAAATTTTAATAGAAGTAAAGAAGAATTAGAGCCTTTAATGGAACTATTTGAGGAATCTTTTAGAAATGCAGGGGATGATCCTAGAGTGCATGAGAATAAAGTTAGGGTGAGAGCAATAGGTCATCGTGAGCTTTTACCAGAAAATGTTGTAGAAGCAATAGAATATGCAGAATCTAAAACTAAGGATTATAATAATTTCAATTATAATTTGGCTGTTGCTTATGGTGGTAGACAAGAATTAGTTCGTTCTATGAAGAATATTGGAAAGAAGCTTAAGAGTGGTCAAATTGATATAGATGATATTGATGCTGATTTAATATCATCAAATTTGTATACAAGTGGCTTACCAGATCCAGATTTAATCCTACGGACATCGGGTGAAGAAAGAATAAGTAATTTCTTATTATGGCAATTGGCTTATTCCGAATTGTACTTTGCAGATGTCTTTTGGCCTAATATGCGTAAGATAGATTTTTTGCGGGCAATTCGTTCTTTTCAGCAGCGTCAAAGACGTTTAGGACACTAACACACAATTTTTAAGCAAGTGTCTAATGCACGGTGGATATGATAGAGCGTTACGCGCGACTCCCCATCGAGAGTCCAAGGCAAATTGTGGTCATTGTAGCGCTTTTGACACTAGTATTATCTCCATTTTTACTGCAAGTGGAATTTGCAACAGATGTCGATGCCTTTCTTCCTCAATCTTCTGAAGTTGAAACATATGATAAGATTAGTGAGGATTTTGGTAGCGATTCAAGTGTTGTTAATTTGTATTTGACTTCTGTGACTAATCAGAATATTTTGACAATAGATAATTTAGAAGATATTTTAGATTTACATAACCAGTGTTCAAAAACCGAGGGTGTTAAGGATGTACTTTCTGTTGCAGATTTCTTTGATTCTGCTTTAAAAGATTCAGATATGTCTCTAGCTAAAGTAAAAGAATCTGATAATCCATGGCAATTAGTTTATGATTCAATTTCTTCGGCTGGAGGAGGAAATTATTCTTGGAATGAAGTTGATTTTGTTACTGATGTATTAGTTAATAAGGACTTAAATCTAAATCCATTTCTGCAATCTGGAGATTCTTTGCGTTCAGCTCCGCTTTCAAATTCGACAATAATAATGATTAATCTAGAACCTGATTTGACTACCGAGCAAAAGAAAGAAGTAGGCCAGAAAATAAGATTATTAGCACAGATTCATAACAAAGAATCAGGTAGTGAGGTTCATGCAGAAACGTTTTCAGTTGATCTGCTAGCTTATGATGTTGATCAATCAACACAAGAAACTAACTTACGCATGGCAATAGGCATGCTTGTAGTAACTACGATTTTACTTTGGTTATCTTTCAGACATTGGAGTTATGTTGTATTGCCATTAATTACTTTAATTATTTCAGTCTTTTGGACATTTGCTTTTGCAGGTATTCTTGGAATAAAATTAACTGCATTAGCAGTTGCTGTGATTCCATTGGTTGTTGGCTTAGGAATTGATTTTGCAGTACATATTAGTCGCAGATACCAAGAAGGTCTCAAAGCAGGAAATACCGTTGAAGAATCATTGTTGGATGCACAAATGCATACTGGTCAGGCCCTTTCACTAGCAATGATGACAACCGTTATTGCTTTTCTTTCAGGCATTAGTGCAGGTGTAGGTCCCGTTAGAGACTTTAGCATATTGTGTGCAATTGGAATTTTTATATCTTTTATGCTAACTTTATTCTTTTACACCTCTCTTAGATATATTCTTGATTCTGATTCTGAAGATACTCTAACTACTGTTAAAGATTCAGAAATTGTCGAGTCTTTTATATCGACAACTTCCGAAATGGTTGATAGAAATCCACTAGCAATAGTTTCAACAGTTATTATAATCACATTAATCGCAGCTTTTTATGGTTCCCAAGTAGATACCTCGTTCGGTTTGGATGATTTTGTTTCAGATGATTTAGAAATAATGGTGACTGCACATCACATAGATTCAGATTTTAGAGGTGCGAGTTATTCTCAATCTCAAATACTGATTGAAGGTCCAATCGCAACAACTGATTTTTTGAATAGTTCTTATCAATTACAATATGGTGAGCAAGGTACTGATAATGATGGTCTCAATGGAGATAGATATGTTATCACTGTAGGATCAAGTGCACGTGTAGAGTCAGTTCATGAGATTATACAATCAGCTATAGACTCTGAAGATTATAATATTGGTCAGGGGAATAATTCTACACATGAATGGATTGTAACTAATAAGTATGTTACAGTACCTAATGATAATTTAGATATAAGTTGGGATACTCAACCATCTATCTCTTCATCATCTTTAAAAGTTAATATTTCCTGGTATGATAAAAGTAACAGGTTAATTGAGTGGGAAATAGTTGAAAATCCGTTGCTTGATTCTGATTTATCCTCACGTTCCGAAGCATCAGTTACTGTGCCTTCCGATGCTTTCAGTTCACGGATTAAATTCTCATATTATAAAGATACTTCTCAGAGTTCTATGATTGAAAATATTGAGGTGCATGATTCGGATAAATATATATATGTTCAATCTTTACAGAATGCTTTTAATTTAACATATCAATCAAAACCTTTTAGTCAAACTACTGATAAAGACATCAATAATCTTTTTGATTATCTCTATCAACGTGATTTAGATATTTCAGATACATTTACTCAAGAGACTTATTCTGAAGGCATAAAACATGTACTACATAGAAATGTAGATGGTGAGTATATTTCTTCAGTAGTAAGGGTGTATATTGGACCCAATAGTAATTATGAGTTAAACAATGATGGCCTTGAGTATATGAGGGCTGAATTAAAAGACGATATTCCCACTTTGTTATCTTCAGAAAAATATACAGTAAGTATAACTGGCGGGCATGTTCTTACGAGTGTTACAGTTAATGAAATTCAAACCACACAGTTAAGTTCAACTTTAGTTTCAATTATTCTCGCAGCTATTGTTTTGACTATAGTTTATCGAAGTCTTGAGTTTGGATTAATAGCTATTTTACCGACTATCTTAGCTACAACTTGGATCATGGCTACAATGTGGGCGTTTGACATAACTCTTAATGTTTTGACTGTAATGGTAACTGCCTTAACTGTAGGATTAGGTATTGATTATGCAATACATATTATTGAAAGATATAGAGAGGAAATGGAGCATAAAAGCGAGAGTCAAGCGATTGAAGCTACTATTAAGTTTACAGGTTCAGCTATTTTGATATCAGGACTTACCACAATTTGTGGTTTTGGAGTTCTATTATTATCGCCAATGCCGTTAGTTAGTAATTTTGGAATAATAACTGCAGCAACTATACTTTATTCTATCATAATTGCTATATTTGTTCTTCCAAGTATGATATGGACTTCTAATCGTATTAAGGAATGGTACTCTAGTCAAATCTTAGACTAATCTTTTACGTTTACGTCGTTTTTCCCAAAGTTCTCTTGCCAATTGCCTCATATCTTCAACTGAATCAGATTCATCTACAATTTCAGCTCCTAGCAATGTTTCTACAGCATCTTCTAAAGTTATGATTCCTTGAGTAGTGCCGTACTCATCAACGACTAAGAAAACATGTTCTTTTTTCTTTAAAAATTCTTCAAGTAAAGTAGCTACTGAATCTTCAGGGCTAACGGTTGATAGTTCCGCAGCTAGTTCCTCCATTTTAACATTAGACTCTCCATCACTATTCATTTCTAGAATTTTACTTCTAAAAACAACGCCGATAATATCGTCTAAATCATTATCGACAATAGGAATTCTAGAAAATGGGATTGGTGAGTTTTTTTGAATTACTTCTTCTATAGTTTCAGACTTATGAAAAGTCATCATAACCGTACTAGGTGTCATTACATCTTCAGCTAGAATTTTATCTAATGTAAGTAAATTTTTGATGACTTGTGTTTCTTGCTTTTCAAGAGCACCTTGTGTTTCTCCAATCTCAGCTACAGCAATCATTTCTTCACGTGTCATTTCTTTTTGATCTTCATTTCCATCTGAGATAATCCTTGAAAAATAGTTTAGTACTACTACTATTGGCCATGTAATCCAAATTAGTAATTCAAGTAAATATGCTGCGCTTGGGGCCATTCTCTTCCAATAAATCGCACCTAGTGTCTTTGGTATTATTTCTGAAAATACTAAAATTAGAATAGTAAGTAGGATTGATGCAACAGTAAACCATTCATTTCCCAGTTTGTGAAATTCTGAACCGATACCTGCAGCACCGATTGTATGTGAAACTGTATTCAAGGTTAAAATGGCCGCAAGCGATTGATCAATATCGCCTTTAAGTTTCTTAAGTAAATCTCCACTACTATTTTCATTTTTCTTTAATATTTCAATATATGACCAAGTTACAGAGAGAATAATGGCTTCAAGTAGCGAACAAATAAAAGAAATACCTAATGCTAGAAATAGGAAAAGAATAATCCGTCCCCATTCTAACTCTTCATTATTTAAATCATTACTGATTGTTGTAAATATAGTTAATAGATTCACTAGCTTATTTTCCTCCTCTAGAGTGAAAAGACACTATATTTGCGTATTCTCCAAAAATGTCATTGATACTATTCAAGAGTTAGAAACCTCTGACATGATTTGCCCTACTGGGCCTCAGATTCATATTAAGTCATATAAAGTTCCTTATTTGTATCTTTCTATTTTTTGCCACAATCATTATAACCACGTCTTTTACCTCGCAAGCATGGCACGTTTTCCTGAAGCTGAAGCACGAATGTTCAACAAGAAAATTTGTATGCAATGTAATGCAGTCAATGCATGGAAGGCAGTAAAGTGTCGTAAGTGTAATTATAAAGGTCTAAGACCAAAGGCCAAAGAACAGCGCGGTAAGTGATTTATTCTAATATTCGAGTACCCTTTTCGCTACCAATTATTACTTTTGTAGCCATATTTAGAAATAATCCCGTATCTTTTACGCCTTTAATACCAAGTAGGTTCTTATTTAAATTTACAGGATTCTTAATTCCTTCAGAAAATATAAGATGATAAATATAATTTCCATTATCTGTGATAAATGGTTTATTATTTTCTTCAAACCTTAATTCAACTTCACATCCTAATTTTTCAATAATAGTTCCAGTTTTTTCATAATTAGCAATATCTACTTCTACCGGGAGTGGACATTTTCCCAAAATTTCAACCATTTTAGTTTCATCCACAATAATAATTAATTCCTTTGCTTTAATCTCTACTTTTTTTTCTCGCAAAAGAGCTCCACCTAGCCCCTTAATCATGGATTTATTTGGTGAAACTTCATCAGCCCCATCAATTGCAATATCAATGGTTTCATATTCATCTATTTCCACTAATTCTATTCCTAATTTTTTTGCTTGTTCTTCTGTAGCAATCGAAGTAGGCATTCCTTTTATTTGGAAATCTTTCGATAATTTTTTTCCTAAAAGATCAACTGCAATCTTAGCGGTTGATCCAGTTCCCAGGCCAACTATCATTCCATTCTTAACAAATTCAATGGCTTCTTGGGCTGCATTTTCTTTTGATATATTTTGTATCAATAGTAAAGTCCGCCTTCAGGTTCTGAGATTTCAGCATCATTTAGGCGGTTTAGTACTTTTTCTAGTGCATTGGAGAAGTCTTTTGAATTGACTTTAGGTCTTTTGTCATGAATAGCATTCATTCCAGCTTCTACACACAGTGCACGCAGATCAGCTCCAGAAAATCCTTCTGTATCTTCTGATAGTTTCTTATAATTGACACCTCTCTGAATAGACATATTACTGGCATGTATTTTGATAATCTTTAATCGGGCTTCTTCTTCTGGCAGAGGGATTTTTATTATTCTATCAAATCGTCCAGGCCTTAGCAATGCCTCATCTAGGATATCGGGTCTGTTCGAAGCTGCCATGATTGATACATTTCCTCGTGGAGTAAATCCGTCTAATTCTCCTAATAATTGCATTAATGTTCGTTGAACCTCTCTGTCACCAGTAGTACCTACATCCATTCTCTTAGCACCAACTGCATCTAATTCATCAATAAAAATAATACTAGGTGCTTTTTCTTGAGCTAATTGAAATAGTTCTCTAACTAATCTAGCACCTTCACCTATGTATTTTTGAACTAATTCACTTCCTATTAATCTTATAAATGTTGCATTTGTAGCGTTAGCAACGGCTTTAGCCATTAGAGTTTTTCCAGTTCCAGGTTGACCAACAAGTAAAACACCTTTTGGAGGTTCAATACCAACATTTGTAAATCTTTCAGGATACAGCATTGGTAGTTCAATAGTACTTCTTAATTCATCTAATTCATTAGTTAATCCACCAATATCCTTGTATGTTTCAGTTGGTTTACTTTCAACTTCAGCACCCATTACCAATGGATCTTTAGTTGAGGGTAGTGTTTCTAGAACTGCTAATGTCTGTCTATGTAGTGCGACTCTTTCTCCAACGTCTAAGTTTTCTTTATCTATTCCTTCAGATATATGAACAACAAAGTCTGGTCCACTACTTGATTTGATACTAACACGGCCATCTTCTAGCACGTCAGTAACAGTTCCAATGACCTGTGGTGGAGCTCTTAGTCTAGCTAGTTCACCTTTCAAATGTGCATTCTCTCGTTTCATTCGAGAGACATCAGTCTCAAGTTGCCTTTTCTCAGCTTCAAATCGTTCAGTTTCTTCTATGAGCCACTTATTCCAATCTTCGCCTTTCTCAGGTGCCGAAACGTCACCTTCACTTTCTTCGGGTGCCACTTATAATCACTAAACATTTAATTGGCTTAGATATATATCATTTTGTGATTTAAAATGATTTGTGAAATGTGTGGAGCGGAATCGCAAGCTATTGAACCTAGAAAAATTTCAGGCTCAGTATTACAATTATGTAGTAATTGTGCAGGTTTAGGTGAAGAACCAACCTATCGAGAATCTATAGGGCATAGGGCATATGTTGCTCAAACACTGGAAAAGAGGCAACAAAAGACTAGATACAAAGAAATTGAAACTGATGAGGTTTTAATTGGAAATTTGGGAAGTGTTGTACGAAAAGCTCGTGAGAGAATGAACTTAGATCATGCCACTTTAGCCAGTAAAATTTCTGAGAAGAAATCGATTCTAACATCCGTTGAAGCAGGTAATATGAGTCCGAATGAAAAGCTTACAAAGAAACTTGAGAATTTTTTAAAAATTAAGCTAACAGAGAAGGTTGAAGCTGTAGAAGTAAGTACTTCTAAATCTTCTGGAGAGTCACTAACTATGGGTGATTTAATCAAGCAAGCTATGGAAAAAGATTAGTAATTATAGTACACATAATCTTTTTGTAGTAACTTTCAAACTAATTATCACATGGGTCTACTTGGTCGGCAGTTCAGTATGGAGCGTTCAACCGAGGATTCATTACTTTTAGTTTTTTCAACATTGACATTTACAATTTCACTATTTTGTGGTTATGTTGAATCGGGAATTGGTCGAGTTATTTCATTACCTTTATTTGGTATCGAATTCCATTTAATATCTACACCTATTTGGTTATTGTCAGGTATTTTGTGCCTAATTTGTCTTCAACAATTGTTCTACAAGATATGGACTCATGGTGTTTGGTTAATTGGTGTTTACTGGCTTACTGCATTTGGAACTATAATTTTATTTATAATGTTTGATCAAGGATATATTTGGTTTATTGTAAGTTTAATTCTAATTTTCTTAGCTATATTTTTAATGTACTGGATGATTTTAGAAATATATGGTCTAAGATACAATATCATCGGGCAAGTTCCAGAAGCAGATAGATCTATTAGTTTAACTGATTGGTTACTTTCCGTTCCCTCATTCTTTATTTTCACATTTATTAGCTATTATTATTATTCTAAAATGTATCTGGAAGAAGAAGGTTGGTTTACCTTTGGCCATGCTTCAGAAGGGTATATCTTATTTCAATTTGGTGTATTTTTATCAGGTATGTACATACTATATGTACCTCAGACATTGCTCGGAGATTATTTAGAATTTAGTGATTTAGATATTAATACAAGTTATAATGTAGATAAAAATAAGGTTGAACAAAGATTAATAGATTATTCAAAGAATTATGATGAAGGTAAGATCCAAGCAACTTTAGTTGATTTATATCGTATGGCTGATGAAGATCCTGAAGCTTGGTCCAAACTTGGTGAATTCTATACAGATTGGAGTGTTGAAGAAGTCAAGTTGTTCATTACTAAGTTGGAGACTTTAGCTTCAGAAAAATAATAATAATCTAACAACAAAGGTTATATACAATTTTTTTGATTAGATTTGTGTTTCATTGTATGAAACAAGAACTCATTGACCGGTAATGGGAGAAAAATCATGAGCAACAACCTACCCGAATGGACAGCACAGGCCCTAGTAGCCTCAGGAGCAGTTTTTCTGCTTGTATCAGCATATGTTATGGGAGTAATAGTTCCGAATGGCCTCCTTGCACCTAATGATTTTGATGTCGATTATTATTTTGAAGGTGACATTCAAACTTTTGATTTAGATCCAGATAACGGTACTGGTGTTTTTGTTGATAATGTAGGTAGTGGTTCGTATGACCCTACTAAAGCCAAAGTTGGCGGTGGTGCAACACTTAATATTGTAGGTACTCCTGATGGTGATGATTATACGATTCTCACACAGAATTTTAGTTTAACTTCTAATGGTATTGATGGAGACGGTACTTGGTTAGGTACTATATCTGATACTAGTGATAATCCAGCTTCTTTAAACAGGGAAAATTATGAAGTTGATGGTAAACAAGGTGCTTGGACACCAACAAATCTCCCAGAAGCTGGGGAGACTTATGAATTTCCAAATCCAGTTAATAGCGCTTATACTGACAATTTTACGTGTGCAAATAAAAGAACTTTAGATGATGTAGAAGTAATGACTTGTACTGCTCAATCTGGTGAAGACGAAAGGATGGTATTTGTACCAGGTGAAGGTAGTGATTTGAAATTATTACAAAGTACATTTGAGGGCTATAATTCCTTAGGTGGTCCTGGTGTAGCTCCAATGTGGTTTTCTTATAAATCTGAACAAATAGTAGGTACTGAATTGGGAGGCGTGATAGATAGAGTTTACAATGTTACAGTTTACATGCAAGTTCCAACCTTATTGTACTTAGAAAATGATTTTAACTTTACAACATATTATGAAGGTCGAATTGGAAACTTGAATACATGGACTTTTCAAACTGCCTATTTTGATGCAACAGGGCTTAGAGCAGGTTGTGTAATTAAGAATAATTCAACAGACAGTCACATAAATGTACTTGGTTATCTTAGGACTTTTGAAGTGAAATATGAGAATGGAACAGCTTTGGACGTAGATTATGGAACTCAAAGTTCAGATGGGTGCTGGGACTCATCAGAATCTGATAATTATCAGCAAGAATTAGTGAATGTTACCTATGATGTCAATCGAAAAACTGTTCAATATGCTAACGGTACAACAGCTACTGAAGAAGGTGGAGATGGTTTCAATTTCTTTTCACCAACATGTGATACAATAAGTGTTGTTTCAAAAGAATGCTGGGTTCCTGCAGCTAATGCATCGTGGCCTAACGCAATGTATGGCGCACACATGCAAAATTATACTTTCATAGAAGAGACCAATGTTAATGGAAGCTTAGCTTACCATTTTAGAGCTAATGAGACTAATATTCATGGAAACTCAGGTTCATTGTATCATGACCTTCTTGGGAATTTAGATATGGATTATTATGAAGATGTTTGGATTGATCCAGTTACTGGAACTATATTGAATCAAAAGTATGATATTCAGATAAAAATACCGCTAATAATAGAGTCTATGGGGGGCCTTACATTGAGAGATATAGTCGCTAATTATACACAAGAATCAATAGATGAGGGTGTATCTTCAGCTAAAAGACAAGCTCTTGCACAATATTATCAAGAACATGAAGTTGCAGTTCTAACCTTGAATGGAGCTTATACTGATAAAACAGTAGACGGCCAAATAGAGGCTGAACAAGATAAAGTGAGTAGCTATAAATTAGGGACAAAGACCTTACCTTCAATTCTGATTGGAACTTCGATTATTTCGTTAGCAGCTGGTTTCTATGTATATTATCAAAATGGTGGTGCAATGAATTCAGTGGGCGGTAGTTTGGAAGATTCTTCAGAGAGTTCTACCTCAGTTACAGACGAATCAGAAAATGATGTTCCTAATGACGAAGAAATTCCTGAGTCTAATTCTGACTTTAAAGAGTCTGAAAGAAGCGAAGCTGCAATTCTTGAAGATGATGATTCATCAGAAGAAAATTAAGTTTTAACTCGAATGTCTGAAGACTAAATAAATCCGGTTCCGGATTGCTTTAAGCTATTCACAGAGTTTCTTCGGCTTTGAGTTTTAGTAATTCTTTAGAACGAAAGACTTAGCTTTCATCCATGAAAGGATATGTCCAATCATGTATCTTTAGATTATTGCGTTTTACTGATCTTGGTGAAATCCATCTAAGTAAATTGAGAGGGCCTCCAGCTTTGTCATTAGTCCCTGATGCTCTTGCCCCTCCGAATGGCTGTTGAGCAACAACAGCTCCCGTTGGCTTGTCATTGATATAGAAATTACCTGCTGTGAATCTTAGCTTATTATATGCCTTTTGAATGTTTTCTTCATTACTTGAAAAAATAGATCCTGTAAGTGCATATGGTGAAGCTTTATCACACATATCCAATATATCCTCAAAATAATCATCTTGATAAACATAGACAGTTAGTACTGGTCCAAAAATTTCCTCAACCATCGTTTCAGATTTAGGATTTGTCGTAACAATAATAGTTGGTTCAATAAACCATCCTTTGCTATTATCACTTCCCCCGCCAACAATGATATTGCATTTGGAATCATTTTTAGCTCTTTCAATATACCCTGTTATTTTATTGAAAGCTCTCTCATCAATCACGGAAGTCATAAAATTTGTAAAATCATTACAGTCTCCCATCTTAATTTTATTTGTTTCTAATATTATTTTTTCTTCGATTCCATTCCATACGGATGTTGGTATGTACGCCCTACTTGCAGCTGAACATTTTTGTCCTTGATATTCAAAAGCGCCTCTCAGTAAGGCCACAGTAAGCCCTTTTTGGTCGCAGTCGGGATGAGCAACTACAAAATCTTTTCCACCAGTTTCTCCAACTATGCGTGGATATCCTTTTAGTGAAGGTAAAGCCTTAGCTATTCTCTGCCATATTCCTTGGAATACACTTGTTGAACCTGTAAAGTGGATTCCTGCAAAATCAGGATTTGCAAGTGCAGTTTCAGTTATTTCAGAGCCAGATCCTGGCAAGAAATTAATTACTCCATCTGGTAATCCCGCTTCCATCATTAATTGCATTAATAGATAATTAGAGTAGTAAGAGTTCCTACTTGGTTTCCATATTGCAGTACATCCTACCAGTGCAGGTGCACTAGGTAAGTTAGCGGCAATACTTGTAAAATTAAATGGTGTAATTGCAAGAACGAATCCTTCTAACGGCCTTATTTCAGTAGTATTTATTGTTCCTTCAGGAGATACTAAAGGTTGTAATTGCTCATGAAATTCTCTTGCATAATGGGCATTGAATCGCCAAAAATCAATCAATTCACAAGCTGCATCAACTTCAGCTTGAAAAACGGTTTTACTTTGGTTCAACATTGTAGCTGCATTTATTCTCATTCTCCATTTATTAGCAAGTAAATCGGCACATCTCTCAAATATCTGAGCTCTATTTTCCATCCCCATATTGATCCAATCTGTTTGCGCCTTTATGGCAGACTTACATGCTTCTTCTATTTCTTTTTTTCCAGCCAAATGAACATTTGCTAAGGTATGCTTATGATTATGCGGTACAACTTGTATGACTGTATTATTAGTGTAGACCTTTTTTCCATTTACAATACAGGGAATTTCAAGTACTTCGTTTAGTTGCTTATTTAGTTCTTTTTTTAAATTAGATTTGTGCTCACTGCCGGCTTCGTAATCTAGTATAGGTTCGTTAATAGGATGTGAACTCATATTATTTGAATCCAAGACTAATTAATATTATTATGTCCTAAACACAATGCTTTAATTCATAGTTAAATTAGTTGTTCATGAGTCGAATTGATGTAACTGATAGAGACCCCTTTGCAAATGCTGATGAAGAACCAAAAGATAATGTTACAGCATTTGGTTTTTTTACAAGATTAATTCTTAGGTTTGGTGTATATCGATTGGTTGGTATGCTTATATCTCTATTAATTGCAAAATATATGGGACTTGATGATTATCTTTTTGGTATGACTTAGTTGTCATATATTTCAGAATTATCGTATATATTATTGAATATTAATTTTGCTAAACTTGCAAGCTCAGATTGATTCATCCACATCCCTAACAAAGTATTCATTGAGTCTGGAACGTCTAAACCTCCAACACAGAACTCTTTTTCATCAACCATAATGATTCCTGCTGCAGGCATTGAATTGGTCAGTCTAATTTCAAAAAATCCCTTAAGTCGTGACAAATCTAAGTTACTCCCTTTTTTAGGAAATAACATTCTTACTTTTACACCTCTGGTGCTAGCATCTGAAAAAGCTCTGCAAACGTTTCGTGGCATTTCTGATGGTAAAATTGACGCAATTAGGTCGATAGATGTATTTGCTCTCTCACACATTGAAATAACTTGAGAAAAAATTTCCATATCTTTAACAGTTATAGTTTCCAAATAATCAACAGGTCTTGATTGATATAATGGTGCTAATTCTGTTTGAACTGATTTTGAGGCTTCTTCTACTTCTCTTAATTTCCTTTCAGAAATTTGTGAAGGATTTACAGGTGTATAAGTTTTTGGATGTTTGTTACCTTCTAGTACTATCCCTTCAGATAATAAGTTATCAATTATTCCATATATTTTAGCTCTTGAAAAGTTTATTGATCGACTTATTTTACCAACCGTTGATTCTTTTGAGACAAGTAAAACATGATAAATCTTTGCTTCGTCTTCGGTTAATCCTAATTGCTTTAAGATTCGGATTTGTTTTTCTGAAGTTAATTTTTCAGTTCTTGACAACCTTTCCATGCACTTAAATTAAAGCATTAGTATATAAATGTTTCATAAATTTAATAAAATTAATTACTTTTATATAGTAATGGTATAATATCTAAGGATGAACAATGTGGTGATATGTGGTTATGCACGTTCAGCTTTTACACAAGCTAATAAAGGTGAATTAAGTAAAACAAGACCTGATGATTTAGCAGGGGCTGTTGTTAAAGAATTAAT
The DNA here is from genome assembly GCA_014240255.1 of Methanobacteriota archaeon. GTDB lineage: Archaea > Thermoplasmatota > Poseidoniia > MGIII > CG-Epi1 > CG-Epi1. The sequence goes on from JAAZXG010000008.1 coordinate 20,965, forward strand.
TCAAAAATCAGGTATTCAAACTGAGGACATAGAGGATTTGATACTTGGTTGTGCTTTTCCAGAAGGCGAGCAAGGTATGAATTTAGCTAGGAATGTTGTTTTTCTTTCAGGACTGCCGGTGAGTGTGGGTGGCGTTACAGTGAATCGGTTTTGTGCTTCTTCTATGCAGGCCATTCACCAAGCTGCAGGGTCTATTATTTCAGGTTCAGGTGAATTATTCATTGCAGGTGGTGTAGAGTCTATGACTAGAGTTCCAATGCCTGGATTTAATCCAATGTTAAATCCCAGTTTGGTTGATATGGATGCTTACATAGGGATGGGACACACGGCAGAGAATTTAGCTAAGAAATATTCAATCTCTCGGTTAGAGCAGGAGGAGATGGCACTTAGAAGCCATCAAAAGGCCTTTGAGGCACAGTCTAATGGAAAATTTAATGATGAAATAGTCACTGTAGACAATATACATTTGGATGGTTGTATCCGTCCTGAAACTAATTTAGAGACTATGGCTGGATTGAAACCTGCTTTTGATACAAAAGGGGTAGTTACGGCAGGGACCTCATCACCTTTGACTGATGGAGCTTCAGCGGTAATAGTTTGTTCAGAAGATTATGCAAAATCAAATAATCTAGAGATTATGGCATACATACGAGGAATGGCAATTTCAGGTTGTAACCCTGAAATAATGGGAATAGGTCCCGTAGTTTCTTCTATAAAAGCATTAAAACGTGCTGGTTTAGATCTTAAAGATATAGATATTATAGAAATGAATGAAGCTTTTGCAGCTCAAAGTTTAGCATGTGTGAAAGAATTAGGTGTAGACATGTCAAAATTAAATATTCATGGAGGTGCCATAGCTTTAGGACATCCTTTGGGTGCGAGTGGTGCAAGAATAACCGGTAAGGCAGCCTCATTACTCCAAACTGAAGGTAAGCGGTATGCCCTTTCAACGATGTGTGTTGGAGGCGGTCAGGGTTGTGCTACAGTACTTGAGAGAGTGTAGTTGTAATGAAAATAGAAAAGGTTACAGTAATTGGTGCTGGACTTATGGGAAGTGGTATTGCAGCTCAAGTTGCTAATGCAGGTCTTCCTGTAAATTTATTAGATATTGTACCAGATGGAGCTGAAAATAAGAATGTTATTTCACAGTCAGCAATATCTAGAATGTTAAAGCCAGTTAAACTTGGTAGTCCTTCTCAATTGATGCATCCAGATAATGCCGATTTTATAACTGCAGGTAATTTAGAAGATGATTTAGATTTAATCTCTGATTCAGACTTGATAATTGAAGTCGTTCTTGAAAAATTAGAAATAAAACATGATGTTTTTAGAAAGATTGAGAAATACCGAAAAAAATCGTCTATTGTAACTTCTAATACTTCAACTATACCTAGAGCTCAGTTGATAGAGGGTATGCCAAGTTCATTTGGTAAAGATTTTTTTATAACTCATTTCTTTAATCCTCCAAGATATTTACGTTTATTAGAGGTTGTAGCAAGTAAAGAAGTAGATAATAGAAAATTAGATGCAATTATTGATTTTTGTGATGTTAGATTAGGTAAGGAGGTTGTTGTCTGTAATGATACTCCTGGTTTTATAGGTAATAGAATAGGAATGTTTTGGTCACTTACGGCAATGGTTGAAGCTTTCAAGGCAGGTCTTACAGTTGAGGAAGCAGATGCAATCATGGGAAGGCCAATTGGAGCCCCTAAAACAGGTGTTTTTGCATTAGGAGATGTCGTTGGCCTCGATTTAATTCCACATGTAACTGAAAGTTTATCACATAATTTATCTGATGATGATAAATATAATGAGGGAGTTAAAGAACAATCTGAATTAGGTATAGATTCTTTATTGAAGGAGATGGTTGAATCAGGTTACACTGGTCGTAAAGGAAAAGGTGGTTTTTATCGTATAAATAGTAATAATGGTAATAGGGTCAAAGAGAGTAGAGACTTAAAAACCGGAGAGTATAATCCCTCAATTAAGTCCAATTTAGAAAGTATTAATATTGCAAAAAAAGGTCTTCGAGCATTAGTTGAATTTGATGATAAAGGAGGTAAATATGCTTGGAAAGTTCTTTCTAAAACATTAAGCTATGCAGCCTCTTTAGTTCCAGAGATTACAGAAAATATAATAAATGTAGATAATGCAATGAAGAATGGATTTCTCTGGAAAAAAGGCCCATTCCAAATGTTAGATGATTTAGGTCCTTCATGGTTTGTTTCTAGACTTCTAGAAGAAGGTTTTGAAGTTCCAGATTTATTAAATAAAGTTGGCGATAAGAAATTCTATGATGAGAATAATGATATAAGTTTGTATTTTAATATTGATGGAACTTATAGTGAAATAGAAATTTTAGAAGGCCATTTAAGTGTAAAAGATATTAAAAGAGGACAAAATCCAATATTTGGTAATTCATCAGCAAGTTTGTGGAATATGGGTGATGAAATATTATTGGCTGAATTCCATAGTAAAATGAATGCTATGGATCCACAGATAATGGAAGTATTGAGTGAAGCTTCATCTATTTGTGAAAGTGGAGATTTTAAAGGGTTAGTAATTGGTAATGATGGTTCTAATTTTTCAGCTGGTGCAAATTTAGGACTATCAAGTTTTGTAGCTAATGTGGGAGCTTGGGACGAAGCAGAAAAGTTCGTTTTTGGTGGTCAAATGGCATTTATGATGTTAAAGCATGGTAATTTTCCGGTTGTCGGTGCTTCTTCAGGGTTAGCAATTGGAGGGGGTTGTGAAGTCTTGTTAGCTTGTGATTCAATTCAAGCGCATTCAGAGAGTTATATTGGTTTAGTAGAAGTAGGAGTTGGTTTGGTTCCAGCTTGGGGAGGTTGTAAAGAAATGATTACACGATGGAATAATGATCCTAATCAGGCTAAGGGTCCAATGGCATCTATAGTAAAAATTTTCCAAAATATAGGGACTGCTAAAGTTGCTACAAGCGCACAGGAAGCCAAATCGCTCAAATTCTTAAATTCTGAAGATGGCATTACAATGAATAGATCACGTCTGTTACATGACGCCAAACAAAAGTGTCTAGCTTTAATTAAAGATTATAGTGCACCATTGCCTAATGAACACAATTTACCAGGGCCTTCTGGTAAAGCTACTTTAGATCTGGCAGTTAGTGATTTAGTAAAAGCAGGCCATGCAACACCTCATGATGTAGTTGTAACAGAACATTTAGCATATATTTTGACAGGAGGAGACACAGACCCTACTGTGACAGTTTCAGATGATAAAATTTTAGAAATGGAAAGAGAGGGAATAATGGCTCTGATGAAGACTGAAAAAACTATGGATAGAATAGAAGCAATGCTCACTACTGGAAAACCTTTGAGGAATTAATAATGGTACAATACAAATCACCGAAGAGAGAGTATGAATTTATCTTACGAGAGGTTTTAGATTTTGAAGAGCAAATAAAAGGTTATGAAGGTTTTGAAGAAGCTACATGGGAAACAATAGAAATGATTGCAGATCAATTTTCAACTCTTTCAGAAGAAGTATGGCTTTCATCAAATAGAGATGGTGACGTAATTGGTGCTAAGTTTGAAAATGGAAATGTGTCTTTACCACCTAGTATGAAACGGGCTGCGGAGGCTGCCATTAACTCGGGGCTCACTTCCCTTTTTGGTCATCAAAAATACGGTGGTATGGAATTTCCTACCCCAATTAGTGTTTTTTCAGATGAAGTATCTTGCTCTTCAAATATGTCTCTAGGAATTTATATGGGACTTACTAAAGGCGCCTACCATTGCATAAATAATCACGGTAGTGAGGATTTGAAAGAAACTTATCTTCCCGAATTCTTAGCGGGTCGATGGTTTGGGACTATGTGTTTGACTGAAGCACACTGTGGGACTGATTTAGGATTGATTCGAACTAAGGCTGAACCAGATGGAGATGATAAGTACGTAATTAATGGAGAAAAGATTTTTATTTCAGCTGGAGAGCATGACTTGGCTGAGAATATAATACATTTAGTATTAGCCAGACTTCCAAATGCACCTAAAGGTGTGAAGGGGATAAGTCTTTTTTTGGTTCCTAAATTTTTAGTTAATGATGATAAAAGTTTAGGAGAAAGAAATGGTGTCAAGTGTATGTCTATTGAAGAGAAAATGGGAGTACATGGTTCAGCTACTTGTGTTCTTAATTTTGAAAATGCAACAGGATATTTAATTGGAGAACCACATAAGGGACTTTCAGCAATGTTTTCTATGATGAACCATGAAAGAATTTCAGTAGGATTGCAGGGCCTTGGGATATCAGAAATATCTTATCAGAATGGATTGGCTTATGCTAAAGATAGGTTACAAGGTAGAGATTTAAAAGGACCTAAAAATCCCGATGAAGAAGCAGATCCTTTGATAGTACATCCTGATGTCAGGCGTATGCTATTGAGATCAAAGGCTTTGATTGATGCTGGCCGCATGTTGTCTTGTTGGACGGCATTGGCTATTGATAAATCAGATAAAGACCCTGATGAGAAAATCCGTAGGGAAAATAACGATTTAGTAGAGTTAATGACGCCAATAATAAAATCACTTTTAACAGACTTTGGTGTAGAAATTAGTTATGATATGTTACAAATCCATGGAGGTCATGGATATATCAAGGAATTTGGTATGGAACAGTTTTCTCGAGATGTACGTATTGCGCCAATATGGGAAGGTGCAAATGGAATTCAGGCTTTAGACTTGGCAGGACGTAAAATGCCCAAAAATATGGGCAGATTATTGAGAAGATTCTTCCATCCCGTATTAGCTTTTATTGATAAAAACAAAGAAGATTCAAATATGAAAGAGTTCATTATACCTTTTGAGAAGGCACTAAAGGGTTTGCAAAAAACCACACTATTTATGGCGCAAAAAGGTTCTTCTAATCCTTATGAAATAGGAGCTGGAGCAACAGACTATCTTAAACAATTTGGAATAGTTTCTATGGGTTATATGTGGTTACTAATGCTTGAAGTAGCTTTTTCAAAAAAGGATGAGGACGATTATTATCAACATAAGATAATTACAGGTCGTTTCTTTTTCGAGAGAATATTGCCCGAAACATTATTCAGGGCAATATCTATTTCATCAGGCTCTAAGACAATAATGTCAATGCCTGATGAAGGCTTTAATAGTGTAAGTAAATTCTCAGGTACACTGTGAATAACTGGCCAATAAATACGAAAATCCCAGTTCTATGGGGCGATATGGATGACTTTGGTCATGTAAATAACATAATATATTTGAAATGGTGCGAGACGTCTAGGGTTGAGTTATTTCGTAGAGTCTGGGATTTAAAATCTTTAAAGATGGATGATATTATGGCTGAAGAAGGTAGTGGTCCTATTCTTGCTAACTTTAATATGAATTACAAAATACCAGTCCAATATCCGGATATAATTACTGTAAAGACTAGAGTTACAAGTATTGGTAATACTTCATTTGGTATTTCCCATGAACTTTATAGTAAGGTTAATGGGAAAAATATCGTGGCAAATGCAGAGAGCGTTGTTGTGATGATCAATTATAAACAAGGTAAAAAAATCTCAATTAATGATAATAATCGTAGTAAGTTAAAACAATTCTTTGGTGGGCCCGACCGGATTTGAACCGGTGGCCTCCCGGTTATCAGCCGGGTGCTCCAACCAGGCTAAGCTACGGGCCCGAGGTTTCGTTACCAGAGTAGGGAATTTAATATTACATGCCAATAATACAATGTATTTTAGTACTTTTTCTGGCCGTATTCTTTTATAGACCTATTACCCTGTAAATACACTATTTATTTGAGCCATGTCCCGAACCGACTTATTGGAGAAGATTAAGCAAGCCGAAGCGTCCGCTAGTACTGAGGTTGAAAAGGCTGAACAAGAACAGGTTTCAGCTAATAACAGGATACCTTTAGACCAAGAGGAATTAATTTCAAAAGAAAGAAAAACTGCCGAAAAGAAATCGAAAAAAGAAATAGAAGCAGCTATGAATGAAATTGATGGGGAGAAGACAAAAATTCTTAAAACTGGTGAAAAAGATAATTTGGGAATGAAAACTAAGGCTGAAGGCCGGACAGATGCAGCTTCTCAAAAGTTTGTCGATGCCTTTTTGGAGAGTTTATCTTAATGCTTAAGTCTGAAAACATGTCGCGGATGACCATAAGCGGTCATAAACAAAACTTGTCAGATTTGTCTAACCTACTAGATAAACATCAATTAATTCATTTAATTGATTATAATAATGAGGATGATGGATTTAAGATAGGATCTTCATTGACATATGGTGCTCAGACTTCAGAATTATTAGTAAAAATACGTTCAGTTATTAAGTTATTAGATGTATCTCCAAATCCTTCTACAAGTCCTAAATTAATATCAGATATTGAGAAAGAGATTAGTGAAATTGATAGTATTGCTTCCCAAGCTCATAAATTAAATGATGAGCAAAGAGATTTTGATAGACAGATTGAAGAATTAGTATCACAATTAGAACAGGTAGATCTGTTTGAAGGTATTGATATAGATTTAGATTTATTAAGTGGTTATTCAAGCATTCAAGTATTTGCTGGAAACATTCCTGAAGATTCAGATTTGACATTATTAAATAAAATGGAATCTGTTGAGATAATACAATCTAATGAAATAACGGTAGTGTTTGTTGCTATAAATTCATCTGAAGAAGTTGAACGTATTCTTTTAGATCAAGGTTTTCGATCAATAGATGTACCTTTAGTTTCAGGTATGTCTTCAACGGTTAAATCTCAATTAAATTCCAGTCTTTCAAAATTAAACAGTGAGAAAGAAGCAATTGACCACGAGGTTAAAGCAATAGCTACTAGACATGGTGATTGGTTGGTCGCCTGTGAAGAGCATTATTCAGCCTTATCTGAGAAGTCAAGTTTACCTCTTAAATTAGCAACAACAGATAATATGTTTGTTTTAGATGGTTGGGTACCTAGTAATTCAGTTTCAGATCTTCAGCAAGCCTTGCAAAATTTAGATATTTATTATGAAGTGGGTGAAGAAAGTGGAGGTGAACCTCCTATTAAATTAGATAATCCAGAAGTCATGAAACCATTTGAATTATTTACTAAACTCTACAGTACTCCTAAGCATTGGGAGTTTGAACCTACCGCCATTATATTCTTGACTTATCCTCTATTTTTTGGTCTAATGGTCGGTGATGCAGGTTATGGTTTAGCATATATTTTATTTGGTCAATTTATAATAACCAAATTTGGATATTCCACCGAAATAGCAGCACTTGGTAAGATTCTCAGAATGGCCGGTATGTGGACTTTATTCTTTGGAACTTTTATTTTTGCAGAGGCCTTTGGACAAACATTTTATCTTATCGGGAATGATTATCTAGGATTTACTTCATTTGTATTTGGAGAACACTTTGGACCTACATTCAATGTCCCATTAATTGATAATCCACACCCACCTTGGCAATTGCCAATACATAAATTCAGCCCATATGGTGCTCAATTGATGCTTTTATCTTCAGTAATAATTGGCTTTATTCATGTGTCATTAGGCTTTATTCTTGGCTTTATTAATGAATTAAGGCATCACAACTTGAAACATGCATTGTATTCAAAAATGTCTTTTCTTTTAATTCTTTGGGGTGGTGTTATTGCCTTAGTTTCAGTAGTTGGTTTATTACCTGAATTTGCTAAACTTTTGGGTATAGCCGTCTTACTTGTAGGGTTGACTCTTGCAGTTTTAGGAGAAGGTATTGTTGGAATTTTGGAATTTCCTACTGTATTTTCTAATGTTATTTCTTATGCGCGTATTGGAGCTATTGGTCTTAGTGATTATGGTTTAGCTTTTACAGTTAACTTCATAGCATTCAATTTAATAGGTTTAGAAGGAATAATGGCAATAGTTTCAATTTCAATTTTATTAATAGGGCACTTAACTGTGTTTACACTTGGAATAATCGGAACCGGCATAAATTCGCTAAGATTGCAATATGTCGAGTTCTTTACTAAATTCGTGCAAGGGGGAGGCACGCTTTACGATCCTTTCGGTTATAATCGAAAGTACACAACAGAAAACGAGGTAATACCATGAACAACAACCTATACCTTTTGGCGGCAATGCTTTTCGTAGCATTGTTGGCAATGCCAGCAGTATCCGCTGCAGATGACACAACCACAACAGATGGGGAAGCAACTCAAGCGGACGACAACATAAACACAGTAGAAGCAGCAAAATGGAGTGCTAAAGGATACATTGCTATCGGAGCAGGCCTAGCTGTTGGATTAGCCGGTATTGGAACTGGCTTAGCCCAGAGCAACATTGGTTCAGCTGCAGTTGGTGCAGTCGCAGAAGACGACAAGAATTTCACGAATGGCTTAATTTTCACAGCTATTCCAGAAACAGTTGTTATCTTTGGTTTAGTTATTTCGGCTTTGCTCATATTCGTAATGGGCGCTTAGAATGGGTCTTGAGGAAATTCTCAAGCAAGTCGAAGAGACTGGCCGAGAGAATGCTGCAGCAATTCGCAAAGAGACAGTAGATAATGTAGAATCTAAGATGAAGGAGGCTTCAGCTGAAGCTAAAAATGTCGTAGGTTCAATTATGGCTGATTCTTCTAGAAAAATTGAACAATTGAGGCAGCAAGAGATTCCATCTGCAGAACTAGAAGTTAAACGAAACCAATTAGAAATTCAAAAAGAGTTACTTTCATCTACCAAAGCTATGGCTATGTCAAAATTGGAGAATCTTAATTCCAAAGATTTGAAAAAGATATATTCTAGTCTTTTAGAAGGAGTTCCTAACGATGGTAAATTATTTTGTCGTAAGAAAGATAGCTCAATCTTTAAGGAAATAAGTAAATTATCTCATGGTGGGAACATTGATGAGATTGGTTTTATTATAGAATCTGGAGATTTCAGGCTAGATTTTAGATTTGTAACCTTAGTAGAAAGAGCTTGGCAAGACAATTTGTCTTTAGTTAGTGAGGTATTATTCACTAAATGAGTAATTATGCTTACGTAGCTACCAGAGCCCGATCTAGGCGCTCACGCTTACTTCCTTCTGAAGCTTATAATCAGCTTTTGAATCTTGAGTTATCAGAAATAGCAAGATATATTCAAGATTTGGAATATCGTAGAGAAATAGATCGTTATGGTTCAAAGTTAAGTGGTGCCGATTTAATTGAAACTGCCCTAGTTGATAATTTGGCAGAGAATATCGGTGATTTCCTTAGCTTTAGTACAGGTCAGCTTCGTGAGATATTGACTATTTATGCAGAGAAATATAAAGTCGAAAATTTAAAAAATATATTAAGAGGGATAAATCAAAATATGCCTTCTGAAGAAATTGAAAAATTGGTATGTCCACTTAATCATTATGATAAAGAATTATATGGTAGGTTGTATGATTCTAAATCGATTGAGGAAACTATAGCTATGTTAGAAGGTACGAGCTATTATTCAACACTTAGAAAAGCAAGTGAAGGACGTAGTACTGATAGTCTTCAGCCTTTGGAGGATGCTTTAGATTTAACCTATTATAGGAATTTGGTAGATAATTTACCTTCAGGTGGTCCTGAAGCTGAAGTATATCATAATTTTATTCAGTTAGAGGTTGATATTGCAAATTTAAAAACGGTATTGCGTATGCGTCATAGAGGCATAAAGGGTCATAAGGAGCTTTTAATTTTTGGAGGTACGCTTAAGGTGGACTTACTGTCTTCCGTACAGTCTCTCTCTGATTTATCTAATATGTTAGAAGGAACTAAATTCCAAGAGTACATTATACCTTATATCAAAAGTGATGAACCAGATTTGAATTCATGTGTCCATGCTTTGGATGAATTTGTGGCTAACCGTTCAAAACGTTTTTCTTATCTATATCCATTATCGGTTTTACCGGTTCTTGATTATTTATTAAAAAAAGAGAGAGAAGTTCGAAATCTGAGAGCAATTGTTCGAGGTAAACAGACTGGTCTTTCTAACGAAAAAATAGAAGAATTGGTGGTGGTGTAAAATGGAGATAGGCGTTATTGGAAATGATTTATTTACAATTGGTTTTAGATTAGTAGGCATTGAGAAGTGGTTCAATGTTAGTAAAGAAGTGCCCGTTGATGATGCAATTAAAACTGCATTACAGGATAAAGAGATTGGAGTTCTTGTTATACACGACGAGGATTGGAAAGAATTAGAGGCTTCTTTACGTAAGAAGTTAAGTAATAGTGTAAAACCGACGGTAATAGCCATCGGGGCTGAAGTTGATGAAGGTCTTAGAGATCGTATCAAAACAGCAGTAGGAGTTGACCTATGGAAGTAAAAGGAGAAATATATAGAGTGTCAGGGCCGGTTGTAACGGCTCGAGGTGTTTCACCTCGTATGTATGATGTGGTACTAGTAGGCCACGAAAAATTGATGGGTGAGGTCATTGGTCTTGAAAATGATGACGTTACAATTCAGGTGTATGAAGATACGTCTGGAGTCAGACCTGGAGAACCGGTTGAGAATACTGGTGAACCACTATCCGTTGAGTTAGGCCCTGGTCTTCTCACATCAATTTATGATGGTATTCAAAGACCATTACCTGTATTGCAGGAAAAAATGGGAGATTATATTGAGAGAGGAGTCACAGCTCCTGGTTTAGATCATACCAAGAAATGGGATTTCATTCCTACCATTAAAGTTGGCGAAACCGTTAACGGTGGACAAATGCTTGGTACAGTTCAAGAAACTCCAACTATTTCACATAAGATTTTAGTCCCTCCATTATCTTCAGGGAAGGTTACTGAACTCAAAAAAGGTACCTATACTGTAGATGATATAATCGGTAAATTGGATGATGGAACTGATTTGAAATTGATGCATCTTTGGCCAGTAAGGGTTCCAAGGCCATATAATAAGAAATTCAGGCCAGATATTCCGTTAATCACAGGTACTAGAACATTAGACGGTCTTTTTCCTTTAGCTAAGGGCGGTACTGCGGCAATTCCGGGTGGTTTTGGAACTGGTAAAACAGTTACTCAGCAAACATTAGCTAAGTGGTCAGATGCTCAAATTGTGGTCTATGTTGGTTGTGGTGAAAGAGGTAATGAGATGACTGAAGTTTTAACTGAATTCCCTCATTTGAAAGACCCAAAAACAGGTGGACCTTTAATGGATAAAACAGTATTGATTGCAAATACTTCAAATATGCCAGTAGCTGCGAGAGAAGCTTCAGTTTATACAGGGATTACATTAGCAGAATATTACCGTGATCAAGGTTATGATGTTGCCATGATGGCTGATTCAACATCACGCTGGGCTGAGGCTATGCGTGAAATTTCTTCACGTTTGGAAGAAATGCCTGGTGAAGAAGGATATCCGGCATATTTAGCTGCCAGATTATCTGAATTCTATGAACGCGCAGGTCGTGTTCAGACTAAGAATGATGACACAGGCTCAGTAACTGTAATAGGGGCCGTTTCACCACCAGGCGGAGACTTTTCTGAACCAGTTACACAGAATACTTTGAGGATTGTAAAAGTTTTTTGGGCTCTTGATTCTAAATTAGCTCAAAAGAGACATTTTCCTGCAATTAATTGGTTGAATAGTTACTCACTTTATAATCGTAGTCTTGAGGATTGGTATTCGAAGAATGCCGGTGAAGAATGGAATGATAGTATCAAAGTAGCTATGGCAGTTCTAACAGAAGAATCCAAACTTCAAGAAATTGTTCAACTAGTTGGTTCGGATGCGTTGCCTGAAGATCAGCAATTGACTCTTGAGGTAGCACGAATGTTACGTGAATTCTATTTACAGCAGAATGCTTTCCATGATGTAGATACATATTGTGAAATATCAAGTCAATCCAAATTTTTAGGAATTATACTTCATTACAAAGACCTGGCTGAAAAAGCAATGAATAGTGGAGTGGAGTTTGAAAAAGTGATAGGCCTTCCAATCCTTGAGGATATAGGCCGATCAAAGTTCGAGGATAATATGGTCGAACTTCTAGAAAAATATGATAAGGTATTAGTTGATAACTTTACTAAATTAATGGAGGAAGCATAGATGCAGAAAGAATATAAAACAATTAGAGAGATATCGGGACCTTTAGTCTTTGTTGAGAAGACAGAACCAGTTTCTTTTGGGGAACTTGTACAGATATCACTTCCGGATGGAACTACCAAACGTGGGCAAGTGCTTGATACTTCACACGATATTGTAGTTGTTCAGATATTTGAGGGAACTTCAGGTATCGATAAGCAATCAGGTGTTAAATTCTTAGGTGAAACAATTAAGATTAATCTTTCAAAGGATATGTTAGGAAGAATAATGAGTGGGGCTGGAGAACCTATAGATGGTGGAGCTCCAATTATTCCTGAAAAAAGGCAAGAAATTATTGGAGCGGCTATTAATCCATATTCAAGGGATTCACCATTAGAATTTATTCAGACTGGAATATCCACTATAGATGGACTCAATACTTTGGTTATGGGTCAGAAATTACCTATTTTTTCAGGTGCTGGTCTTCCACACAATGATATATCCTTACAGATTGCACGTCAGGCTCAAACTCTCGGTACTGATCGAGATTTTGCAGTAGTTTTCTGTGCAATGGGTATTACGGATGAAGAAGCTCAGTATTTCATGGCTGATTTTGAGCGAACAGGTGCTTTGAGTAGGGCTGCAGTTTTCATGAACTTAGCCAGTGATCCGGCCGTTGAACGATTGATAACTCCAAGAATGGCTCTTACAACTGCAGAATACTTGGCATTTGAAAAAGGATATGATGTTCTTGTTATACTTACAGATATGACAAATTATTGCGAAGCACTTCGTCAAATTGGGGCAGCTAGAGAAGAGGTTCCCGGAAGACGTGGTTATCCTGGTTATATGTATACCGATTTAGCCCAAATATATGAGCGTGCAGGGTTGATAAAAGGTAAATCAGGTTCTGTAACTCAGATTCCAATTTTGACAATGCCTGGTGATGATATTACTCATCCAATTCCTGATTTAACAGGTTATATTACTGAAGGACAAATTGTGGTTTCAAGAGACTTACATCGTAAGGGCCTATATCCTCCTAATTTTGTTTTACCTTCATTATCTCGATTAATGAATGCAGGTATTGGTGATAAGAAGACAAGAGAGGACCATAAGCAAGTTAGTGATCAACTTTATGCAGGTTATGCCGAAGGTAATGATTTACGTGGTTTGGTGGCAATTGTGGGTAAAGAAGCACTTTCTGAGAGAGATCAAAAGTTACTAGAGTTTGCAGATGAATTTGAAGAGAGATTTGTTACTCAAGGTCGTGAAGAAAACCGTACAATCGCTGACACACTTGAAATTGGTTGGGATATGTTAAGTAAGTTACCAGAATCTGCACTTACAAGAATTGATCGTAAGACTTTAGAAAAATACCATCCAGCATACAGGAAGAAATAAGTAAATGAGTATAGCAGACGTCAAGCCAACTCGCATGGAGCTTATTGAAACAAAGCGTAAAATTAAGCTCTCTAAAGGAGGATACAAACTTCTAAAGATGAAAAGAGATGGTTTGATTATGGAGTTTTTTGAACTTTTACCAAAAGTTAAGGACTTACGAAATCAATTGTCAGTTCTGTATATAGATGCTATGGAGAAGTTATCCATAGCTGTGGCTGCGGACGGTAAAACAGCTTTAGAATCAGCAGCTAATTGTTTGAATAAGTCACCAGAGGTTGAATTGTCTTCCAAAAATATAATGGGTGTTGTCGTTCCCTCAGTTAAAGTTACAGCTGTTGAAAAATCCTTAGAAGATAGAGGTTATGGTTTGATAGGTACGTCAATTCGTGTAGATGAGGCCGTACATGCTTTTGAAAAATTGTCTGAGATGATTATATTGGCGGCCGAAGGCGAGACTACTATGAAAAAAATTTTAGACGAAATCGAGTCTACTAAGAGAAGAGTTAATGCTTTAGAATTCAAGGTAATACCAAACTTAGAAGAAATTGCAAAATATATTTCTTTCAGATTGGAAGAGCTTGAAAGAGAAAGTATATTTGGCCTTAAGCGTATCAAAAATTAATGGATTGGTTAATTGAACAAATGGAGGATCCCGATAAACGGGTTCGTTTGTTCAAACTGTGCGTAATAATATCTCAGTTTATGGTAGTATTAGGTGCACTAATCTTTGTACTAATATTTAGAGAATCTCTTATTAGTTGGTTAAGTTAATTATCCGATTTGAATTTTGTATATCCACATTTTCCACAAGATACTCTATCCTTATGGTCTGCTAGAAATACTCCAGCTCCACAGGATTCTTCAGGACAGAATTGTCTTTTTCTTGTAATTTTACCATCTGAAATTTCATATTGTTCGACTTTTTTCATTCTTTAGCCTCTTCATTAGATTCTTCTTTTGGTTCCTCTTCAACTGGCTTCTCAGCTTTTTTAGGTTCTGAAGCAAGATTTGCATGTCTATCTATTGATGGTTTAGTTTCAATAGATTTTAAAGCTTCAATATTTGAATAAACTTTAGCATAACCTTGGGTTTCAGTTTTACCATATTTGTTTTTTAAATGGTCAATTATGATAAGCTCTTTCTTTGCTTTTAATTGCTCAGATAAATCCCTTATAACTTGATTTCTCTTAGGTGTAGAGTCATTCTCGTGATTAATCACCAACTTAATCTCCTTTCTGTGGAGAAGCGGATTGTCGTTATTTTCTCTTATTTCCAATTCCATTTTATTAAACCAACATACGTTTTAGAAAGTTGTTGGCCCTCGTCTTTGTTTGTTGATTTACATCAACTACTACCATACCTCTGTCGGGCATCCCATAAATTACCTTCGCCCCCTCTGGAGCCATGCTTATTACGGCTAATGTGGCTAAATCTTCTTCACCTCTAACAGTTATTTTGGTATTTTTTCTTATTGCAAGAGTCGATTTTATAGCCTTCCAAAGTGACTTGGATATAGTGCCAGCTGGATTTTCTACTTCGATATTATCGTCACCGATTTTATTTATTATTCTTAATTGATTAGAATCTAGGGGGGTATTTCTTTTAGTTTTTAAATCAACAATAGCTAAATTTGGTTCTCTTATTTGTTCAAATACTTTAATAGTGCAAATATCACCTACTGTAGCGATATATTTGGAATTTTTCAGAAATTCAGGGGCATCTAAATATATTTCATCATTTGTATCTTTAAGCTCATAAGCCATTTCAGACTTTAAAATATACATTTAGCGTACGCGAAGGGCGTAACGACCTGGTGTTTTAATGCCCATTTCTTTAGCTATTGTTGATTTTTCAGGGTTCAAAACTTCTACAAATCCTTGCCATTCTCTTGAAATTTCAGAATCTACACAACGTGGACAGTTATTCTCATCTAATAGTAAATGACATTCTTTGCATGCAAAATCACCCATTACTCACCACCAGCTGAGGCCTTATTTTGATCTTCAATAATCCATTCATGCTTTCCAAGACCCGGTTGTCTCATAGTTAATCCAATTTTTGATTCTCTAGGTGATATTTCGTTTAGAGACATAGTAACAACACGTGCTCTTACTTTATCTCCAACTCTTAGTTCTCTTTTAGTTTCTTTACCTATTAATCTTTGATTTCCGACATCAGTATTGATATGATCATCTTGTACTTGAGAAACATGTAATAAACCATCCAAGGGACCAAATCTCACAAAAGCACCATACTCAGTTATTTGGTCTACTACTCCTTCGATTACTTCTTGAATCTTAACATCGAATAATAGCATATCCATTTTAACTGGTTGATAAACAGCACCATCTCCATGAACAACACGACTATCTCCAGTAAGTTCAAGATTAGTAATTAGTACAACCAATTTTTGGTCAGGTCCCATTCTTCCTTCGAAAGCTTGGTGAGCTAACTCCATAGTGACTTTCCCAACATCTTCATCCAACCGATCTGGTGGGATTCGGACCATGTCATTTCTGGTGTGTAAGTAGTACATTATTTTCTCCAGTGGGGCCCTCTATAAACGAACTTCTCAAAGTCCAGCTAGTACGAGACTAACAACAGACATCAATTTGATTAAGATATTCAAACTTGGTCCAGCCGTATCCTTGAATGGATCACCTACTGTATCACCTACTACAGCAGCCTTGTGCGCATCAGATCCTTTCCCACCGTGTGCGCCGCCTTCAATGTGTTTTTTTGCATTATCCCAAGCGCCACCTGCATTTGACATGAAAATAGCCATTAGAACACCACACACTGTTACTCCAGTAAGCACTCCAGCTAGCATTTGCATGCCATCAATGTCACTTACAATTCCAGTAGCAGGTAGAATAACTGCAAATATGACTGGTGTCGAAACAGCTAATAATCCAGGTGCAACCATTTTCTTAATTGCCGCTTGTGTAGAAATATCAACACATCTTGCAAAGTCAGCCTCTGCTTTACCTTCCAATAGTCCTTCAATTTCTCGGAATTGTCTTCTTACTTCTTCAATCATTTCAAATGCAGCCTCACCGACAGCCTGCATAGAGAATGCAGCAAATACAAATGGTAACATACCACCAATGAATAATCCAGCTAGAACTTTAGGATTTAAGATATCAACTTCTTCAATACCAGCTTGTACAGTAAACGCTGCGAATAATACTAGAGCCGTTAGTGCAGCAGAACCGATCGCAAATCCCTTTCCTATTGCCGCCGTTGTGTTTCCAACAGCATCTAATTTGTCGGTACGTTCTCTTACAATTGGTTCTAAGCCAGTCATTTCAGCTATACCTCCAGCATTGTCAGCAATTGGTCCATATGCATCAACAGCGAGTTGAATTCCAATAGTAGATAACATACCTAGAGCTGCAATACCAATTCCATATAATCCTGCGAACTCAAATGCAAGTAACATTGCTAATGCAATAGTGATAACAGGAAGTGCGGTTGAAATCATCCCCGTTCCTAATCCAGAAATAATATTGGTAGCAGATCCAGTTTCTGAAGCCTTAGATATCTCGCGAACTGGTGCACTTTCATCCGAGGTATAATATTCAGCAAAGAGTCCGATTAAGATACCCGATGCCAGACCAACACATGTAGCAATGAATAAATCCATTACACTATAGCTTACAGTTTCACTCCATATATATGATCCGTCAGTACTTAGGTAATCTATTACAAAATATGATACAACAAGCATCATTGCCGAAGCTCCAAAATGCCCTTTATTCAATGCAGTTTGTGGGTTTCCACCTTCTTCTGTTCGAACTAAGAATGTACCTATAATTGATACAAAGATACCTGCTGCAGCCAATGTTAATGGTAATTCAACAAGGCTTTCAGAATTCTGAGCTGCGGCCAAAACCATTACTCCAATCATAACACCTATGAAAGATTCGAATAAATCGGCACCCATTCCAGCAACATCTCCTACATTATCCCCTACATTATCAGCAATTGTTGCTGGATTACGAGGATCATCTTCAGGAATACCAGCTTCTACTTTACCAACTAAATCAGCACCAACGTCTGCAGCTTTTGTATAAATTCCACCACCCACTCTTGCAAAAAGAGCAATAGATGATGCGCCAAGTGAGAATCCAGCCATCACAGATAGTCTGTCTTCTAAATTACTGAAACTTCCTTCTAAACCTAAATAAAGTAATGAAAGACCCATTACACCCAAACCAGCGACACACATTCCCATAACTGATCCACCTGAAAAAGCTACGATTAAAGCATCATTAAGACTTGTTCTTGCAGCATTTGTAGTTCTACTATTGGATGCAGTTGCAGCCCACATTCCAATGAATCCAGCTAACGCCGAACAAATTGCACCAAGAATAAAAGCTAAGGCAATTAATCCTTGACCTTTTGAATTATATCCTAAAAATAATAATACTGCTACAATCGCAACAAAAATACTTAGTACGCGATATTCACGATTCAAGAAGGCCATAGCCCCACTACGAATATGTCCAGCAATTTTTGCTATTTCATCAGTTCCTTGACTTTGACTTTCTACCCATTTGAGTTTCCAGAAAGCAAAACTAAGAGCCGCTATCCATGCTACAATCCACAATATTGTGATGTCCATTTTTTTCTCCTTAAGTTTGACTCTAATTATTAGCAGTCAACATAAATTAATTTTCGATTTTGATACGCTATATAAGATTGTTGGGCGTACGTTTAGTCTTGTTTACCATAAACAAAACCGCCGATAAGACCAAAACCTATCATTACAACTAAAACCGCATACAGTCCAATATCCCACCAAACACCAAATTTTATTCCCCATCCAATCCAAAAAGCTATTGCTAAAGGAATTAGAGAATAATAGAATCCAGTAGTTATTTTTTGCTGATCGGGCATGTTTTCTAAATTCATATTTTTACCATTACCATGTCTTTGACTGAACGGACCGTTTCAAAAGGAATATTTAACATGTTCTCTGAATCAACTTTGTATCCATCAGGCACATCACCATCAGATGAAATCACAAGAGTTTTTAATTTTCCAGAGGTAGAATCAAGGATAACATTGGTAATGTATCCTAATCGTTCACCTGAAACCGTTGTCACTTGCTTATCACGGAGGTCTGATAGTCTTATTTCCATATTACATGTATAGATCGTCTTCACTACGCCTTTCTTTACGCCTAGTTCGAGATCTTAACTTTTTACCTAGTTCTGCGTAGTATTTTACAGTATCTTCAGTTACCGAGGGCGATACTTGTTCAAGAGCTTCATCAAAATGTTTTTGAGTTACTTTTGTTGCTTTTGTATCTTCTCTGAGAGCTAAAATTGCAGCTTCTCTAACAACTCCTTCTATATCTGCGCCAGTATATCCTTTCATTCTTGCAGATAATTCATCTAATTTTACACCTTTTAGAGGTACATCTTTTGTGTGTATCTCAAGAATATGTTTTCTAGCTTTTTCATCAGGTTCACTAATAAGAATCATTCTATCAAATCGACCAGGTCTTAGTAATGCAGGATCTATAATTTCAGGTCTATTTGTTGCTCCAATTATTACAACTCCTTCTAAATTTTCTAATCCATCCATACTTGTTAGTAATTGGTCTACAAGTCTATCTGAAACATTATTTTCACTACTTCCTCCTCTTACTGGAGCTAATGCGTCTAATTCATCTAAAAATATAATACAAGGTGAAACTTGTTTAGCTTTTCTGAAAACTTCTCTCAGTTTCTTTTCAGATTCACCAACCCATTTTGACATTACTTCAGGACCTTTAATTGCTATAAAATTAGCTACTGATTCAGTGGCTACAGCCTTGGCCAGTAGAGTTTTTCCAGTACCTGGCGGTCCATAGAGTACCATGCCTCGTGGAGGTGTAATACCCAATCGTTGGAATCCCTCAGGATTAGTCAATGGCCATTCCACTGTTTCTTTGAGTTTTTGTTTAGCTTCTTCAAGTCCTCCTACTTCACTCCATTCAACTTTAGGAATTTCAACCATAATCTCCCGAAGTGCAGAGGGTTCAACATCTTTTAGCGCTTCTTTAAAATCAGCATTTGTGACCTCCATTTCTTGAAGTAGCTTTGGAGGTATAGGTTCATCTAAATCAATTTCAGGTAAGTATCTTCTTAGAGCACTCATTGCAGCTTCTCTAGCTAAAGCTGCTAAATCAGCTCCAACAAATCCATGAGTTATATTAGCAAAATGAACTAGTTCTTTCCATTGTCCATTTTTATTTCTTTTAATTG
>JAAZXG010000090.1 GCA_014240255.1 Methanobacteriota archaeon
GATATAAAAAGTTCTTGCATGCATTTTTGTTGTACATATCGCTCCAATAAAATGGACCGGGTGTAGAGTACAGTTATGTAATAAGCGTTCACTTATGTAATAAACTCTTTTTTCTCTTACTTTATTTTTATTTTTCTATTCAACACATCCTAAACACACACGGAGAAAGTTTGGAATTGACAAAAAATCGTCAAAAAGGCGTTCAATACCAAAAATATACATAAGTGAACGCTGAAAATGGCGTTCAGTTATGTAATAAACCTGATTTTTGGAAATGCATTTTTGGTAAAAAAAATCGCTTTTGGCGATTTTTTTTTCAAATTCAACCTTACTTTGACTGTGTTTAGGATGCATTTGAATGGAAAAATAAATAAAATAGAAGAAAAAAAAGTTTATTACTACTCTACAAACGTATGTTACGTTGATAAAATATGGTAAAATATACATCAAATTAAGGGTGCGTAAAAAAACATTCTGAATACTTAACTTGAAACCCTTTTGGATATTTTTCCTTTGATATGTTGACATTCATTAAAACGCATATTTACGTTGGTTCTAGGTACTTTGTTTTGCGAAAAAAAAGATGCCCAATTGCACTGTTT
>JAAZXG010000091.1 GCA_014240255.1 Methanobacteriota archaeon
CCATTATGTACAACTGAAACATTCTTAGATGAATGTGGGTGTGCATTAATACTATTTGGTACTCCATGTGTTGCCCATCTAACGTGTCCAATTCCAATATTTCCTGATAATATTTTTAAATCAAAATTTTTTTCTAAATTTTCTACTCTCCCCTCTGATTTTACTTCATTGATAAAGCCATCAGACAATGTCGCAATTCCTGCTGAATCATAACCTCTATATTCTAATTTTTTTAAAGAATTAATTATATTGGCTGATACAGATTTGTTACTAGAAATTCCTATTATTCCACACATAAATTATTTTCTTTTGTAATTATTAATTTCAGTTTGTAATGATCTTGTTAATGCTAAAGATTTCTTTTTTACACTTTTGGTAATTACTGATCCTGCACCAACTATACTTTCTTCTTCTATGGTAACTGGTGCAACTAAAGAAGAATTAGATCCTATAAATACTTTGTCTTTAATTTTTGTCTTACTTTTTTTAACACCATCATAATTGCATGTAATTGTTCCAGCTCCAATATTTACAGATTTTCCAATATCTGTATCACCAATATAAGATAAATGATTTACTTTTGATTTTTTTCCAA
>JAAZXG010000092.1:0-272 GCA_014240255.1 Methanobacteriota archaeon
TCATAATTTTTTGCCAGTGGATGAACAGACTGAGAATCTACCATATGATATAAATAATGATGGAGTAGTTAACATTGCTGATTTTGAGATGCTACTTTCTTTTGTAATAGGTGGAAATGACTCAGTGGGTGTAGCAGACATTAATTTTGATTCAGAAGTAGATATTTTTGACTTGTTGCTATTATCTGATTTTCTTCAAAACATGTAAATAAAGAATGTTTAATTGTTTATCAAGCCCCACATTCGTGGGGTTTTTTGTTTGTGGGATGATG
>JAAZXG010000092.1:281-591 GCA_014240255.1 Methanobacteriota archaeon
TTTTATCATATTAGTTTCCTATACTTTTATAATGCCTAAGTGCAAATTATGGATATTCTTTCATTGGTGTCGGGGTTTTTTGTTTGTGGGATGATGTGTAGATTTGGATATGAAATTAATATTAATTATTGCTCTGGTATTTCCAATGTCTATCCACGCCCAAAATTGGAAAGATCTAAAAAAAGCAGCAAAAAAAGTAAACAAGGAACTAAAAAGTACTTCTAAACAAGTAAAGGAATTAAGTGAGAATGATGCTGCTGCAGCCTTAAAAGAGACACTTAATAAAGGTGTTGAAAAAGGTGTTGATATA
>JAAZXG010000093.1 GCA_014240255.1 Methanobacteriota archaeon
ACCAGAGATCACTTAAAGAAAGAAGGTAAAGAGATAAAAGACCAGATTTCTAGTGATTTTATAGAGGTTAAAGACGATTTATCTAAAGCTGCTACGTCTGGTAAAGACAAATTAAAAGAAGAAATTAAAGATACTGTAAATCTAGAATTCGTAGCCGTTGGTTCTGAAGGAAAAGAATCGAGAAGCATATGTGAAGACGAGGGCTTTCATTATTATGAACATGAAAATCAACCAATGAGTGAAAAATGGCAGCATGGTCTCGAAATGACAAAAAAATATAATCCGGATGCCGTAATCATTATGGGATCTGATGATATCATAACAAAAGAAATTATAAACTTCTACGTCGAAAAAATCAATCTTGGGTACTTACTCATAGGAATAAAAGATTTCTATATCTATGAAAGTTCTCTCAAAAAATTAGCTCACTGGAGAGGATATGGTAAGCTAAATGACGCACATCGAATGGATGAAACTATAGGATTAGGACGTTGCTTAGCTAGGCCATTATTAGATAAAATAAAGTTTGATGTTTGGGGCGGATTAGAATTAAAACGTAATTTAGATGGGGCAATGACTAATCGTT
>JAAZXG010000094.1 GCA_014240255.1 Methanobacteriota archaeon
GTTTAATGAAAAGACACAAAGATTTTTGGCAAATAACTGAAGATAGTTTAGATAAATCTATGAAAACTTATGAAATAGACTCTTCTATGAGAAATGAACTATTAGATCTTTATAAAATTCTATCTCCATTTTCTGAAGTACCAGAAGTTTTAAAAAAACTTAAAGAGAAAAATTTAAAACTTGCAATTCTTTCAAATGGTACACCTGCCCTTCTTAATCAATTAGTTAAAAGTAATAATTTAGAAAATATATTTGATTATATTTTTTCAATCGAAAAAGTTGGGGTTTATAAACCAGATTCAAAAGTTTACGATATGCCAGTTAACAAATATCAAATTAAAAAAGAAAGAATTGAAATTAGTCAAATATCTAATAAAAAAGCAAAAGAAATATTAAAAAAATTAGGATATAATAAATATTATGAACATATTCCTTTTATTAAAGATAAATTAGGAATTAAACCTCCTATAATGAGTCCTGAATTAGAAGAAACTCTTTGTAACCTATTTATAGATATTCAAGGACCTTATGCTAAATATTGTCCTGAAGTAAGAGTCAATTTTTTAAATTACTATT
>JAAZXG010000095.1 GCA_014240255.1 Methanobacteriota archaeon
CATTATATGCAAGAACAGTTGTACATTCAGAACTATCATAAATTACATTTATTTTATTTTTTAATTTTTTAATCATTTCTGGATTTGTATCATGGTGATCAATATACGTTACTAGAATATTTTTTTCAATGAGATCATTTATTATTTTGTTGAATTGTGGTACATTTTTATCATCAATGCCAAAATCACAAATATAGAGGTTTTTTAATTTTTCAGTGTTAGAAATAATTTCAAGTGTTTTAATAAAATCACTAGTATCTATTAAAATTGGTTTTGCATCAAAAATTTTTTTTATTAAAGTAGCGGCACCAATACCATCCACGTCAGCTTTATGAGATATGCATATAGTATGATAGTTCACATGTGCAAGTTTAGATACTAAATTCAATATAATTAAATTTACATAGATAGTATTAAATTTTATGTTCTCCGATGAATGATTGTACTCCTTTTGTCATAAACTTGTACTATTTTCTTTAAAATGACACATATCTATCACTATGGGTCTTTTTCCACATTTGTGGATTTTGAATCAAACGGATCACACTCTTCTATTCGTGATTAAACCGCATCGT
>JAAZXG010000096.1 GCA_014240255.1 Methanobacteriota archaeon
TTGGAAGCAAACCCTTCAAACTTTTCAAAAGAAACTTGCTTAAATCAAATGAAAACCTAAACTGAACCTTATGGTGAAAACCCCATGTCTCTACCACTTGTGGTTCTGGAGGAGTAGTCGTCACAAATTTTCGGAAAAAAAATCAAAATGGCGGCTGTGGCGACAATATTGGATTTTCAATCAATGTGAAAACAACATAATATGAGTAAGTACACCAGTAGGAATATTTGTACAAAATTTCAAGAAGATTGAACCACTTAGAAAAATCGGCAATTATGACGTCATGGCGGCCATCTTGGATTTTTTTCGAAAACGAAAGTAGCATAAAATCACTCCGGACATCCATATCTACCTACATATCAAATTTCGTCAAGATCCGACCATTTTTGACAAAGTTAGAATTTTGGCGGGAAACGCGTTTTACGTATGACGTGATAACCGCCATTTTGAAAATTTGTAAGTTCTTTAGAAGGTTGGAAGCAAACCATTCAAACTTTTCAAAAGAAACTTGCTTAAAACAAATGAAAACATTGATGCTGATGGCAAAATCACCATTTTGGTCACAAATACTTA
>JAAZXG010000097.1 GCA_014240255.1 Methanobacteriota archaeon
TTGTTAAATGCTGAACACTTTTAAAACTGTATACATTTCCTCTGTAACAAATGATCTACATCTAAAATATAACCACATATATATATTACCAAACAAATAAACCGGTGCCTTACCTGTATTTGATAATTTAACTATACCATACGTAAAAACAGCTCACGACTAGAAATACAATCCACAGGTATTTCGCGGTATACATATTTTTATCGATTTTATGTCAAGATGTCAATGATATTATCAAGCGTATGTGGAAACTCTCTGTTGTGAGTAACAAACTTTTTGTAAACATCCTGTTTACATTTTTTTAATTTTCGAAAGCGTCATAACTTTAGGGAACCTAGAAAAATAAAAATGTCCGCAAATTTGTTCTAAAACGATGTTTTTGACGCTCAAATGGGATTATATGCCTTTAAAGTTTGTTGACAATGGCGTAAAAATGCATAATATTTATAAATATTTTGAGTTTGTTTATACGCTGTCATACAACATTAATACCATTAATACATTGTGGGGAAATTTACAATATAGACTAAATGAGCTGTTCGGGTATTAAACCATCTACCGCAGACCTGCACC
>JAAZXG010000098.1 GCA_014240255.1 Methanobacteriota archaeon
ATGATTCTCATGACGAAGTACTGAGGCATATTAGAAACATGCCAAGTCAGAAAGAGAAAGATAAAAAATTGGCAAAAATAAATAATAGGACTAAACAATCAATTATTAAATTGTTAAAAGAAAAAGGCGTAAAAATGCCAGCATCAGATATTGATGCTCACTTAAAGCACAAAAATGTTGATGAAATTAAAGAATTTTGTGAAGAGATGTATCATAATGGTGAAATCAGTAGGACAGGTAATTATAGATATTTCGTGCTCACTGAAGAAAAGAAAAAGCCAAAAAAAGCTTCATCTCCTAAATCAGAAGCCGTTGATGTCAAAGCTGAGCTAAAGAAGTATAAAGAAATGTTGGAAGAGGGATTAATTACTCAAGAAGTATATGATTCTAAGATGAACCAACTGTTAGGATTATAACACCAATCATTAACCATCAAGCCCCACATTCGTGGGGTTTTTTGTTTGTTGGATGATTGGTATATTTTGGTATGATTAAACGTATTGCACTACTACTCCTATTATTCTCCATTTCTTATTCCCAAGATATAATCGGTGAAGGACTCTCTGGTCAGCC
>JAAZXG010000099.1 GCA_014240255.1 Methanobacteriota archaeon
AAAAAAGATTACACAAAATGTTTCAAGACTTTTTGTAAATAAGGATCTAATGCCAGACAACAAAGTAAATTTTATTGCAACAATTACTTGGTATACTAGTTATTGGCTTCCTGAAGAAAATGAGAAAGTTTTCGTTGATGAACACATTCTAAATCCTGACGGTGAAACAGTTGTAAATATTATCATGGGTTCATCAGTTCCTGAGCAAAAAGACAACTACATGCCAAAACTGATTCAAGTTCAGCTTACAATTGATAATAAAGTGAGGTGGGTAAATCAAGATGAAATTCCTCATACTGTTACTCCTGATAGTTACGACCTTGATGAGATTACTGATCCTTACAGTGGTGAATTTGGTTCAATTGGTGTTTTAATGCCTGGTGAAGAATACGAATTCTTATTCACAAAAGCTCCTCCAAATGGTGCAAAAGTAATCACATACCATTGTCACCCACATCCTTGGATGAAAGGTACTATTGAAATCACAAAGTCAAGATTCTAGGCTGAATAATTAGCAAAGAGTTGAGCATTTTCTACTTCTTTATGTTGTTGAATTATTGATGCACGAAATT
>JAAZXG010000009.1 GCA_014240255.1 Methanobacteriota archaeon
CAAGGCCTACAGCATAATAATGTTCATCATCAAATTCCATCATACCTGCATCTTCTCTAGCAATAACTTTCTTAGTTGATTCTAATCCAAAAACAGTTTCTTCTAAAACTGGTTTTGAAGACTTATAGCAACAGTGTTCAGACCAGGCTTGATCAATAGCTTGTAATTCAATATCTGTTGGTTTTCTTCCTTGATTTTGGAAAAATTCTTTTACTTTTAATATCTCGTCAGGTAAAAGACCAAGTCCTAGTTCATCAACTATTTTACCTAAGTCACCGTCTAGGTTAACATAATATACATTGTTAGTTTTTGGCACTAATTCAAGCATTAATCTGCCACCGAAATAGTATATTTATGAACTACAGGATTTGCCAATAATTGCTGGCACATTTTCTCAGCTATTTCAAGTGCAGCTTCTTTTTCTTTATCAATAATGATACGATAACATTTTGCAGATTCGACCTTATCTATATTATCAAATCCCAAAAGGTGAAGTGCTTTTTGTACATTAGCACCTTCAGGATCTGCCATTCCCGTTTTTAGACCAACTCTTATTTCTATTTTCGTAACCATAAAACTCTAAACTAACAGTTTGAGAGCGGAATAAAAATTAAACGGCAGTTTTTTTAAAGGAAATTAAATTGTAAACATAGTAAAATAAAAATTAAAGTTTGAAGTCCAGCAACAACATCATCTAGCAGAATTCCATGTCCTCCCTCAATCTTTTCTAAATCCTTTGCAGGCCATATTTTCAAAACATCAAATACTCTGAAGGCTACGAATGAGACAATCCAGATTTGTTGCGTAATTTCATGATTGAGAATTATTAGAAGACTTATTGGGATTAAATAACCAATAACTTCATCAAGTACATAAATTCCCGGATCTTTCCCATATTTTTCTTCACACCATGGAGCGACTTGTAATCCAACATAATACATAATTAAACACATACAAACTAAGAGCAGCCCTACGTAATACTCTATATTTTGAACAATTAAATATGCTAATATAAGAGAGCCCAAAGTTCCAAAAGTTCCAGGAGCAACTGGTGATCTTCCTAAAAAGAAGAATGAAACAATACTTTCATTGATTAAATTTTTAGATTTACTCATCCTTAGCTTCTCCCCAAAAATGCGACATTCTTTGAATCACAGTTAGATTACCCAATATGGCTAAGAACGCTACAACAAAAGTAATAATTGTTTCGACGTCATTCATGATTTCTCCAATTAAAAGTCCAATTCCAAAAATAAATAATCTTTCAGGTCTTTCAATAATTCCAACTCCTTCTTGTGAAATACCTAATCTTTCTGCAGCTGCACGCGCATAAGACGTTTGAAAAGCCCCAATCAAAGCAGCCATTGCCCACATTTCACCAGATATAAACTCAATTCCATTTATTGGCTTCATCCATCCTCCTAATATCAGAGCCCCAAAAGCTAGACAATCAGCATATCTATCAAGAACTGCATCAAGATATCCTCCTCTTTTTGAAGAAGTTTTAGTAACTCTGGCAACTAGCCCATCCGCTCCATCAAATAGAGAAGCAAGAAGTCCAATAAGAAAAGCAAAATAGATGTCTTTACTATAAATAAACCATGAGGCCCAAAAAGTTAGGAGAAGCCCCATAACAGTAATATGATTTGGTTTAATTCCCATTTTCCCTATAATTACAGCCACTGGTTTCAAAAGACGTTCGGCAGTATTTTTTAATGTTTTACTAAGCATATAGCTAATACGGTATGGGAGTGGTTCTTTTAGTCCCTTGCGCAATGAGCTGATTATACATGGACCGCGACTTGTTAAAACAGCAGTTGAAATATACTTTAGAAGGGACCGATTTTGATGATCAAGGGGAACTTTATAGAGGAAAAGTTAGAGATAATTACGTTAATGAAGATACCATAACAATGGTAACTACAGATCGAATATCAGCATTTGATAGAGTCCTAGGAACAGTTCCTTTCAAAGGACAGGCATTAGTTGAATTGGCTGATTGGTGGTTTGGGGAGACTGCAGATATTGTTGCTAATCATGTAATGAGACGTCCTCATCCAAATGTATGGACTGTTCGAAGGTGTGATCCGATACAAGTTGAAATGGTTGTTAGAGGATATATTACAGGCGTCACATCAACGTCGGCTTGGACTGCTTATGAAAAGGGCGATCGTAATTTTTGCGGTAATGAATTACCAGATGGAATGCGAAAGAATGAAAAATTACCTGAGCCAATTATAACTCCATCAACCAAAGCAGTTCAAGGCGAACATGATGAATCAGTAACGCCTTCTGAGTTGTATAAAAGAGGAGTAATTGATCCTGCTTTATTCAAAGAATTATCTCGTATTTCAATGCGATTATATGAAAGAGGAGTCTCTAGAGCGGCTGATAAAGGTTTAATTTTTGTAGATACTAAATATGAATTTGGTATTTCTAAAGGGAAAATAATGTTAATGGACGAAGTCAACACTCCAGATTCAAGCCGTTATTGGATGGCTGATGATTACGAAAAACGGTTTGAAAAAGGTGAAGAACCACGAAAATTAGATAAAGAATATGTAAGAACTTGGTTAGCCGAAAGAGGATTTACAGGAGATGGAAAACCACCTAAATTAACAGATAAGCTAAGAGTCGAAGCTGCAGCTAGATACATGGAAGTAGTAGAGTCATTTACAGAAGAGCCAATGCAACTTGAAGTAGGTCCTGTTGATAAATCTATATATTCTATATTAAATCCATTTGCTTATTAGCTTCAATAGTCAACTTTATATCCGAACCTTAAAACTGACATTATCCCGAGGTATGAGAAACATACAATAATAAATTAAGGATGGCTCAAAAAAAATCTAGAACTCAGGGAAAGCCAAAATCGGAAATTAAGTTAGCTGAAGAGCGTTTCCAAAATTGTGTAGGTAAGCGAAATACTCTCAACGAAGAGGCGCGAGCATTAAGAGATGAAAGGAATTCGTTGCACGGTCAACGTAATAAGGTCATGGAAGAAATTATGGCCCATCGTGATGAAATGAAAGCAAATACTACGATTAAGGTCAAACATCAAAATTTGCGCAATAGTGCTCAAGAAAAGGCCAAGCAACTAATTGAACTTAAGCAACAAAAAAGGAAAGATAAAAAAGGTGGAAAATCACTAAAAGATACAGTTCAAGCTTTACATTCTGAAATTCTTAACTTAGAAAAGCGAAGAGAAACTACGGAGATGCCTATTTCCAAAGAAAGAGAAGTAATGGATAAGTTAGCTATTTTGAGAAGAAGTTTAGGTGATCAAGAAGAGGTATTATCCACTCAGGAACATATTAATGCAGAGGTATCTGAGCTAGATACGACTATAGATTCAGAATTTTCTAGAGCTGATGAAGAGCACAAGTCTGTCGTAAACATGGCTAGACAGAATAAGAAAATTTATAAGAAAGTTACTGTATTAATGAAGGAGGCTTCTCATCTTTCAACTGAATCGGATAAAAAACATAAGGAATTTATAGATTGCAGGAAGAAAGCAGATAATCAACATGCTAAAGCGATGGAAATGCTTGAAACATTACGCACACATCGTAAAAGTGAAAGCGACGAACGCCAAGCTCGTTGGAAAGTTGTTAAGGATCACCGCCAAAATATAAAGAAAGAATTATACGATCCAAAGAAATTAGATAATGTGGCAGATGATGCACTTCAACAATTAATGTCTGGTGGCAAAATCACACTTTAATGGATTCAATAGTATTAGCAGGTGGATTTGCCAAGAGAATGTGGCCTCTTACTAAGAATACTCCTAAACAGTTATTAGATTTAGCCGGCAAGCCAATGCTTACTCATGTTCTTAAGTCATTAGAAAATATAAGCCCACAAAGAGTAATTATATCGGTCAATAGTTTTTTTGCATCTAATTTTGAGAAATATATACAAACTTATGAAGGTCCATTGAACCTTGAATTATTTGTTGAATCTAGTAATAATGAAGAAGAAAAGCTAGGTGCACTTGGTGCGTTAAATTTACTTTTTTCAGAATTCTCAATTAAAGGTCCAGTTTTCATTGCAGGAGGTGACAATCTTTCTAATTTTGATTTAAATCAAATGATTAGAAAATATCAAGAAACTAAAAAAGATGTTATTGGATTATATGATGTTGAAGATATTGAATTAGCGAAGCTCTATGGAATTGCAGAAACAAGTAACGAAAGCATCATTGATTTTTATGAAAAACCCAATTCACCTAAATCAACATTAGCTGCAACAGCCTATTGGCTACTTTCAGCAAATGGAATTACTAATTTTTTAAATTATATTAATTCTGGAGGCGATAGAGATGCCCTTGGTAATTTTTTAGCTTGGAATATTCAAAAAGACGATATCAAATCCGTTTCTTTTCGAGGTGTTTGGTATGATATTGGAGATTTAGAATCATATAATGCTGCTCAAAAGTGGCTTTCGAATTAGACAGAGGGCTTTTTTAGAACAACTTTGTCCGGACTATAATGGCAACCGATCTTTCACTACTCGGAGAAGTTTTTGTCATTAGTTCATTATTTTTATTAGCAATAGGTTACTATATTTCCGAAAGAGAACATGTCTTTCTTGGAAAGCGTTTTCCTACACAAATAGGAAACCAATTTAGCATATTGGGTTGGCTATGTTTAGGTTTTTTTTGGTGGATTCAAGTAGAATATTACATACTCATAAAGGACCCTGTCAATGCATTAATTTGTGCTGCTGCTGTTCCTTTTTTCGGATATTTAGCTTACCATGAGTATTTGAGTATTATCTGGAAATCAACCTATGAACCTTTGCGATGGCTAGCGGCTATGACTGTGGTTGCAGGAGGCATTTACTTCTTTGTAGAAAGAGTACCTTTACTCGCAGGTTGGTTGATACATTTAGTAGCTGAACAGTCAATATGGCTCCTTGATATTTTTGGTATTGAAAACACACTTGGTTCAATAGACTATGGTGAAGGATCTAGGATTTACCGTTCGGGTTCAGAACATGAAGAAGTTAGAGTTTCTATTGAAGGTGATAGTTGGAAAGATCCTCTTGCGCCTTCTGTAAACATAGTTCTTGCTTGCACTGCTCTTCAAAGTATGATAATTTTCGTTGGAGGTGTGATTTGTACAAAAGCACCTCTCCATCGTCGTTTTAATGCATTTTTAGTGACTGTGCCTCCAATTTATATTTTAAATTTAGTTCGCAATGCAGCCGTCATTTGGTTAACATATGAGCACGTATGGGGCGTTGACACTTTCTTTTGGGCTCATGCAGTTTATGCAAAGATTGGCAGTTTACTTGCCCTCGTAGTCCTTGCTATAGCTGTTTTTCATTTTCTTCCTGAAATGCAGGACTCAATATTGGGCGTTATCGATCTTCCTTTACGTGAAGCTCCTGAAGAGGCACCGACGCTCCCATTTGCAAAAGATATGCCAAATATTGTACTTTATATCATAGTATCTAGTTTAATTTTATTTCCATTTGGAGCCTCTTCAAATTCGATTGGCGATCAAGGTATTGTTGTTGACTGGCCTCTTGAAGAGATGTATGTAATCTCTTTAGTTTTGATTATTTCATCCATATTTCTTCTTTGTTTCTATAGGGATCCTTATCGTGAAATCCAAGAAGGAATTGTTAGTCCTGCTGATGGTTTAGTTCAAAAAGTAATAACCAAACAAGGAATGATTCATATCTCTGTTTTTATGGGTCTCCAGAACGTACATGTTAATCGTTCTCCTATCGATGGGAAAGTAATTTCACAGAGACATAAGGCAGGAGGGTATACTCCAGCTTTTTCGAAAGATTCTGATAAAAATGAGAGATTAATTACTAAATTAGACACCGATCTTGGAATATTTAAAATTACTCAAATTGCAGGTTTCTTAGTTAGACGCATCGTTAGTTATATTGAACCCAGCCAGGTTATTGAAAGAGGCGAGCGCATAGGACTTATTCATTTTGGTTCACGGGTAGATTTATCATTTGAATCTTCAGGAATTAGAATAAAAATTAAGGAAGGAGATCGTATTCTAGCAGGACAAACAATAGCTGAATTCACTCCAATGTCTTCTCTTTCAGTTGCTGAAAAATTAATGGAAGGCCCTAAAAGATTATTTTCAAAAATCCAAGCCTCCGCAATAGATAAGGGTGATTAACAGTGACAACATTGAAACAAATTTTCAAGCCAGTTACTTTAATTTCTTATGCAGATATAGCTACTTTCACAAGTGCTGCTTTAGGTTTTCTAGCAATTATGTACATAATTGATGGTACTGTTTCAAGTTATATTGTAGCGTTAATGTTACTTCCAATTTCGGCTATAATTGATGGAATGGATGGTGCCTTAGCACGTAAATTTGGAACAAAGCATGATTATGGTAAATATCTAGATTCGATATCAGATTCAATTTGTTTTGGTTTAGCTCCTTCTATTTTGATTTATTCATTATATTATGATATCAATAGAGGCCCAGCTATAGATATAATAGATAATGATCTTAATTTTAATTTTAGATATAATATAGAGAATATAGTTGCAATTTCAGCTTCATTAATGGTTCTTTTACTTAGTATTTTTCGATTAGCAAGATTCACACAAGGAAATCAAGGCGATAACAAATATTTCCTTGGTTTACCTTCTCCGGGCTTATCTATGTTTATAGTTGTCATATCAATTAAGTATTCTTTAATTAATGATTTTAATCATATCTTTGTTCCAATATCAATAGGTTTAGTTTCATTATTAACTATAACAACTATCCCTTATGCTAAAGCTCGTGCAGGCTTTAGAAATCCAATATTATTCGGTATTTTGGTATTAATAATTACTATAATATTCCGCTTTTTTGAGAATGAGTTATGGGAATCAATATGGTATCTAGCTTTTGCACTCTACATGTCCTATTTTGCATTGATACCATTAATGATATCTAATAATTATTTTGCTAAATAATTATTTTTTTCTTCTATAAACAATTAATCCTAGTAATGAAACAATAGATACAAAAGAAGGTCCTGGAAGTAATGAGTCTTCTTCTTCTTCTGTCGTTTCTGTAGTAGTTTCACCTTCAATATCTATATTTACCGAAATCTGCCCCATATTGTTGCTACCTGTATCAGTAATTTCCATCCAAATCAAAGTATATGTGTATGCACCTGGCTCAGGTTTATTGGCAAGAATAGATAATGTTCCAAATTCCATATATCCTTCTCTGAGGTTTAACATGTCTTCAGGCATAATAGATACCATCCAAACAGTTTTTCCTTCACCATCAGTATAGGTTAGCATACTGTTTGTAGTCATATCATTCGGACCATTTAGTTCAAATCCGATCATCATATCAACATTGCCTAAATTTTCGATTGTAAAGTCAAATTGTTCGCTAGTTATTGCATCAGAATCCATATCAATAGTTAGATCAAATGTAGCCATTCCATTGCTTGAGCTAAAACAGGTATCTGTTGATACTAAACACATTTCAATTTCATTTTGCTCTTCAAATGGTATTTGAACAACAATATTCGAAACCGATTTAGCTAATTCTTCATCACCAAACATAAGTATGACTTCTAGCCTGTAAGTGGCTTCTGGTGTATTTTGAGGCACTGTTACTGTGACTGTAAATGTAGTTGCACCTTCAGCATCCAAATCAATTTCAGTTTTTGTAGATATGGCCCATTCTCCAGCATCAGCTTCTGTTAAAACAGTTAGTAATTGGGCGCCATTACTATCGCTCAATATTGTAAATTCAAAGTCTCCTGAAGTACCAGGTGCAATATTCATTAAACCACTACTATCTCGTATAAGTGTTGCACCAATAGTTAATTCTTCTACAACTACTTTAACGGTTTTATCATCTTCTGCACTTTGGTCATTTCTTGATATTGCCCAAATTTCAACATAAGAATTTCCATCTTCAGTATCGGCAGGGACACTAATCACAGCAGTTACAGTGTCTTCTCCTCCAGCTCCAATAAGTATTTCATTTTCTTCAAAGTTAACCCATGAAGCTTCTTCACCTCTTGCTTCTAGATCAAAAGTATCTTGTTCATCTCCATGATTATAGATAGTTATCTCGACTTCTACATCTCTTCCTGCAATTGTTTCGATACTTGTAGGATCTAGTGTAATTTCTACTTCATAATTTATAGGATCGTCGGTCACAGTTACCAACAGGTCAAGTTCTTCAGTCGTACCATCACTTGCAATTATGACAATCTTCAAATCATAATCGGTGTCCAATTCAGCATCTTCATCTATCTTTAGTGCTAATTCAATATCTCGACTTTCGTTACCGTGAAGCTCTAATTGGTTTGTAATTTGTCCCCAACTAGCAGCACTTCCAGTCATCTCAATTTCGAAAATATCATTACCACTTGCCCGATTACTGACAATTAAATCAAACATAACATCATCCTCAGGTTTACCTTGTTTATGGTCATTAAATGTAGTTATTTCAGGAATACATATCATTGCAATTTCAATATCTTCTTCTTTTAGATTATTTCGATGGCTTTCATCACCATCTAGCAAAGTTTCAACAATAAAAGTGACTTCACTAGGATTCTCACTTTCCCATTCCCAATCTAAAGTCTCTTCTTCACCGGATTCAAGGTTTGTAACCATTTTTGTTTGAGACCATAGTTCATTTCCTTCACTATCTTCCACTCGAGCTTCAACTTCGAATGCAGCTTGATCCTCAGAACCATAATTTTTGATAACACTTGAGAAAGCAATAGTTGAATTCTCATTAGTTGGTGTTTCAATATACAATGAATCGACACCGACATCATCTGCAGCAGCTGCAGCCCTTAACCAATCAAGCGCACGACCCACCATGTCTTCTCTATCTTCATCATTATTCACAAAAGCAAATGTAAATGGTGAAACAATTATTCTGTAATCCCCTTGATAATGAAGTGATACATTGAATATTTGTGGTGCATCATCCCAATTTCCACTTCCCTCTTCAAAATCATCAGATAATAGAGTTCCATGTACAGAATCAGTTAATTCTACATTATCAAAATACCATCCTTCATAATTGTCAGTTACACTGTCAGAACCAAATCTGAATCTAAATCTTACATCTTCACCAGAAAAATTGGTTAAGTCAAAAGAAGCTTCAACCCAACCATCCGAATCTCCATAATATCCAGATTCACCATCTAATCCAGAAACAGAATCTCCAGGGTAACCTCCAACAGGATAAATTACTTCCCAATCTTCACCATCATTAGTTGTAATTTGAACATTTCCACCATCATAAGGATAGGTTGAACTTTCAGTACTATAATAGTGCTGAAAGTTCAGTTCTCCACCAGTACTTAGTCCATATTCTGATGAAGTATATATTGAATAATCCCAACCACTTTCATATTCTCCATTATTTTTACTTTCGTCTCCAATCCACATTGAATGTGTTGGGCTGTATGCTTTCCTGTTAGAATCTTGTTCAGTATCTACAATATGCCACCAATTACTATTGCCAGTATAGAAAGCCCCTACAGCATCATCCGTTGGTCTAATCCAGTCAGTATAGTCATATCCAATTATACTACGATCACCCATGTCATATTCAGCATCACTAAATATTTCATCATCATCGACTCCAAGTAATGGGTTTGGAACTCCCGAACCATCACTAACATATTGAACTTTGAGATAATCATACTCAAAGCTTCCTTCATTTCGTGAACCAGTAGTACTATTCAGAGCAGTCATAAATTGTTGTCCCATTATCCACATACTTCCTCCTCCATCCAGATAATCACCAATACAGGTTTTCCAGTTGGTTAAGTTTCGTTGATGGTGGTCACCTTGAACCCAGACAACGACATCATAATTAGACATTAATTCATTTGTAGGATAAGGATGCAATTCACCATATGAACCGGCTTCAACGTCATATGGTATCGTATAAACATCATAACCTCTACTTTCTCCATTATTGAAATATTGTTGAAGAGCTAATTTCATTCGAGCATCAATTTTATCAATATCATAGTAATTATTATATCCATTATTTTTACCAAAATTAGCATCAATAAGTAGAACTTTATCACCATCAGCTTGATCATAATAGAATGGCGTTACAGAAATACTTTGACTATCCTCTGTTTCTGGGTCATCACGACTTGTTATAGTAACAGAAAATTGATGTTCATCTCCTGTCGTTGCAAGAGTTGGTGAAATAACAGCTACAGTAAAGTTATAACTTGAACCAGATGATAAATAAATCGAAGTAGTATGTGAAATTATTTTCCATTCATCTTGCTCACTAATATAGTCAACAGTGATATCATAATATCCGCTATTTTCTCCAGTATTTGTTGCAGTAAAATTAAAAATAACCGATTCACCAGATAATACATCTTTAGCTTGTTCTTCAACAGCTAATGCAATATTATATCCACTTTCAGCAATATCAATGACGGATTCTTTAGGATTATTTCCTGCACGTTCATCATCATCTAGTAAAGTTTCAACCCTTATTGTATAAGTTCCATTTGAACCGCCTTCCCAAACCCAGTCTAGAGTACGATTATCTTTCGAATTAAGTTCACTGACGGTTTGAGTTTGATTATAAACTTCAGTCCCATCATCCTTTGTTACAGTCCCTCTGACATCAAATGAATCTTGATCTTCAGTTCCAAAATTATAGATATTAGAACTAAATGCTACAGCTCTACCTGGTTTAGCGGTATCGGGTGCATCCAAATCTTTTGTCCCAACATCATTAGGAATTGGTGGTAAACTATACAAAGTAAAATCATCAATATACAAACCATCATATTGTGTATATGTATCCGATACAAATCGAATTCTAAAGGAGGCATCTCCTTCATATTCGCTAACATCCGATTCGATGTATAGCCACCCATTATCATCTGAATTCTCATATTCTTCTGAATAATCACCATCATCTCCAGGGAATGAGTCTATTGTTTCCCATTCACCAGATATATTTATTTCTAATATGGCTGAATCGCCAGGGCCATCTATTCCAAACCAAACCATTGCAGATACATATTTTTCAGATCCGTCTCCTAAATCAATCATTGGGGTTTCAAGGGAATCATTCAAAGAAGCACTATAGGCTCCCGTATCAGGATTTCCTAAATACCATGAATAGTCTCCAGAATATGTATTTCCATATTCATCTTCGACGTTATGATAATTCCATTCACTTAGGACAACATCAGACCCCCAATCCCCATCTCCATCTTCAAAATCATCTTCATATTCAGTAGTTATACCTTCTTTAATTTGGAAATTATCAATATACCATCCTTCGTAAGTATTAACTGACGAATCAGTTCCAAAACGGAATTTAAATCTAACATCTTCGCCAGAATAGTTTCCTAGATTGAAATTTGCAGTCTCCCAGCTACTAGTTTCTCCATCTCCTGAAGTTCCAGTATAGCCAGGTTCATTATCCAAACCTACAACTGCATCATCAGGGTATCCACCATCAGGCGTAATTACTTCCCAATTTTCTCCTCCATCTGTAGAGATCTGTACATTTCCTCCATCCCAGCTAAATTCAGTATGGTACCAAATTTCTACAGCTAAAGTCGGACTTGTCCCCAGTGAGTGTTCATTAGCAGTATACAATGAAAAATCCCAATTATTATCGTATTCACCATCGCCCTTAGATTCATCTCCAACCCACATAGCGTGCGTTGGGCTTGAAGCTTCACGATCTTCATCTTCATCAGTATCAATAATATGCCAGGGGTTGCTCAAAGATTTATAATCAGTCCATCCATTAGTACCGTCTTCCATATCATCTGAGAATTCGATATCTACACTTCTCATTAATACAGAAACAAGGTCATTTTCTGGAATTTCATCATCATCATCATCCAATTCAGCTTCAAACCAGAATGTTCCATATTCATCAGTCTCCCATTGCCAATCTAATGATATTGAATCTCCAGGGCTTAAGTCACCTGTATTCTGAGAGCCGCCATTGTATACTACTCCTCCAGCTCCATCATATACTTTACCTGAAACATCTGAATTCATAGACACATCACCCGTATTCGTTACAAGAACGCTCATATTCCTTTCAGTATCCTTTTCAGCAATCATAGGGTCAACATGACCTTCTGATAGTTCAACATCGTACAGTACATATGTATTAACTGCAATTTGTTTCACATTATTATCTTCTTTTTCGTCATTAGCTATTGTCGCCGTTGTTTTTATTTCATATTCATAATCTTCATCATCCGGAGTATCCCATTCAAATTCAACAAATGCACTTTCTCCAGCATCAATAGAAATAGTCTCAGTATCTGTAAAACGGTATGTATTGTTTAAACATCTAACATCGAGATCAACTTCAACACCACTCTGGTCTTCAGTTCCTCTATTTCTTACAGTTACATTAATTAGATTTGTTACATCAGGCTCCACAGTATGTCCGTCTCGAGGTGCATTAAATCTACCCAGAGCGACATCATTTTCTAATTGTACTACGAGATATTCTACTATATTTTCCATTAATTCATCTCTATCTGAGTTTTCAGTAATTGAACTAAAATCAACAGCCATAAAAACTAGTTTGAAATCTTCTTCAGTT
Organism: Methanobacteriota archaeon; assembly: GCA_014240255.1. Classification (GTDB taxonomy): domain Archaea; phylum Thermoplasmatota; class Poseidoniia; order MGIII; family CG-Epi1; genus CG-Epi1. The sequence goes on from JAAZXG010000009.1 coordinate 12,588, forward strand.
CTTATAGTTGAAATATTGTATCCATCTGCAGCCCCAGAACTAAATACTTTTTCGAAACCATCCCGAGGATTTATATCATCACCAAAGTCAGAAGAAATAGCATCAGCACTATATTCAGCACCATCAGAAATCGGATCGTCATCTACACCGTATAGTGTGGAAGGTGTAGTCCTATCATGATCGGCATATGAAACTCCAAGATAATCATATTCGAAATCTCCTTCTCCTCTTTCACCATCTGAAGAATCAAAATCATAAAGAATATCATGACCAATTGCCCATAATGCTCCACCATCTTCTAGAAAATTAGCTACATTTGTCTTGTCGTCATCAGTAAAAGTAACATCAGTATCACCACTTTGATAATCAGCTCCACAAGCCCAAATTATTAAACTATATTGGCTCAATGTATCATAATCAGGAGCATTTTGACCACTATCTACTCTGATAATATCATACCCCATACCTGTAGACATATTATCTAAAGCATCAGAATAATATCCGTCAGTTTCAATTCTTGTTCCTCCATTATTACTGCTGTTGTCATCATCCAAGAAAAGAATTAGAGGATATTCTACAGATATGTCTTGAGTGTCTTCATTATTGTCTTCATTAGATTCCCTTATTTGTTCTTCTTCATCAACAACTACAGTAATTGTGTGAGTACCTCCAACAGCTTCCCATTCCATTTCTGCATCAGCTGTATTACTGCCAGGGACAGTTATGCTATCTTTACCAATATAGTTCCCATCCCAGTAAAAACTAACATTAGTTGTTACACTAACCAATCCACTTGACCCTCCATCATTTGCAATTTCTGCAGTAATAATTATTGTGTCTCCACCGGTTGGCGAATCGTCGCTAAATGTGATTTCATTTATGGATAAATCAGGGTCTCCTTCATCAGCTAATGTGTTCATTGCTGAGAAAGGTAACATTAGTATGGCTAACAGAAGAGCAGTTAGTTTCCGTGTCATGGTCGTTCCTAATATGGCCAACCTTACTGATTATAAAGGTGTGTTTACTCTCTTCGAGAGTATTTTTTATGCTTTAATCGGTCATCATCTTCCAGAGGCCGAATCTCACTTTCTTTCCAATCATCTCCAATTTCTGGGAAATATATGCAGCCTTCACCGCTAATATTGTCTGGTACTAAAGTCATATCAATTATATCTGCCTTATGCATAGCTTCACTGTAAATTCCTGAGCCACCAATAAACCAAATATCACCTTTACAGGTTTCGATAGCTTCATCGATACTCCGAAAACATTCCACATTTTCAATATCATTTCTAGTTATTACTATATTTCTACGTTTAGGAAGTGGTTTTATTGGCAAAGAGTCCCAAGTTTTGCGACCCATAATAATTGTATTTCCAATAGTCAAACGTTTGAATCTTCTTAAATCCGCTGAATAATGCCAAGGAATAGTATTATTTTTTCCAATTACACCTTCAGGAGAGACTGCAACTAATATTCCCTTCATACAGCGACCTTAAATGGAATAAAGGGTTTAGGATTATAATTTTCCAATTTAAATTTCGAAAGAATTGTTTCAGTATCTGCATCAATCAGATTCATTACATCGTCTAGTGATTTTATACTCGGATCTATTGTTAATTGCGGCAATTCTCCAATTTCTCGTTGTAGTTGTTTTTTTAACCCAGGAATATGGTCATATTCTTCCATAGTTCCATTGGCTTTCTTTGTGTAAATATGAGCATCAACTAAAGAATGGCCAAAAGTCCCTACTTTCATATCAGATAAATGTGCAAATAGATGTAAAAGAAATGAATAACCCGCAATATTGTAGGGTACGCCTAAGGCAACATCACAACTACGTTGAGTAAGATGGACGCATAAATGAGGTTCGTTTTTTTCATCATATTGAACATTAAAAATAAATAAAAGATGACATGGAGGAAGTTTACTAGTCTGTGCATTTCCAGGCGCCCATGCAGAGATTACCATTCTACGGCTATTAGGATTTTTTTTTAATGTATCCAATACATAACGCACCTGATCATTAAATTTATCATCACCATGTATTGGGAATTTTCTCCAAAAATTACCGTATGCACTGGGTACGTATCCTTCATCATCAGCCCAATGATCCCAAAATTTGCAACCGTGCTTTTTTAATAGTCCGATATGTAAATCTCCGGATAAAAACCATAAGTTTTCGATTACTATATTTTTCCATGAAATTTCTTTAGTAGTTAGCAGTGGAAAACCCTTGTTAAGATCGATTGAATAATTCACATTAAAAGCAGATATTGTGTCGATACCAGTTCGATTTTCTTTCCGAGTTCCTCGGGTTAAAACTTCATTCACTAAGTCCAAGTACTGCTTCACGTTATCCCAATAGGAAGGCCCCCTAAAGCGTTGTTCCATTTTCGAAAATTATATATAAATTGTTGTAATGTGTATTGAATGCCTTTTCGTATAGTTGACCATGACTCCAATCAAATTCTGCTTGAATCACCACATGTATCAGATTTAATAGAATATATAGATAAAAATTCTGAGGAATATATAGTCAAAGAATTAACTATATCTTAAGTATTTTTTTATCCTGAAACTAAGATTTCAATACTCTCAGCTAGAGCAACATCTTTTTCAGTTACTCCATTTACATCATTAGTCGTTGAAGTAATCTTTGCAGTTCCACCTTTTCCAATAGCAATATCAGGATAATGATTAAGTTCTATAGAGATACTTGTAACATGTTGAACAAAAGTCACGGCAGCTTCAAAATTATTAAAAGAAAATGTTTTTTCAATATTCTTGTAAACGTCATTATAGGCCCACCCATCAAGTCCTATCAATGCTTTTTCACAATCATTGTCACTTAACAGTTCAGACATACATTATGAACTCTACTATGCTATTTAGAATTTGGCACCTTAACTACTTATAAACTATTTTGAAATACAATATCTGTGCTACCATCCGAACGAACAATGAATTTTGGGTTTGCTCTTTCAAAAGATTTCCCATATCCTAGGTTTTTAGGCTTCTTTGGAATGTTGTTTTTTATGTTTTTTTCAAGGTCAATTATTGAAGAATATTACATAGATACCATTCTTGATGGGGCTCCTTATTATGCATTACAAAATATAGAAGGAAATAATATAATAATATTTACAGAATTATCCCTTTGGATATTATTGTTAATTCTTTATGTAGCCGTTTTAGTATTTTTATTCATTATTCCTTTGACACTTTATTTTAGAGGATTAAGTTCTTGGGAATGGGATCCTACAACAGTAGTTTTCTGGTTAATTACAACACGAGGTGTTTCTTTATTTTTCACTGAAATAGAAAATACAAATCCGAATCTTGAAGATTTTGTTTCCATTTTAATTACACTAATCGATTCAATTTTCATTTTATTTTTTACGGTGTTTTTGTTAAGATCATATACGAATTTCTTTGTACCTGTAATTTCAGAATGGTTACAAGTTGGAAAATCAGACACTCAATATGGCCCACTTTTAGACATAATTGGCTCTTTATTGATTATTACATTCGGAGTAACTAATTTCCTTTCAACTTTCCATGTTGATTTTGGAGTTTTAGTTGCAGGGGTAGGGGTTGTTGGGTTGGTGATTGCTTTGGCTGCTCAAGATACATTGAGTAATTTCTTTTCGGGGATTCTACTTCTTTTAGATCAAGGTTTTAAGACTGGCGACATGATTAAATTTGATGACACGTATTGTATTATTCGAGAGGTTGGTTTACGTTCGACTAAAATTTATGATATTATCAATCATGTAATAATAATTATACCAAATAATGCTCTTGCAAATCAAAATATTAGAAATCTTACTAAACCAGATAGATATTATAGACTAAGAATAGAAGTGGGAGCTTCTTATGGTTCAGACCCAGATAAAGTTGAAAAAGCATTATTAGAAGTTGCTAAGAAGAATAAAGATGTGGAGCAGGATGATCCAACTAGACTCCCATTAGTACGTTTTCAAAAATTTGCCGATTCTGCATTAAATTTTGCATTGGTTGTTTGGATAAAGAATGTAATTAAAATAAGGCAAATTAATTCAGATTTACATCATGAAGTATTTGAAAAACTATCTCAAGAAGAGATAACAATAGCCTTCCCACAAAGAGACGTACATTTTTATGATAATTCAAAATTAGATACAAAAAATATAACAAAGTCCACAGAAGATTTTGACTTTGAAAAAAAAGCAAGACAAGAAGCTGAAGAAAAAGCAAGAGATGCTGAAGAATCATTGAAAGTGGCTGAAGAATCTGCTAGGCAAGCTGAAGAAGAAAAGGCTAAATTAGAAGTTGAAGAAGCTGAAAAACAGGCTAAAAAAGCTGCTAAGGAAGCTAAAGTGGCAGCAAAGAAAGCCGAAGAGGAAAAATCTAAGAAATCTGAACGAGAAGCTAAAAAGGCTGAAGTTGCAGCAAAGAAAGCCGAAGAGGACAAAGCAAAGTTGGAAGCCGAAGAGGCTTCACGAAAGGTTGAAGAAGAAAAAGCTAAGAAAGAGGCAGATAAACAAGCCAAATTGGAAGCTAAAGAGGCCGAAAAAGAAGCAAAAAAAGCTGAAAAAGAAGCAAAAAAAGCTAAAGAAGCTGCAAGAAAGATTGAAGAAGCCAAAGCAAAATTAGAAGTTGAAGAAATTGCAAAGAAAGCTGAAGAGGAAAAGACTAGATTAGAGGCTGAAGAGGCTGCGATGATTGTCGAAGAAAAGAAGGCAAAAATCGAGGCTGAAAAAGCTGCAAAAATAGCAGAAGAAAAGAAGGCTAAATTAGAAGCCGAAGAAGCTGAAACCCGAAAATTAATTGAAGAAATTAAGTCGAGACAAGACAAAAGTTAATTTTATTCTTCAGTATACCAAATAGGTGGTGTGAACAAATCTTCCGGACTTCTTTCAATAATTGGAAGAGTTAAAACACTATTTTGGTTAGTTCCAATAGTGACATATCCACTACTTACTGGAGAAGGAATATAGTCATCATTTGTTTGACTTATTACTAGTCCTAATGCATTTCCTGCAGGTACCACTACATCCATAGCAAATAATTGCATTTTAGCATTTACAGTTCCAGTAACAGTACATGGTTGCCCACATTCCCTGCCGCCTTCATAGTATCTAAGATCCATCACTCCATGTCCAAGATGTATCCCTCCAGCAATAGATAGTTCAATGTAAAGATGGCCTGAGGTTTGGCCAGGTGGGATGGTAACCTCCACATGAAAAGTAGGCATTCCGGAAATTCTTGTTTCATTTTCGAATATTTCAGTTTCTAGAGTCAATGACCCTGTTGGACCTATCAATCCAGTACCTGAAGTCACAGTAAGTCCCTCACCAATTCCTAATTGCAAGAATTCTCTGTCATCTACAGGCCAAGTTTCTTCAACTCTCCATCCACCCATATTGTCCTGCATTTCTACATGCAATGCAGGTTTTAGATTTCCTTCATATAGATAATAATTAAACCATTCTAACAAATCTTGAGCCCAGTCGTATCTAACTGAATGTGGATAGGCTTCAGCACCTCTACCTGCCGACATTCCATTTTGGTCTCCAGGTCTGTCAGGATAATGATGTCCCCATTGACCAAATAATCCTTTGATATCAAATCCTGCTGTTTGTAATTGTTTGTAAGCTGGGAATGCCATATGAGGGTCAACATTCCAATCTTGCATTCCATGAATAAAATAGATTGAACCATTATAATTTTGCATTGCCCTTTCTAGGAAATGTCTATCTGCCCAGTAGGAATTGCCTGCATAATTGACTTCATCTCCAGCTAAGTATGCTGCAGGTCCATTTGCATATCCTTCAGCATATCCTCGGCACATAGTTTGCCAGTCTTCACTATCTCCATCCCATCCAAATGATCCATAAACTCCATTATGCATTCCTATTCCTCTAGCTTCCATAGACCCATTTCTCCACATTAAGTCGTGGACTCCAATAAGTCCAGAAATAGGGATAATTGTTTTCAAGTGAGGATTTCCAAACATCGCAGCTTGCCATGGCGTACTTCCATCGTATGATTTTCCTATTATTCCGACATTACCATTACTCCATTCTTGTGTTCCTAACCAAGTAACTGCAGCATCGATTCCCATTTGTTCACTAAGACCCATAAAATCCATACAGTGGTTTGACATGCCAGTTCCAAAAACAGATACTTGAGCAATAGCATAACCATGTGGGACCATATTTTCTATCAAAAATTTCCCAAGACGATTTGCAGGTGTTAAAGCATCAACATCTCCATCATCATAATAAGGACCAACATCAGCAATAACTGGTATTTTGGTTCCGTTTGGAACATTTGGTAACCATAATCCTAAATGTACTTTACAGTCGTTTGTAATAGTACACCCTAATTCACTAGTAGGTAAATCTACTTCAATGAAAATACTTTCGGGACCAGTTATTTCGTATTCACCTTTTTCAAGAGTATAACTGTAAGCTTCAGTTGTATTGAATGGCTGATTCACTCTTTCCCACACAGGAACAAGTCCATTTCCAGAAATTAGATCATCTATATCATTGTCATTATCTTCAGTAAGGTAAAGTAAGACAGATGAAAAAAGCAGTATCGCTACAGTGATTCCTGCAAATATTCTTTGTTCCATATATGATTATTTACGGGCTTGTTATAGTGTTTAACTGTAAAAATAAATTATTCAACATTAACCGTTTTTGCTATTTTTGGCAATCTTAAATAACCTTGATGGAAAAGAGCTCCAGAGACAACAAAAAATGCTATAATGCTAACAATAATTAATGCAAAATCATGCAGCCCATAATGTACATGCTCAAGTACACTTGCATACAAATATTGTAAGAAGAGATATACAAATGCAAGTCTCCCTGTAATTCTAATTCCATTATCATTTCTTATTGCATAAGCAATCCACATTCCGGCCCCTCCGAGGAATACAACAGTACCAAGACCAAATAAAGTGATAAGTAAAAAATCTCCAACACTCATATTAGAATATCGATCTTCAGTTATCAATAATTTCCAAAATTCAATGGCCCCACCAAAGAATAATCCATATCCTGCTGAATAATAAGGAGCAGCAGGTTCATCCTTGAATGTTTTTAGATTAACTCCTATAAACATAAACATCATTATGATAAATGGTGTAACTAAAATCATTGAAGCATAAGCAACATCAGTATACAAATCGGTACCACTCACGAACATTATTATTTCAGCAATAGTACCTAAGACAACTCCAATTCCACTTGCTAAGTAGAGTTTACGTTCTACAAGTCTATCTTCTAAACCATTTATTATGTAAAAAAAGAGTAGCATTGCAGGTATGATATACATTAACATGCCGATTACATTTGCCTGAAATATGATTGAATCCATTGTTATTTTTTACGATATAAACTAGCCATTACAACTAGTGATAAAATAGCAAAGCTAAAATTGAAACTAGGTATTTTCTCATCTTGTGTTTCAGTTATTGGAGGGTTTAGATATTCTCTTAATGTGATTGAATTTATGTGAACTTCATATAATGGACGGTCAGGCCCACCCTGAGCTCTTGGTATACTTCCATCACCATCTGCATCATTTGTAGTTGGAATCGCTGCAGCAGCTTGTACTAATTCCAAACCTTCTCTAACCACTCCAAACACGGCATAACCGGGATCATCTTCTAAAGTTCTATTTCCATTATCTAATCCATGTTGTGAAGTATCGCATATATAAAATTGGCTTGATGCTGAATCAGGGTCAGTTCCTCTAGCCATTCCAATGGCTCCATTAATATGTGTTAAATTTCCATTTATCTCTAATGGAATTGTATTATCAGAACCACCATCTCCACATGTTGGATTAGTTCCAGGATAGGCTATAACCTCAGTACATGAGGGGTCACCACTTTGTATTACAAAATCATTAATAATTCTATGAAAGAAAATACCATCATAGAAACCCTGTTCAGTAAGCTCCACAAAATTTTCTACAGTAATTGGCGCCCAATTCAAAAATAATTCTAGTACAATTTCTCCTTCAAAATCATTTCCCCCTCCAGTTCCAGCACCATATGTTAAATTGATAACTACTATTGGATTTCCAACGAATGATTCTTCCATTGGACTTGCTTCAGCCTTAGTAGTAGGCGTGAAAAGCATCATTGCCACTAGAATAATTAATATTCTCACATAATGCCTATTTTTGGCTTCTTTATACGATTATAGTATGGAGCAAGCCTTAAATCCACATCAAATTAAGAATAGTATGGATATAAAGGTAACAGAAATGGCAAAATCGAGATTACATGATATGGGAGTCTCAGATAATGTTTTTTTACGAATAGGTGTTAAATCAGGAGGATGTTCAGGGAATACATATGATGCAATTCTAGATGATAATATGCAGGAATTTGATGATGTTTATTACACAGATGATAAACTCCGTATTGTTTCAGACAAAATAAGTTCCGTTCATTTAGATGGACTTACAATTGATTTTTCAAATGATTTGATAGAGCCTGGATTTAGACTTACAAATGCAAATGCTCAAGGTTCTTGTGGATGCGGTTCTAGTTTCAGTACTGAACCTAAAGTAAACACCGAAACTAGTTTTTCGGTATAATTATGGTTATAAGTCCAATTTCAATATTAGGCGGAGAGTCAGTTTACTGCATCAATGAGTCTCAAATGCGTGACGCACAGAAATTAGCAAATGAGGATCCCGAATCTTCAGAAAAGATACAATCTCAACTTAAAGAAATAGAAAAGGTATTATCTCGTAATGAAAGGGCGGCATTGGCCTTTACAATAATAGAAAATCTTCGTGAAAATCGCGAAAAATAATTATGGAAGAACCGATCAATGTACTAGGAGGTACTCTAGAAATATGTTCAACAGATCCAATGACAGGTTGGTTTAGAGATGGTTGTTGTAATACAGATAATAGTGATTTTGGGAGGCACATTGTTTGTGTAGTAATGACTGATGTTTTTCTAGCGTTTTCTAAAGGTGCTGGAAATGATTTGAGTACTTCAAATCCCGGTTTTCCGGGTTTGAAAGAAGGCGATAGATGGTGTCTTTGCTTATCACGCTGGGTTGAAGCATATGATGCTGGAATGGCACCTCAGGTAGTTTTAGAAGCTACACATGAATCAGCATTAGATATGGTTAAATTAGAAAAATTAAAAGAATATGCATTTAAATCTGAATGATTATTGGTGCACTTCTTTACGCGGATCTTTCTCAGTTCCCCATTTAGTTATAAAATCTTTAGTATTTTCGTACATTTCTTCGAAAGAATCCCAAACATACAAAACAGGTTGATACTTTGTAACGTCATAAGGTCTTGTTTCCATTTCTTCAAAATTGGGAGTAAGGTATTGGATTTTTGGATCGCAAACACAAGCCTCATTGTTCCCACATCCTTCACCTCCAGTACAAGCATGCTCCATTTCTCCAAACGAAGATAATAAACCCGGTCCTACCGATTTAATTATCCCCTTCTCACGGCATGCTCCAAATTCAAGTACATACCAGTATATAGATCCTAAACGAGTAATTGCAGCTTCACTTTTAGTCCTCATATCAGCTTCTCCAAATAGTATGTTTAATTCAGCCCATTCAGGCACCCCTAGCATTGCAGTATGCCCTACTAATTCATGCACAACATCAGGTTCTGGCGTGTAAAAAGGCCTTGAAGAGTGTCTAATATATTGTGTTGATAAGAATACTTTATTTGCTAAAGCCGTGTGAAAGGTTTTAGGATGAACAAGGCCACCCACAGGTTCTTGTCTGAAGCCAGTCATATGCTGTAATGTTTCACTTACTTCTTGTAATTGAGGTATTCGATCATTAGGTAAACCCAATTTTTTAGCATTATCTAAATATTGTTTACAAGCATAGTTTTCATGAACTGGTGCGATTCTTTCCATAATGGCTGCCCAAACAGCATCTTCATCTTCAGAATAAGGTGCATGAGGAATTTTAGTATTTCTTCGTTCTTCCATACTCATATCGTTCCATTCCATCGCAATCTTTGCAATTTCATTTCTTCTTGAACGGTACCCCTCATCCTTGAAACCTGGATGGTCGGGATCAAGTTCTACAAAAACATTTCCTCCAACAATTTTCACAGCTGAGTTTGCTTCATCTGTTTCTTCACTTACTCCTTCAGTTGGTCCATGCATTGAATATCACTAAGTGGCCAATTGCAAGACACAATAAATGGATTGTTCTGGTAAACCTATATATGCCATCTAGGCAACTTCAGAATATGGGAATAGAACAGGAAGATAGAACATTAAAAATGATTATGTTTCTATCAATAGTAGGTTTGATTGATTCTATTTATTTGACATATTTACATCATCTTGTTGCCGATGGCGGAGGTTGCCCTACACAGAATCTTCCTGGGCTCGATTGTGGAGTAGTCTTGTCTAGCGCGCAATCCGAATTATTTGGTATTTCAGTAGCTTTGTTTGGCGTTCTTGGTTTTCTTACATTCTTTGGATTAGCTTTGGACCGTTTTCTTAATATGGATTTAGATCGGACTTATTACAATACTTTATTATTACCAATAACTGGTTTGATAGGCTCAGTATTTGGCATTTATTTAACATATGCCGAAGCATTTATCATACATCAATGGTGTCCTTTTTGTTTGGTAGCTTTTGGACTAACATTGGCAGCAACCTTTTTTTCCCTTAGGGAATATGGTGCTGACCTGAAAGAATACTTTGGAGGAAAATAAATGGCATCAAAAAGGAGGCGGAAACTAGAAAGAAAAGCATCTCAAGAAGGTGATGAACGAATTGCAGCTAGACGTGAAGCATTCAATGATAATTTGTGGAAAATAGGCGTACCTGTTGTAGTTTCTGTAATATTAGTTACAGTAATTTATTTCGGATTTTTTTATGAGTTGGGTGCTCCAAGTGCAGATAGTTGGAATTTAGAAGAAGCTGAAACGGGAGAGATGTATTCTTCAGAGGACTATTATGACAATGGAAAATTAACACTTGTTGAGTTTTTCCATACTGATTGCCCTCACTGCCAAGATCAAACAGAACCGTTGAAAGAAATTTATGAGGCTTATGGTCAAAACAATACGATTGATATGTTTTCAATAGGTGGATATAAAATGAGTGATCAAGACACTAAAAACGACATTAGTAGTTTCAAATTTAAGTATACTCTTTCTTGGCCTCATTTGTATGATACTAATGGTGAATTAATGAGAGATTATGGATTCAAGTCATATCCTTCTATGGCACTGATTAAGGATGGTGAAATTGTGTATAGTCATAGCGGAGAATTAACATACGATGAACTTTCTGAGCAAATTGAAAAATATAAATAGATAAATTATTTAAAATAAGTGAGAATAAATAAAAATATGGAAAATAAAAGCGCTTTGACATTTATAATAACGGTTTTATTCGCTTTTACAGGATGTCTTGATAATCTCAATAGTTCCAATCCAAATGATTTTTGGGGTGATGATTGCTCAAATGAATCTTCAGATTGTCCTGAAAGTCCAGCACCTTTTGTTTTAGTTGATCAAAATAATACTGCAGTTAATTTATCCCAATTTGAAGGTAAAATAGTAGTAATGACTTTTGTTTACACGAATTGTCCAGATATTTGTCCTGCAGTCACTTACCAAATGAAAAAGTTAGCGGAAGAGCTTGGTGATTCTTATGATGAATCAGTTGTTTTCTTATCAGTTACAGTAGATCCTAAGAGAGATACTCCTGAAAATCTAGCAACGTTTGCATCTAATTACAATGCCTATTGGCAATTCCTGACAATAAATTCTACATTTCCTGAAAATCATATGGAAGCTATGTGGAGCGATTATAAAGTTCAAGTTATCAAAGAACCTGATGCTTGTTCAGGCTATGGTCACTACATGGACGGGTACAATGGTTGCCATTGTAATCCAGGATACATGCAAGATTCAAATAATACTGAATTTGGATTAGATTTTTGCATTCCTGATCCAGAGTACGAATTTACGAGTTTGGTTTTCGAAGATGGAAGTGTCGAATCTCAAATAATTACAGCCTTAGACCTCTGGACTTTATCAAATGGTATTCTAAGTCATGAAGATGCAATGCTTGGAATCGATGCTATAATTTCACAGACTTTTGGTTCCAATTGGAATCTTAATGATATTGAGGGCAATATGCATAAATCTAAGGATTATTATAAACAAAATTTAACATTAATTGAGTTTTTCCACACTGATTGTTCACATTGTCAAAATCAAATTCCAGTATTGAAAGAATTCCATTCTAATTATTCATCTGAAGTCAATTTACTATCTATAGGCGGTTATAGTATGGGTAGTAATGAGGATAATTTAACAGAATTTCAAGATTTTGCTTTAGAACATAATACAACATGGCCTTATCTTTATGATGATGAATATTCCTTAATTCAAGCTTTTGGCCATAATGCATATCCAAGTTGGACTTTATTGGCTGGCGATATGGAAGAAGGTAATGCACAAATTGTAGCTCAAGCTTCAGGAAGTCAGACATATGAACAATTAGTAGAAATGGTTACCAATTATACGGAACCTATGAATATTAGTATTCCAATGATTCAGATACTTGATAATCTTACACATTGGCAAAAGGGACATATTTCCAATGAAACAATGATAGAATATATCTCTACTTTCTTAAATTATAATTCTTTAGATGAAGTAGACGATACAGAGGTCTACGGCGTTAGCCATTCATCTAGATTATATATTATAGATCAAGAAGGTAATTTCCGAGTACTCTGGAGAGGATATGAATGGACTTATATTTCAATATATCACGATATTGCCCTTCTTCTTTAGTAAAACCCAAATACCCACTTATCCAATAAGGTAGTATGTCCCTATTATCTTTTACCGAAGAAAGTTTGTTTTTTTTTGAATACGAGTTCACATATTTGAGCATAATTTGTTCTTTCATTTCAGCTTTTGTAGGTATAGTTATGACACAGTCTGGCTTTGATAAAATTTTTAATTGGGAAGGTGAACTTGATTTCATATCTGAAAAATTTGCTAAAACACCATTATCTAATTTTTCAGCTTTTGGTTTGATTCAAGTTACAATATTTGAAGTATTATCAGGTATATTGTCTTTACTTGGGGCCTTTATGGTTTTATTTTATAATGATGAATCATACGGAATCATGGGCCTTATTTTAGCAGCTATATCATTATGTATTCTAATGTTAGGTCAAAGAATATCGAAAGATTATGAAGGTGCGGCCGTTCTCGTTCCTTATTTTCTTTTAACAATGATTGGGTTGTTTATGTACAGTAATTAGGATTCTAAAAACCACAAATTGTAGCTAAATCATCTACAGCACCCGGAGTAGTTAATCCTACAGCTAAAAATAATACAGCCATAAAGAAGGCAGGAACTGCAGCAGTTCTATTAACTAAAGGAGGATCCCAAGTCATATGCATAAAGAAGGAACAGATAAACCAGCATTTAATTATGGCAATACCGAATAAAATTATCATTGTAATAACAAAAGCAAACTCTTGTAGGATTGCACCCACTTCAAGAAGTGTCCAGAAAACTAACCACAAAAATACTTTTAGAAATCCATCGATAGGATTTTCAATATTACCAAACGTAACCCATGCTGGGAACGAGTGTTCATGGTGTTCGTCATGCTCATGTCCGGAATTGTTTTCTTCACTCATTTTTACCTCAATATAAATAAAAGAATGGGAATACGAAAACCCATACTAAATCCACGTAGTGCCAGTATAAACCGAATAATTCGATTGTATCGTGGTATTTTTCATTATAGCCATCTTTATTGGCTTTAGCGATTAAATAAAGTAATGCAATTAATCCGACGAAAACGTGAGCTCCGTGTGTTCCAGTAGTAATGTAGAAGGTACTTCCTTCTAAACTAGTATCTAACCAAAAGCCATGTTCATATTTTGGAGCAATACAGTGATGTGCTATATCTTGTTTTAGTGGATCACAATGGTCAGACCAGAAGTGTCCATTTTTCATTTCACCCCATTCCCATAGTTTTAAAATTAAGAATATGGCACCTAATACAAATGTAGCCATTAGATATCTAGTCGTAGCTTTTGGATTATTATTTTTAGCAGCATACAGAGCTAAAACAACAGTTAAACTACTTAGTAAAAGTGCAAAGGTATTAATGACTCCAAATATCAAGTGGCTTCGAATTACATCAGCTGCAGGAACCCAACAAGGATCAATACCAATACATTCAGCAAGATTTGAATCGTAATCAGGTACTGCTGCTCTATATCTTAGGTAAGCACTTAGTAAAGTACTAAAAACCATAACTTCAGTTAGTAAGAAAATCCACATACCAAATTTACGAGTAGTTACAGTTCCCCAGAATTCATGATAAACTTCAATTTCTTCGCCTTCTTCAGATGTTTGATTCCAATAATCTTGTACCCACATCATAAAACCAGTAAGCATACCAGCAAGACCAAAGAAGAAAATAAACCAATATCCCGTATCTCCTGCGTTATCTTCGCCGCCCGCTGTAGCCATTACAAGCCCAATAAACATCACTGCTGAAGCTACACAGAATAAGAATGGAGCTATGGTTCCATGATGGCCATGATCATCACTCATTTTTTTCCTCCTCAGCAACTTTTAGGGTTGGTATTTCGGTAAAACTATTATGAGGTGGTGGTGAGGATGTAGTCCATTCTAAAGACCAGCCATCCCAAGGATCATCTCCAGCTTCTTCGCCATTTTTATAAGAATAAAATACATTGTAAACAAAAATTAGTTGAGCAAGACCGAAAATCATTGCAGCAATCGAGATAAATTCATTCATATCTGCTAAAGATTCATCATATGTAGCATATCTTCTCGGCATTCCAGATAATCCAACGTTGTGCATTGGATAAAATGCAGCATTAAAGAAAATAAAAGACATGGCGAAGTGAAGAAGTCCTAATTTTTCATTCATCATCTTTCCCGTCATTTTTGGATACCAGTAATAGACTCCACCAATGAATGCAAAAACAGTACCTCCAACTAATACGTAATGGAAGTGAGCTACTACGAAATAACCATCATGCAGAGCAATATCTATTGGTATCGAAGCTAAAACAATACCTGTAATTCCACCTATCGTAAATGTGATAACAGTTCCCAAGGCGAATACCATTGGGGTTTTCAATACAATTGATCCACCAGTCATCGTTGCTAGCCAATTGAAAATCTTTATGCCTGTGGGCACGGCTACCAGCATTGTGGTCAACATAACTATGAATCTGAAAAGTGGATCTGCTCCAGTTGTAAACATGTGGTGTCCATAAACAATAAAGGAAATAATTCCTATAGTTGCCATAGCGTAAACCATCGAAGTATACCCAAAAATAGGTCTTCTAGAAAAGGTCGTAATTATTTCAGAAAGTACACCAAATGCAGGTAAAATAACGATATAAACTTCCGGATGTCCAAAGTACCAAAATAAATGTTGCCACAAAATTGGATCGGCACCCGCCTCTACATTGAAGTATAGAGTTCCGAATGTTCTGTCAGCCATCAATAAAATAAGTGCGACAGTGAAAACAGGAATGGATAGTAATAGTAAAAATACAGTAATCAAAATAGACCATGAGAAAAGTGGTAATCTCATCATTGTAACGCCAGGGGCTCTCATACGTAGCATTGTCACTAGAAAATTAATTGCAGTTAACGTTGAAGATGCACCTAGCATGATTTGTCCAGCTACCCAAAAATCAGTACCGGGAGTAGTTGCTGAGTCGCCAGAAGAGTAAGGCGTATATCCAGTCCATCCAACATCTCCAGCACCTCCTGTAAAGTATCCCATGTATATGACAATACCACCCGTTGGCAGCAACCAATAGCTAAGCGCATTCAATCGTGGGAATGCTAAATCACGAGCACCTATCTGGAGTGGAATTAAGTAATTAGCAAATCCAAAAATAATAGGCATGGCAGCCATGAAAATCATAGTTGTTCCATGCATAGTAAATGTAGAATTATATTCTTCATAAGTTAGAAAGTCACCATCAATACGAGGTTCCATCAATTGCCAACGAATTAATAATCCTAAAATACCACCAATAAAGAACCAACCAAAACCAGTACAAATATACATAATTCCAACATATTTGTGGTCAGTAGTTGTGAGCCAAGGATAGATTGCTTTCCAATATCCTTTCAAGACATCTTCAAACGCTTGATCTTTGGTAACCATTTGGTTTCCAATTATCACTACACTTAGAGTAACTGCAATTATTGCAAATGCATAAATTAATTTCTGAGGTCCAGATAGTTCGTTGTGGGTTTCAACTTCAATTACTGCATTAACTCCATACAAAGTTATAGCTTGG
This sequence comes from Methanobacteriota archaeon, assembly GCA_014240255.1. Lineage (GTDB taxonomy): Archaea > Thermoplasmatota > Poseidoniia > MGIII > CG-Epi1 > CG-Epi1. The sequence goes on from JAAZXG010000009.1 coordinate 28,953, forward strand.
TTATTCCAGTAATCACCTTGTGAACCATCAGCACCATTTACCGAGTTTCCATATGCTACAAATTGAACAGAAATATCATCGCTCTCTGGTGCAGTCCATTCAAAAGTCCATTCTCTGTAATCATTTCCTTCAACAGTATGCGTTAAGTGATTAAATCCGAATGGTTTTTGTACAAGTGTGTCGTTTACAGTAGGTGATAATTCACCATCGCTTGAAGTGACAAAGAATCCACCTCGATTTTCTCCATCTGCTAAATTGTTAGGTCCACCAGATATGTTTAAGATTAGTGTATAAGTTTCTCCACTTGTAAAGTTTTTAGGAAGAGTTAGATTAACTATTACACTAGCGGTCGCTTCCGCATTATGACAGTTACATCCATTTGCTATCACTGTACTTGTTGTACTTTCATTAGTTATGCCTGTGGGCAAACCATTTCCAGTAGGGAATGCTGAAATCGCAATTAAGATAGCTACTAGAAATCCAATACTTAGTTTTCTTAGGTTGTTAGTAATCATGCAACCTCCGTAATGTATAATTTAGCTAACATTTTTGAATGATTGTCTCCACACATTTCAGCGCAATAGATATTGTATTCTCCGGGTTTTACAGTACTAGTGTCAAGCCATGCTAAAGTTTGCAGATTAGGAACAACGTCTTGTTTTATTCCAATTTCTACAATATAAAAAGCATGTAACACATCTTCAGAATTTATATTAAATCGAATAATACTATTATGGGGAATTTCTAAGCAATCATATGTAATTTGCATGTTTTGCATTGGATTCCCAGCTGGATCAAATCCACCACATTTAGTAAATTCAGACGGTATTGTATAGTTAGTAGGCATTTCAAATTTCCATTGCCATTGTGATGCAAGAACTTCAACAGTTAAATCAGTATTCTCTTCATCAGGTACATCCCACAAATAATTTAGAGGAGCCAAAGAGATAATAGTAAGCCAAGTAACTAAGAGTAAAGGCGCGATAGTCCATGCAAGTTCAATAACCGTATTTCCTCTTTCATGGGGAAAGACGCCTGCTTTTAGTGCATCTTTAGAATCAGGATCGCCATCTTTGTGTCTGAAATAAATTAAATTATAGACTAGCCAAATAGTTACGAGCAATCCTACTATTACTGACCAAATGAACATCTGCCAAACTATGCCTCCAAAACCACCACTCGTCCCTCCAAAGTCATTCCAAATAGAAGGATTATCAAAATAAATCAAGTCCTCGATTAGTGACATTTTTTTTCCTTAAGAAAGTAAAGTATTTGCCATATTTAGGGTGGGTTAAATAAAGCTGATTACCTTATAACTCAACTAGATATACTGAATCAATTACTAAACAAATGAACAAGGAATATAGATAAATGTTTGAGAATTTAAATAAATTCCAAGCATCACTCTCAGATTTTGTTAAACGTAAAGATAAGGCGCAATAAGCAAAATAACTGGAAAGAAGCATTCCAGTAATTAGAAAAACTATTCCGGCATTTCCGTATGTTACAATGAGTAGAGTTGTTAGAATTAATGATAGCGTATATGCTGCAATATGGTTTCTAGTTACATCTTCACCTTTTACCACAGGTAGCATTGGAACTCCAGCTTCTCCATAATCTTTTCTTTTTGAAAGTGTTAGAGACCAAAAATGAGGAGGCGTCCACATAAATATAATAAAAACCATCAACCAAGGTAAGATTGAATCGATTTGTCCTGAGGCTGCAACCCACCCTATTGCAGGAGGTGTTGAACCTGCAAGTCCCCCAATTACAATATTATGAGGTGTTCTTCTTTTGAGAAACATGGTATATATGAAGATATAGAATAAAGCACTAAATGCAGTAATTATTCCTGCCTCCTTATTACTTAAAAATGAAACTAAGCCAATGCCACTTGCACAAATCAGAATCCCAAAAGCAAGAGCATGATTTGGAGAAATATATCCTGAGGGGATAGGTCTCTTTTCCGTTCTTTCCATTAAAGGATCAATATCTCTTTCATACCACATATTGATGGCCATTGATCCTCCACTTGCGAGAGACCCACCTAATAGAACAATAAGAGAAGTAACAAGACTATCCCAAATATTTCTTCCATCGTCATATCCTTCTCTTAAATCATAAACAAGGACACCACAAATAGCAGTGGCTTGTAGAAGGATAACAACTCGAGGTTTCATTAAAATCCAATATATTTTAGCTAAAGATGGTTTTTTTTCAGTTATGATTTCACCTCTTTAGGTATTGTACAAGTTAAATACGCAAAGGCACTTGTTAAGAAAGTTAGGGTTCCAATCAATAAATGGAGTAATGAGATCCATTCTGGAAAATCACCTTCAGTGGCAGAAATAATGTAGAGTCCACCTAATAATATATTAATGAAATATAATGCTAACATAACATCAAATAATTTAGTTATAGTAGGATTAGAGGTTATTTCTTTATTTTTTATCCTAATCCAAATTAAGATGGCACCAATTAGAATGGCAGATATTCGATGTACAAATTGGAGCAGTATTCCCAATTGAGAAAGATCAGGAATAATAGAGCTACCGCAAAGTGGCCACCCTTCATAGAATCCCAGTCCGCAAGCAGCCCTATGGTGACTTGTTGAAAGATATGCGCCAATTAATATTTGGAATAATAATATTGCCGAAGAGTACCACATAATCATCTTGATTTTATTTGCATTAGCTATTCTAAGATAATTTGGTAATTCATTTTCTCCCTCCCACCAGAAAAGACCTACTGCCAATAACGAGGTTGTAAACATTAAAGCCATGAATAAATGTATTGAAACAGTCCAAGGTGCATTATCTAAATCTACAGTTACATATCCTAAGACGGCTTGTAAAATCAAAAATATAGAGACTGCATAATGCATCTTGTAAGTTCGTTCTCCAATTTTTTCTTTGAGAGTCCAAGTAGTGTAATGGCTATAAATAACAAGAATTCCAATTATTCCAACTAGTCCTCGATGGGCCCATTCAGTAAAAATTTGGTCAGTAGTGTATCGATGCCCTACACCTCGCGAATCGACCTCATCTGGATTTTCGTCCCACCATTCACCTTGTTCTTCAGGCGTTACATTAAATCCCCAGGTACCAAAACAAGTAGGCCAATCGGGACAACTTTCTCCAGCTCCACTAACACGGATCCATCCTCCTGTGGTTATAATCAAAAAGGCAATCAAAGCCAATCCGAATGGAATCAAATGAGAGCGATACCATAGAGCCATATTATTGAAGCAAATCACTGGGTCTTTATAGTTTTGATTCGTCAAAATGAGGTTTTAGGCTTAGCTATATTACGTAAGCCAAGACTGTAAACATCATGCCTAATTCATTAGATTTAGACCAAATATCCGAATTTGTAGAAAAATGGTGGGACAAATCAGTCTTGCCAAGTCTTTGTGAGTTTGTTGAAATACCGGCCTTATCTCCCTCATTTGATTCGGATTGGGAAGCTAATGGTTACTTAGATGCAGCAATTAACACGTTTATTGCCTGGACCCGTAGTTTGCCATTAAAGGGTCTTAGTCTTTCAGTGCATAGACTGAAGAATCGTTCACCTCTCTTACTTGTCAAAATTGATGGAGATGCCGATGGAGAAGTTTTATTTTATTCACACTTAGATAAACAACCTGAAGCAAGCGGATGGTCGGAAGGAAAAGGTCCTTGGAAACCAGTTATAGAAGATGGGTGGTTATTTGGTAGAGGAAGTGTTGATGATGGATATGGTGGTTATGCTGGTGTTTTGTCTATTTTGGCATTACAAGATCAGGGAGTTTCTCATCCAACTTGCCGTTTTTTGATTGAAACAGGTGAAGAAAGCGGTTCTCCAGATTTATCATTTTATCTAGATGAATTAGAATCCGTTTTAGGAGTTCCAGAATTAGTAATTGTATTAGATACTGGAGGAATTGATTATGATCGATTATGGGTTACTGAAAGTTTGCGTGGCATTGTCGCAGGTACTTTATCTGTAAAAGTATCTTCAGTAGGAGTTCATTCAGGGCATGGAAGTGGCATTATGCCTTCTTCATTTCGTTTAGCTAGGCAATTGTTATCACGAATTGAAGATGAAAATAGTGGTGAAATAAAACCAGAATGGTTACACATAGATCTTACTGATAAAATGAGAAAACAGGCTTCTAAAATTATAGATATGGATGCAAAAGCAGTAGATGACTTCCCACTTCTCAAAGGCGTTGAAAAACAAGTGGAAAATCCACTTGATATCTTCTTAACTATGAATTTATCTCCTAGCCTTTCCATAATTGGTGCTGATGGGATTCCATCTATACAAGATGCTGGTAATGTATTACGAACTAATACCGATTTGAAAATTTCAATAAGAACACCGCCAGGCATAAGTGCTGAAGTAGTAGCTGTAAAGGTTCAGAAGCTACTCGAAGAAAATCCACCTAATGGCGCACATATTTCAGCTGAGATGACTGAGGTAGCTGATGGTTTTCTATCTCCCGATTTACCTGATGAATTAGCAGAAATGCTTGATATTGCCGGAGAAAAATTTTATGGAAATAAACCAATGTCTTTGTTTATTGGAGGTACAATTCCAGTTATGGCAATGCTCCAATCTAGGTATCCTGATTCTAAATTCATAATTACTGGAGCTGGAGGGCCCGGTGGTAATGCACACGGCCCCGATGAAAAATTACACATTCCTACGGCTAAAAAAGTAACGATGTGTATGGCTGCAGCGATCTCTAAAGCTATACGTCAATAAGCGAATTAATTACAGCTAAATAACAAAAAAGTGGCGATTACATGTTTTTAAATACTTTTATTGACGTATTTAGGTTCTAGCTGTTAATTATATATACTAATTTCGGGAGGTCTGAATTATGAACTTAAGCCGACTAGCTACGCTAGCTGTATTTTTCATAATGGTTATGAGCGCTTTTGTCACAGTTCCAACATACAATGTAGGTGCTGATGAAGGGGGTTGTATGGATTATGAAGATACGAATGCTAATGAATTATATGATGAGGGAGAACCTTGTTATGATGATGACGATGGAGAGGGTAGACCACCTGGAGAAGGTGAAGGCTGTATAGATTATGATGATACTAATGGCAATGGATTATATGATGTGGGAGAACCTTGTTATGATGGAGATGATAGCTTTCCCGAAGATTTTTATTTAACTGCTACAATGGATTCATTAGAAGATTGGAGTGTTAACTATCATGGTGTAATGCCTATCGAATGGTCTGATAATGCTCGTAGTGATATAGCGCAAATGTGTGAAGATATGCTTGGAACCGGTGGAAGTGTAATCGACGAAGAATGTTTCGATCATTGGGTTGAGATGATGATGTCAGATGATGAGTATGGTCATGATGATGAGTTCAGATGTCCACCAGAGATGGATGATGCAACCTGTGCAACATTCACAGAATGTTTTGATGAAGGCGATGGAGATATGTTCGAATGTATGACAGCAATGTACAACTATTGTTATGATAACGATTCAGAAATGTGTGATGATTTTTTCATGGATGATAATGAAGATGAAGGTGGCCAATTTGTTTGGGGAGTTATTGCTTACGAAGCTGGGCACATTGATGCTACAACTTTAATGGAAGAATACATAATTCCAGAATTTGGAGATTTTATGGATGATGGAAGTCAAGAAGATGATAATGGTAGACCGGTATTGTATGATGTTCAGACATTTGATGTGGATTCAGATGGTGAACTAATAATTTATACTAATTTCTTACCAGAGGTAAAAACCACACCAGATTTTGTTTGTGGTAGTGGGAGTGTTGAAACAGTACCATTTATTCAAGTTAATGATGGTGATGATAACTGTGAAGATGCTTCAGACGAGCAACAATATGATGATGAAGGCAATGAAATAAATTGGTTTGATTGTCATAATGGTTCTGAAATATGGATACACCAGGTAAATAATTGGGAATGGGATTGTGAAGACGGAGAAGATGAATATCAGGAGCACCACAATTACTGGTGGGGCGATGTTTATCTTTTTGAAGGCGATATTTCAGCAGAAGAAGTTGATTTTAGAAATCTTGAAAATATCGCATTTAGTGAGTCATATTGTTCTTGGGAAAATGATAACGAAACATATGTTCACTGTGATGATTTTATGGGAGCTGAGCTATTCGCAGGCACTTGGTCCTTAGTAACAACCGGTAGCTGTTCTGAGGAATGGGATTACGATGATGAAGGAAATTTGGTATCGTTTGGATATGACTGTTATGGTGAAAATGGCAATCACTCAAACATGGGTCCTTATTCTCATAAATTACAATTTGGTGATGGGCATTGGGTCATGAATGGCAGTATACATCATGAAAGCATGGAAATGGAAAATTTCCCTTACTTTGATACTTGGAATAATAATGATAAAGAAGAATTTGTTATGTACCAAACTCAATCTTTCAGTATCGATACAGATTCTTCAGTACGTATTGTTTCTGCAGGTTGGCAGTGCTATGATTGGGATGAAGACGGTGTAGATGATGATTGTTGGGGCCAGTATCCAGGATTATACATTTACCATGGTGAAGACCTGATTGCTTCTAACAAAAATTATTATAATGATGATATGTATTGTCCTATAGATTCAGAAGACCAAGATTACTCAAATTGTAATTATGCATTGTTAGAAGTAGATTTAGTCGCTGGCGACTATATGGTTTATACAACACTTGATTCGGAAGGCAAATATTACAATAATATAGATGGAGCTTATGTTGTAGTTGACGGTGAAGAATCTGATGAGTGGGATGGTTACATGTCCGATAATCATTGGGAATGGCATGAAACTGATGGTCATGAAGTTATGCAAACTGTTGCCTATAATGGGTCTGTTTATGATTTAGGCTTTTTAGACTTCTGGAATGAGGCTTACGACTTTGAATGGTATAATAATGATACCGGTAAAGATAATCCTAAAGCTTTTGAAGAAGAATTTGGTTCTGTTTATGATCTTTATGAAAATTATGAGAATGTGTTAGAAACAGAAGGTGAAGGTTGTGACGATTGTACAGGAAATTTAGACACAATGGATGCAGAGACCTCATTTGATATCACTAGTCAAAATGAATTTGAAAATTGGACATACAATTATGACTTCGATTCTTATTATTTCCAGTTCATTGATGAAAATGAAAACGATGCCTACGATTCCGGTGAAATCTATGCTATGTCTAGTGAAGGCTACGATGAAGCTGGAGGTCAAGAAGTACTAGTAGAAGGTACAGCCGATCGAAAACATATGCCTGAAGCTGATTATCATGATTACAAACCAGTCTGCTATGATGAGGAAACTGGTGAAGAGATAGACTGTGATGATGCCTTTAACATGTTTATTCCCATCTTTATGATTGCTGAGAATGCAACACACTATGAAAATGGCAATATAACAGCAGATACAGCCGCAGACAATGTGGTTGAATTGTTCTATATACTTGTAGAAATGGGTATATTTGATCAAGACGAAGATGACCATGAAGAGGTATATTGGAATGAGTATTCATATTGTGAATGGGTTTCTGAATCGCGCGATGGTGATTATGATTGGGGAGATAATCGTTGGTATTGTGAATCTTCTGCAAGTGGAGGTTTTGAGGATTGGTGGTATTACTGTGAGAGCTATGGAGACATGTGGTATTGTACAGATGACTTTGGTCAAAATCCAGATTACGCCTGTTCTATAGATAATGATCATTACGAAGAAGGAGGAAGACCAGATATGGAATATTGTGGAGCTGATGATGATCCTGCAATTTTAGATGGAATAGTAGGAATTAATGATCCTGAAGATAATGAGCCAATGCCAATGTCTGAAAACATGATTGGAGCCTTATCAGATAATGAAGGTTTACCATTAATGATGGGATCGTCTTTCAAAATACATTTTGATGATGTCGATGAATCATTGGAAACCCATGAGCTTTACATTCCTATTGGAAGTTCTGATGGTGATGAAAAGTGGTATGTTGATATAAACCTCTTAAGTGGATATGAAGTAATATCCTGTGAAGGATGTGAAGATTTAGTTATTGAAGGTAGCAATGCAAAATTCAATGCCAATGAACCTGTAACTGTTATTTTTGGTTCACGTCCAGACTGTGACCACACTGTAACCATTGGTGATGGCTATACATTTGAACCTTCTGAACTTTCAATTAACGTAGGGGAAACCGTATGCTGGCAATGGGAAGATGCAGTAGATGTCCATAATGTATTAGAGATTGCAGCAAAGTTTGATGAGGATATGAATCTTGAAGATGCTAAAATTGGTTTCTATAGTGGAGATTCTGCAAATACAGTTGATTTCAGACACACATTTTCTGTAGACAATCAAACTCATTACTATGTATGTGAACCACATGCAACTATGGGTATGGCAGGCACAGTAACTGTTGGAGCTGGATCAGAAGGTGACCGAATACCTGAGGTTCTTGAAGATTCAGGATTACCAAATGTTAGCTTTATGGTTGGTGCACTTGTATTAGTTGGCGCAGCTGGCCTACGCCGTAGAACACACTAAGCATAAATACGCGGTAATTACCCTCTGTTTATGGCAGAGGGCATACCAGTAGTCAGAATGTATACTGACGATAGTGGACATACCAGATTTGCAAAAATGAAAATCCCAGTCGAGAAGAAAACTGGACTTGGATCAGTAGGGATGTTTTCTTCTTTATTCCTTAACGAAAATATACAGGATAATACAGGCGATCTCAAAACACAATTTGCACTTACACCAGTTCCCGATAATTTGAAAGGGGAGGGTCCAAAATTAGCACATACTGCACCTAGAAGACAATTAGTATTAACTTTGAGTGGTTGTCTTGAATTCAAAAGTTGTGGTGTTGTGGAAGAAGATACAGAACACAAAGTAATCATTCGAAGAGGTGATATTTTACTTGCTGAAGATTTAGAAGGCGAAGGGCATGTTTGGCAATTTGTAGAGGCTCAAGACGGTCGACTTTATCCTTGGGTTAGATGTTACATCCATTTAGGCGAAGAATATGATCATTTTATATCACAATTAGAACCAATATAGAGGTGTATTATGCTAAAGTTTTATAAAAGATAGTTTAAGCGTGAGTAAAATGGATGAAGCATCATTGAAAAAGCAGTGGCGCATATCAATGGTGGCATTTTTCTTTTTTTTTCTAATAGTCTTAGCTGGATTCACTCCAGGTTTAGGAAGAGAAATGAATCAAAGAGAAGATTTTTCTTATCCTGACGATCCTGTTTGGCAAGCTTCAGATAGAGCTGATGAAAAGATGCCAGAAGAATATTGGTTAGTATTCCAAATAGTTATGGGAGATTCAGTAGACACTAAAAATCATAATGCTTTAGATTTTGAAGTATTCCGTGAAACAACTGAACGCAATGATAATTTACTTGCCGATGAGTCTGTAAGTAAATATTTTGATGTTAAATTTAACTGGCAAGTACAACAAAATGAAAATTCAAGTATATGGGGCATTCCCGACACAGTTCGTTCAATAATGAACATGGATACTCAAGTTTCTTTTATAATAAATTATACTGGTTCTAGTTATGCTAATGCAACTGAAAAAGAATTGACATATGTCCTTAATTCATTGTTTAATTTTAGGACAGAAGATGGTTCATTTATTTACAGAAATATTGTTTCTCCAGATTTATGTATAGTAACAGATAACGAATGCAAAATCCCTCGTGACAAAGACAATTATCCAGTGGAGCTTTATGCTACAGGAGATGAGTACTGGAAAGCTAATGGCTACACTCTTACAGGTGAGGCCAATTCAGAAAGATTATTTGCAGATTACCCTAGACAAAGAGGCGATTATGAACATTATGAATATTGGGAACAACAAGTAGATTCGTTCTACACCGATCCCCTTGAATCGGAAGAAGAAGTAAGTTTTTATTCGTATTTAGCCTTTGGTCTTGAACTTGAAAGTCAGATAAATTCGACTTTACCTTTAGTTGGTCTTTCTTTTGTATTAATGGTTCTCTTATTGTCTTTTTACTTTAGAAATATAGGAGATGTTCTTGTTTGTGCGCTTGGTTTGGGATTACTTATGGTTTGTATGAATGCAAATTCATTCTGGTTAGGATTTCCACAAAGTCAGCTTGCATCTATGTTACCAATATTGATGCTGGCTTTAGGTGTAGATTTTGCCATTCATAGTTTAACAAGATGGCGTAAGTTGGCTTTAGAAGATGATGACTATTCCTTTTCACCTCAAAAAGCTAGTTTCAGTGCTGCGTGGGGATCAATACGAACACTATTTCCAGCTTTAGGTGTAGCTACCCTTACTACAGTTGTAGCTTTTGGAACTGCTACTCTGAGTGCAATTCCGGATTTATTTGAATGGGGCATTCTAGGTCCTTTAGGTATAATTCAAGCTTATTTGATAATGGGTGTATTC